>NZ_JBEYXN010000011.1:0-229593 GCF_040704625.1 Streptomyces sp. NPDC046866
GCGGTTTCGAGGCCCTGGTCCGGCCGCGGCCGCGGCTGATGGCGTACGTCGTCGTCTACGCGGAGCTCGCGCTGGGCCTCGGGCCGGTGCTGGGCGCGCCGAGGCGGCCGCAGGAAGGTTCTGTCACCGCGACCGGGGCCCCCGCGCCGGCCTCCCGGGGGGCCCGGGGCAAGTCCCAGGGCCGTGGGGCGAACCGGCGGCCCAGCGGGCGCGAACGGCACGACGAGAAGATCACGGTCTACGTCTCCGCCGAGGAGCTTATGGACCTGGAGCACGCCCGCCTGGTGCTCCGCGGCGAACACGGCCTCGCGGTGGACCGCGGCCGCATCGTCCGCGAGGCGGTCGCGGTCGTCCTGGCCGACCTGGAATCCCGCGGCGACGCCAGCATCCTGGTCCGCCGCCTCCGCGGCCGCTGACCGCGCGCCTGCTTCCGGGCGCCGCGCCACCGGAGCCCCGAGGGCCCTTGCCCTGCTCCCGCTCCCGCACCCGAAGCCGGGGCCAGACGGCAGCCCGCGCTCCTGCCCGCCGCACCCGACTCGCCTGGGGCTCCGCCCCGGCCCCCGCGCCCCGGTCTCCGGCGAGGGATTTCGCCGACCTCCCGCTCCGGAAGCGGGCGGGGCCAGCCGACGTGGGGCCTGGCTTCCCCGTGGGGCTTCGCCCCAGACTCCGCGCCTCCATCGCCGTCGGGGCCGGACGGTGGCGACCTCCTGCTACGGAAGCGGGCGGGGGTCCGGGGCGGAGCCCCGGGGAACGGGGAAGGGCGGGGAGGGGCCGCTCCGCGCAGCGGCGGCCCCCGGCCCGGTACGAGCCGTGATCCGGGCCGGCGCCCGCTTCGTGGTGCGGTCTCCGGGCCCGGGCAGCCCGCGCGGAGCGGCGGGGCCCGGGGGCGGGTCCGCGGGCCGCGAGGGGCGCCGTTCGTGGCAGCCTTGGGCGTGGCCCGCCCGGCCGCTCCATCCGTACCAACCTGGACCGCGATGCCCTCTCCCGCCGAACCCGGACGCTCGACCCGCCGCCCCCTGGGTCGCGGCCCGGGCGTCCCGGCCGCCCCCGCAGCCCCTGACGCGCCCGCTGAGCGGCGTACGGAGGCCGAGGCGTCCCGGGAGCCCCGGGCGCCCCACGCGCCCGCCCAGACCCCGCCTGGGCCCCCCACCGTCGTACGCGCCGAGGAGCCCGGGGACGCCCCCGCGCCGACCGGGGCCCCGGAGCTCGGGGCCGCCCGCCCCGCCCGGCCGGACGACCGGCCGGACCCGGAGGACTCCCCCGGGACCACCGCCCCGGCAGGACGCGTCCGGGCCGCCCGGCAAGGCGATCCCGCCGGGCGGCACGTCGGCGAGGCCCCGCAGGCCGGACCCGGTGCGCCGGCCCGGGCCTCCCGCGCGGACGAGCCCGCCCCCGCACCGGACGGCGTCGCGGTCGCAGGGCCGGCGGGGGAGTCCGCCGGGGCCCCCGGCCCGGCGGGCGGACCCGCGCCCGCGGCGCCGGGCGACGGCGGCGGCTCCGCCGAGTACGCCCCCGACGGCCGGTTCACGCTGCGGCTCGACAATTTCGAGGGGCCCTTCGACCTCCTCCTCCAGCTGATCTCCCGGCACAAGCTCGACGTCACCGAGGTGGCCCTGTCCAAGGTCACCGACGAGTTCATGGCGCACATCCGCGCCATGGGCCCGGAGTGGGACCTCGACCAGACCACCGAGTTCCTCGTCGTCGCCGCGACCCTGCTCGATCTCAAGACGGCCCGCCTGCTCCCGGCCGCCGAGGTCGAGGACGAGGCCGACCTCGCCCTCCTCGAGGCCCGCGACCTGCTCTTCGCGCGCCTGCTCCAGTACCGTGCGTACAAACAGATCGCCGCGATCTTCGAGCAGCGGGCCGAGGACGAGGGCCGCCGCCACCCCCGCACCGTCGGCCTCGAGGACCACCACGCCGACCTGCTCCCCGAGGTGGTGATCGGCATCGGCGCCGAAGGGTTCGCCCGCCTCGCTGTGAAGGCCATGCAGCCCAAGGCCGAGCCCCAGGTCTACGTGGACCACATCCACGCCCCCCTGGTCAGCGTGCGCGAGCAGGCGGCCGTGGTCGTCGCCCTCCTCAAGGCCCGCGGCGCGGCGACCTTCCAGGAGCTCACCGAGGACACGGACGACACCCTGACCGTCGTCGCCCGCTTCCTGGCCCTCCTGGAGCTCTACCGGGAGAAGGCGGTCGCGCTGGAGCAGGAGGAGGCACTGCGGACGCTCACCGTCCGCTGGAGCGGCGGGGACGGCGACGGCATGCCCGCCGTCACCGACGAGTTCGACCGGATCGTGGAGGACAAGGAATGAGCGGCAGCGGCGCGGCGGGCAGCGGAACGGCCGGCGGGACGGGCAGCGGTACGGACAGCGGTACGGACCGGCCCCCGCTGAAGCCCGCCCTGGAGGCCGTCCTCATGGTCGTGGACGAGCCCGCGACCGAGGCCCACCTCGCGAAGG
The DNA here is from genome assembly GCF_040704625.1 of Streptomyces sp. NPDC046866. Classification (NCBI taxonomy): domain Bacteria; kingdom Bacillati; phylum Actinomycetota; class Actinomycetes; order Kitasatosporales; family Streptomycetaceae; genus Streptomyces; species Streptomyces sp. NPDC046866. Next base: position 2,457 of record NZ_JBEYXN010000011.1, read on the forward strand.
TCCTCGACCGCACCCCGCGGGAGGTTGCCGGCGCCCTGCGCGAGCTGGCCGACGAGTACACCGTCCAGGGGCGCGGCTTCGAGCTGCGGCTCGTCGCCGGCGGCTGGCGCTTCTACACCCGGCCCGCGTACGCGTCCGCCGTCGAGCGCTTCGTCCTGGACGGCCAGCAGGCCCGCCTCACCCAGGCGGCGCTGGAGACCCTCGCAGTCGTCGCGTACCGCCAGCCGGTGAGCCGCTCGCGCGTCTCGGCGGTGCGCGGAGTGAACTGCGACGGGGTCATGCGCACCCTCCTGCAGCGGGGTCTGGTGGCCGAGGCGGGCACGGAACCCGAAACAGGTGCGATCCTGTACAGGACGACGAACTACTTTCTGGAGCGGATGGGCCTGCGAGGCCTGGACGAGCTCCCGGAGCTCGCGCCCTTCCTCCCCGAGGCGGACGCGATCGAAGCCGAGACGCAGGAAGGTGTTCCGTCGTTCGATCCGGACGCACCGGACACCGAAGAAGACGACAAGACGACGGAACTTTGATGCGAAGCAGCGGTAACGGCAACGGCGGCAACCGGAACACGGGCGGCGGCGGCAGCCGCAAGAGCGGAGACGGACGCGGACGCGGCAACTACCGCGGCGCCGGCAACGCGCGCGACGACCGGGCGGGCGGCGCGCCGCAGCGTCCGCGCCGCCCGCGCCCCGAGGAGCGCCTGTACGACGTCGGCCCCGAGGGCGAGCGCAGCCGCGGCGCCCGCGGCGCCGACGCCCGGGGCGGAGCCAAGGGCGGCCCGAAGAAGCCCGGGCAGGGCGCCGGCGGACGCCGCGGCCAGGGCCCGGGTGCGGGCGCGCGCGGCCAGGGGCAGGGCGGCGGCCAGCGCGGCGGCTACGGCGCGCCCTCCCGCTCGCGCGAGCTCGACGCCCGGATCGAGGAGCGCGTACGGGACCGGTACGCGAACAAGCCGGTCATCCGGACCCCGAAGACCTTCCCGGGCGCCGAGCAGGAGGGCGAGCGGCTGCAGAAGGTCCTCGCCCGGGCCGGCATGGGCTCGCGGCGCGCCTGCGAGGAGCTGATCGAGCAGGCCCGTGTCGAGGTCAACGGCGAGATCGTCACCGAGCAGGGCAAGCGGGTCCAGCCCAAGGACGAGATCAAGGTCGACGGCCTGACCGTCGCCACCCAGTCGTACCTGTTCTTCGCGCTGAACAAGCCGGCCGGCGTCGTCTCCACCATGGAGGACCCGGACGGCCGCCAGTGCCTCGGCGACTACGTCACCAACCGCGAGACCCGCCTGTTCCACGTGGGCCGGCTCGACACCGAGACCGAGGGCATCATCCTCCTCACCAACCACGGTGAGCTGGCCCACCGCCTCACGCACCCCAAGTACGGCGTGCAGAAGACCTACGTCGCCGCGATCACCGGCTCCCTGCCGCGCGACATCGGCAAGCGCCTCAAGGACGGCATCGAGCTCGAGGACGGCTGGGCGCGCGCGGACAACTTCCGCGTCGTCGACCAGGTCGGCAAGAACTACCTGGTCGAGGTGACCCTCCACGAGGGCCGCAAGCACATCGTCCGCCGGATGCTGGCCGAGGCCGGCTTCCCCGTCGAGAAGCTCGTACGGACCTCCTTCGGGCCGATCGAGCTGGGCGACCAGAAGTCCGGCTGGCTGCGCCGCCTGACGAACACCGAGGTCGGCATGCTGATGCGCGAGGTCGGCCTGTAGGCAGCCCCGCGCGCGGGCACGCCCCGCACGCCCCGAAAGCCCGTACTGCCCCCGGCGGTACGGGCTTTCGGCATGTCCGAGACCTTGCCGTGCACCCCCACCCCTGTTTATAGTCAGGATGACTATTAAAGGAGGGGGCGCGTCATGAGCTGGACCATCAGCTGGACCGAGGTCCTCGGCTTCGCGACCGGAGCCCTGTGCGTCTGGCTCGTCGCCCGGCAGCACATCGCCAACTGGCCGATCGGCATCGCCAACAACGTCTTCTTCATCGTGCTGTTCACCGGGTCCGGCCTGTACGCCGACGCCGGACTGCAGATCGTCTTCATCGCCCTCGCCGCGTACGGCTGGTGGTCCTGGACCCACGGGGGTGGACCAGGAACCGCCGGAGCCCTTCCGGTGCGCCGCACCACCCGCACCGAATGGGCCGCGCTGGCCGCGGCGGGGGCGGTGGGGGTGCTCGCCCTCACGCTCCTGCTCGACCGGGCCACGGACTCGACCGTCCCGTTCTGGGACGCGCTGACCACCGCGCTCTCGCTCACCGCCACGTACGGCCAGTGCCGCAAGCTCGTCGAGTCCTGGTGGCTGTGGATCGCCGCGGACCTCGTCTACATCCCGCTCTACGCCTACAAGGGGCTGTACCTGACCTCCGTCCTGTACGCCGGCTTCCTCGCGCTGTGCGTGGTCGGGCTGCTCGGCTGGCGGCGTACGCTCCCGGCGCGCGGCGCCCGTACGGCGCAGAGCGCGGGGGCGGCCGCATGAACGGCACGCACGACAGGCAGGGCACGCACGACGGGCACGGCACGGACGGCACGCCGGGCACGGAGCGCAGGCGGTACGGGCACGGGCTGGTCCTCGGCAAGTTCTACCCGCCGCACGCCGGCCACCACCACCTGGTGCGCACCGCGCAGGCGCAGTGCGAGCGGCTGACGGTGCTGGTGTGCGCGGCCTCCGTGGAGTCGGTGCCGCTCGCCGACCGGGTGGCGTGGATGCGCGAGGCCCATCCGGGGGCCGAGGTCGTCGGGGCGGTGGACGACATCCCGGTCGACCTGCACGACCCCGCGGTCTGGGAGGCCCACATGGCCGTCTTCCGCGGCGCGGTGCCCGGCCCGGTGGACGCGGTCTTCACCTCCGAGGCGTACGGCGCCGAGCTCGCCCGGCGGTTCGGCGCCGAGGAGGTCTGCGTGGACCCCGACCGGATCCGCTTCCCGGTGTCCGGGACGGCCGTGCGGGCGGACCCGGCCGGCTGCTGGGAGTACCTGGGCCCGGCCGTACGGGCCTCCCTCGCCCGGCGGGTCGTCGTACTCGGCGCCGAGTCCACCGGCACGACGACGCTCTCGCAGGACCTGGCCGCCCACTACCGGGGCCGCGGCGGGGTGTGGGCCGCGACGGGCTGGGTTGCCGAGTACGGGCGCACGTACAGCGAGCAGAAGCTGGCGGCGGCGCGCGCGGCGGACCCGGCGGCCACGTGGGAGGACGTCTCCTTCACCGCGGAGGAGTTCCCGCTGATCGCGCGCAGGCAGGACGAGGACGAGGAGCAGGCCGCCCGTGCCGGCTCGCCCGTCCTCTTCTGCGACACGGACTCCTTCGCGACCGGCATCTGGCACGAGCGGTACGTGGGGGGCCGCCATGCGGAGGTCGAGCGGATCGCCGCCCTGCGGCCCCGCGACCTGTACCTTCTGACCGACCACGCGGACGTCCCCTTCGAGGACGACGGCCTGCGCGACGGGCCGCACCTGCGGCCCTGGATGACGGACCGCTTCCGCGAGGAGCTCCACCGGACCGGCAGGCGCTTCCTCGTCGTGCGCGGGGACCGCGAGGCGCGGCTGAAGACGGCGGTCGCCGCCGTGGACGAACTGCTCGACCGCGGCTGGCACTTCGCGGACCCCCTGCCGGAGAACCGGTGAAGGGCTACGACCGGTCCGCGTTCGAGCCGTTCGCGGTGACGGTCGACCTGGCGGTCTTCACGGTCCGCGGCGGGGCGCTGCACGTGCTGCTGATCCGGCGCGGGCAGGACCCGTACGCCGGAGCCTGGGCGCTCCCCGGCGGGTTCCTGCTGCCCCGCGAGTCCGCGGAGGCGGCCGCCCGGCGCGAACTGGCCGAGGAGACCGGCCTGCCCGAGCCGGTCGTCTCCGGACTCCACCTGGAGCAGCTGCGTACGTACAGCGACCCCGACCGCGATCCGCGGATGCGGGTGGTCTCGGTGGCCTTCACCGCCCTGGTCCCGGACATGCCCGAGCCGGCCGCGGGAGGCGGCGGTGACGCCGACCGCGCCCGCTGGGTGCCGGTGGACGGCACCCCCGGCCTGGCCTTCGACCACGCGGTGATCCTGGCCGACGCCCGCTCCCGGATCGGCGCGAAGCTGGAGTACACCTGCCTGGCCACGGCCTTCTGCCCGCCCGAATTCACCCTCGGCGAGCTCCAGTCCGTCTACGAGACGGTCTGGGACACCGCCCTGGACCGCCCCAACTTCCGCCGCAAGGTCCTCGCGACCCCCGGCTTCGTCGAGGCCGTACCCGGAGCCGCCCGGCTGACCGGCGGCCGCGGCAAACCGGCCGCCCTGTACCGGGCGGGCCCGGCGACCACCCTGCACCCGCCCCTGCTCCGCCCCACGGAAGGAAACGCGCCATGACCCTGCACAAGCGGGCGGCCACGGGAGCCCTGCTGGGCCTGGCCCTGGGCGACGCCCTGGGCTTCCCGACGGAGTTCAACGACGTCCCGTCGATCCTGGCGAAGACGGGCCCGTGGCGGCAGATGCGGCTGCCGCGCCCCGCGATCGTCACGGACGACACCCAGATGACCCTGGCCCTGGCCCGCGGCATCCGCACGGCGACGGAGGCCGCACCCGTGGATCCCCACCGCCTCACCGGCCCGGTCCGCTCAGAGTTCGTGGACTGGTACCACTCCCCGGAGAACAACAGGGCCCCGGGCCGCACCTGTCTGGTGGCGTGCAGTCTCCTCAACGACCCCTCCCGGGACTGGCGGGACGCCAGCCAGATCGACTCCAAGGGCTGCGGGGCCAACATGCGGGTGGCGCCGGTCGGCCTGGTCCCCGGCTGGACGGACGAGGAGCGCGCCGGCGCGGCCCAGCTCCAGTCGGCCCTGACCCACGGCCACCCCACCGCCCTCGCGGCCTCGGACCTGACGGCCCGGGCGGTGTACCTGCTGGCCCAGGGCACGGAGGTGACGGGCCTGGTGGGGCGCCTGCGCTCGTACGCCCTGGACAACCGCACCCGCTACCACGAGCGCTGGCTCGGCGACCTGTGGATGCGCACGACCGCGGACGCCACCCCGGAGTCCTTCATCGCCCGCGGCTGGGACGAATGCCTGGAGGCGCTGAACCGCCTGGCAGCAGCCCTGAAGCACCCCTCCCCGGAAACGGACCCGTGCCTCACCACCGGGGACGGCTGGATCGCGGAGGAGGCCCTCGCCACGGCCCTCCAGTGCTTCCTGCTCTTCCCGGAGGACCCGGTCACGGCCCTGCGCCGCGCCGCCTGCACGGCAGGCGATTCGGACTCCATAGCCGCCCTCGCCGGCGCCTTCGCCGGAGCCCACCTCGGCGCCGCGGCCTGGCCCGAAGACTGGACCACCCGCATCGAATACCGCGAAGACCTCCTGACCTTCGCCACCCTCTGGGACGCCTGAGCGAAAGCGTGAAACAAACCTGAGTTCCTGTCCAGCCATTCGGCAGGAACTCGGGGGATACCTCCATGGCGTGCTCGCCACCGCGCAACGGCGGAGTGAGTGACTGAAGCTGCCGACCGGATATCCTGAGCATCAGCTGTGCGGGTGCTCAGTAGCGGGAGGCGGCACTGCGCTACATTGACGCACTGGAGACAGGTTGTCTACTCACGACAGTGGTCTCGGCAAGCCCTAGGGCCTGTTGTGAAAGTGCTGGTCACAGCCATTCGTTGATGGCTGCGACCAGCACGGTCGCTTCGTAGCGGACGGCGAGTTTGTCGAACCGGGTGGCCACGGCCCGGTGGCGCTTGAGGCGGTTGATCCCGCACTCGACGGCGTGCCGCTGCTTGTAGTCGTTTTTGTCGAACTTCGGCGGCCGCCCGCCGCGGGAACCGCGTTTGAGGCGGTTGCGGACCCGGTCCGCGGGCACGGGAATGGTGGCCTTGATACCGCGTCTGCGCAGGTAGACGCGGTTGCTGCGGGAGTCGTACGCCTTGTCCGCACGGACGCGGTTCGGGCGCTTGCGCGGCCTGCCGAACCCGAGCCGTGGCACCCGGATCGCCTCCAGGACCGGCTCGAACTGCGGCGAGTCACCCCGCTGCCCGGCAGTAATGACCACCGACAAGGGCTTCTGCCCCTGTCGACCGCAAGGTGGATTTTGCTGGTCAGCCCGCCGCGGGAGCGTCCAAGTCCGTGGTCGGCCGGCTCGACGAAGACTCCGCCGGGCGGCTCCTTCTGGAGGTCCCCCCTTTGGCCGCTCCGGCGGCGTGCTGGTGAGCCCGGCAGACGGTGGAGTCGACGTTGACGTCCCAGGTGATCAGGCCGTTGGCGTCCGCCTCGGCCTGGAGCTGGGTAAGGATCCGGGACCACGTGCCGTCTCGCTGCCAGCGCCGGAACAGGTCGTAGACCCGGTCCCAGGGCCCGTAGCGTTCGGGCACATCACGCCAGGGGGCGCCGGTGCGGGTCCGCCACCGTATGCCGTCTATCAGCTGCCGCCGCGTCCATACCTGCGGCCGGCCCGGCTTGATGCCCTGCGGCAGCAACGGCTCAAGCCGGGCCCACTGCCCATTCGTCAGATCCCCACGTCCCACAGGACGTGATCATCAACGAACAAGATCCGCTTTCACAACAGACCCTAGGCGCGAGCCTTGAAGCCGAATGTGCGTGCTTCGGCATGTAGCTGGAGAACGGCCTCTTTCTGCCGTGGCCGCGGGCATGTAGGCCCGGGACGAAGCTCGGACCGTGGCGTCCATCGCAGCCATCTGGAGACCGAGCCGCGGTTCGAAGACGGTTCCCTCGGAGACGACACCACTCGATATGTATCAGCGTACCAGCGGGCTCTCGTACCCATCGGCTCGTGGCGGGCCACCGCGAAGGGCGGCCCGCCAGTATCAGCTGTCCGACGCTGTTGGGCTAGGTTCCATATGGCAACTTGAAGCCAAGTTGACGGGAAGTTTTTTCGTACAGGTCCAGCAATTCATCGACGGTTTCTTTCGCTTCCCTCAGTGGAAATCTCGCTTCCTCGATGTCGCCGGAATCAAGAGAGTCGGCTAGTTCCTGTAGAGTTTCCTGGAGAATTTTGAGGGAATCTCCCTGTATGGCGGCGGCGGGAAAGTTCCTGCCCCCGACCTGAACGACGGCGTAGTTTCCGTCAATTGCCAGGAGTCGGCTTTCGTTCTTGCGCTGCTGCATCATCTACCTCTGGGGGTGAAACATTACGTAGGGTTCGGTTTCCACCAATTGGCCGGTGAATATGTCCTGCCTTCTTCCCCTGCCGAGACTCACGTCTGCCTTTGGCAGGGAGCTTGAGATCCTGCTTTTTGTGCGGCTATTTATGCCGGTAATCACGTAGTCCCAGTCCGACTCTGCGTGGTATCCGTTCGGGTTGCTCGTTGACCTGGGCCCCTTGACGCGACTTCCAACAACCGCAATACTCACCCCCCTGCTGTTGGCGGCGTTCTGAATCCGTGTCATTTCGGACACCGTCATGCCCTCAAGTGAGGCGCCATTGGCTACGATCGGTTCGCATGAATTGTGGACTAGTACGGCAGTTTTTCCCGCCAGCACATAGTACGTGTGCACGCCTGAGACAGTGAAGTTGTACGTCTTCACATACTCGGTGAAAGCCCGGTTGCCCGTGATGCGGACCTCTTCGCCTTCGTCGGTGAGAAGGCTTATGCCAGGAGTGAGGTCTCCGGCGTGGATCCAGCTGTTGTCCTTGGGGGACCAGAACGGGTGGTCGTGCGTGGCGGTGAGCTGCTCAGTGCCCGTCGGTGTTTCGATCGACAGTTCGTTGAGGTCCCGCTGGCCCTGCGACTGGATCAGCTGGGTTACGGCATGCGGTCCGGATTCGCCGCTCCTTGGGTCCACGGCGAGGACTTCGTCGCCGACCGAAATCTCTTCAATTTTCTTGGTGGTCCCATCGGCCATCAGGACGGCCGTGCCGGCGAGGAAGCAGTTGGATCCCCCAGTCCTTACTTTGCCATTCTCCCTCAGTCCATCGCGAAGTCTGATTCCGCCAGGACTGCCGCCGGGGATGTCGTATGGCGCCACATCTCCGCTTGCCAGCTTCGCCTCTTGGTTGAGCATGGTGACGCGAGCCAGGTCTTCGCCTCTGCAGTCGACCTTCTCGCATGCGTTGAGCATTGCTGTCGTCTGGGCGACCCAGAGGGCCTCCGGCGAGTCCTCCACTGTGAACTTCAGTTGAATATTCAGGTTCTGCCGATAGATCTGAATGAATTTCAGAACGTTCTTCTTCGGCAGCGGAATCGGCTTCAGGTTCGGCGTGAGCCAGTAGCGGTCGTTGATGGTCGGGCGGCCGTTGTTGTGCGGGTTGTCGTAACCGCCCGATATCGGCTTCTTGCGGGTCGGGTCGTTCGCATCCTTCTTGTCGTCGCGGGGGTTGAGGTGGCCGTCGCAGTGGCCGTAATAGCAGTCGGTTTCCTGGAGGCCCGACGGGTCGGTCAGGGAGACCGGGTTGTTGCTGGAGTAGACGTAGCCGTGCATCTGCTGCGACTTCGTCAGGTCCATGATCGGGTCGACCGAGACGAAGCGGCCGATCAGCGGGTCGTACTCGCGGGCGCCCAGGTGGGTCAGGCCGGTGTCGGTGTCCTTGGTGCCGCCGACGAAGCCCTTGTCACCCGCCCACGTCGTGGGCTTTGTGCCGCGTTCCTCGCCGAAGATCCCCGTCTTGCGGCGGGTGACCGCCTGCGTGGTGTCCGCCGTGATCTGGGTGGTGCCCGTGCCGTGGTGGTCGGACAGGAGGAACGTCAGCTTGCCGTTCTCCCGCATGGCGACATCGCCGTAATAGCGCGTCGCCTTGACCGTGCCGGCCTTGTCCAGGCGGAGTTCGTTGCCGCCCGGGAGGTAGAGAGTGGTACCCGTCGAGTCCTTGCGGAGCAGGCGCTGGCCGCTCGTGTCGTAAAGGAAGGAGCTGCTCGACGTGCCCTGGTCGAGGGACTTCAGGTGACCCTCGACGTCCCAGGTGAGGTACTGGGTTTCGGCGCTCCCGCTGGTCTTGCGGCTCTTGGTGTTGCCCGAGGCGTCGTAGGTGAACGTCTCCTCGTGAGGGTCGGTGCCGGTCTGGGTGACCTTGAGCAGGTCGTGCTTGCCGGCGGTGGGCGGGGTGTAGGTGCGGACGGTGTCCGCCGTGGGGCCGGAGGCCGTTTTGTGCTTGGCTTCCGTCTTGCGGTTGCCGACCGCGTCGTAGGTGTACGTGGTCCAGTACGGGTCCTCGCCACCGATGACCGTGGCCGACGGGGTGGCGGCGCAGGTCTCGCCCTTGTTGGTCCAGGCCTGCGTGATGCGGTTGAGCGCGTCGAGGTTGACGCACTGGGTGTCGGTGCTACGCGTGGTGTCCTGGCCGTAGGCCGCGGCGATCGAGGTGATGGCCCCCGCCGGGTTGTAGCCGTACTTGGTGTCTTCGATGCGCTGAGGCGCGACATCGCGGTCCGTGTACGCGCGGGTGACCGCGCCCGTGTGCTCGTCGTACTCCGTCGAGCGGTACAGCCGCTGGCCCGCCGCGCCCAGTTCCTGCCGCGTGCTGCGGCCGAAGTGGTCGTACGTCATGGCCGAGACCAGGCGGCTGCTGCCGGCCCCCATGGTGTTGAGGAGGCCGGAGACCGATTTGTAGGTGCTGCCGACGGTTTCCGCGGGCAGGTCGCCCATGGCCGGCTGCTTCGTGGTCAGGACCTGACCGCTGATGTTGTAGGTGTTGGTCCACTGGTAGGTGCCGGCCAGCGCCCCGGTGTCGGGGGTGGCGGGGATGGTCACCTTCGTGGCCAGTGGCTGGTAGAGGTCGTTGTAGGAAAGGACCTCCGACTCGAACGCCTTGCCGTCGACGAATCGCGTCGACTTTGTCGGCTGGCCCTTCGCCACCGTGTCGTAGACCGTCGCGGTGAGGGTCGTGGTGCCCTGCTTGGTGGCCGTGACACGGCCCAGCTCGTCGTAGTCGGTGTGCAGCGTGATGTTGCGGGCGTCGGTGACGTCGGTGGGACGGCCGCCGACGTCGTAGACCGTCTTGGTGGTGCCCTTGTCCGGGTCGGTCGATTCGATCTGCTGGCCGCTGACGTCGTAGACGTAGGTCCACTTCGCCTGGCTCGGGTCGGTGACCTGGGCCAGCCTTCCGGCGGTGTCGTAGGCGTACAGGGTCGACTGCGAGGTCGTGAGAGCAGGGTCCGTGTACTGCTTAAGCTCGACCGTACGGCCGAGGGCGTCCACCACGGTCGTGCTGGGCGTGCCGCCCTCCGGGGGGACGACCGTGGTCGTGTCACCCGTGTACGTCGTGGTGGTCCGCTTGGTCTCCGTGCCGAACTTCTTCGCGATGACCGCCGTGACGCGCCCCACACCGTCGTACAGGGTGTCCGCGGAGGCCGGATAGGCGGCTTCCTGCCCCGTCACCAGCTGCCCGGTAGGCGTGCCTTCGGCGTAGTAGACGCCCGAGGTGCGCCACGCCTGACCGAGGGTGTTGTAGAAGGTCTCGCTGATCAGCCGACCGGCCAGGTCGGGCGACTGCGTCTGGGTCTGCCGCTCGCGCAGCAGGCCGTCCTGGATGGAATAGGAGACGGCGTACTTGTAGTCGTGGGTGAGCGTCTTCGACGTCACGACCACCGGGCCGTCGTTGCGGATCAGGTAGTCGAAGCTGCTGCTCGGTGCGTCCGGATAGGTCGCGGCGGCACGGTTCGGTGCCCAGACCTTCGTCACACGGCCCAGCGCGTCGTACTCCGTGGTGGTGACCTTGCCGTTGGCGTCGGTCGCCTGGAGCGGCTGGGCGCGCAGCGGGTCTATGACCGAGCTGGTGACGTGGCCCTTGGGGTTGGTGACGACCAGCGAAGTCGGCGCCTCACCGGTGGCCGGGGTGTAGAGCGTCGTGGTGATCTGGCCGTACGGATCCGCGGACGCGAGCTGGCGGCCGTAGATGTCGTAGCAGAGCTGGTTCTTCGCGGCACCGCACGTGCTCGGCACGGACGAAACGGGGTCGTAGCCGTCGCCCTTGGCGTTGATCGTCTCGATCTTCGTCGTCAAGCCGGGACCGGGGACCGCTCCCAGCGCACCGTTGTCGAAGTACGTCCGGACGTCCTTGACGACGTCGGCCGGTCGGTTCACCGCCGCGCCGCAGGCAACGGCGACGGTCTCCACGCGGCTGACCTTGTTCAGAATCCACGTGTCCTTGTTGCGTGCATACGAGGTGGTGGTGCACTTCTCGTCGCCGGCCTTCGCCGTGTCACCCGTCTCGGAGATCGAGTCGATCATGCCGTACTCGTCGAAGTGGCTGGTCGACTCGACCGTGCTGACACCGCCGGTGACCGTGGTACGGGTGGACTGCTTCTCCGTGCCGGTCTTGTACGAGACCAGGTCCGGCAGGCCGTCGCGCTTCCTCGTGGCCACCGCGGCCGAACGCCAGGGGGTGGTGGAGGTGGCGGTTACGAGCTTCGTGGTGTCGTCGCCGTTGTACGTCGCCGTCTCGCGCGGCGTGCCCGCGAACTCCTCGCGGTCGATGACCGCGACGCCGGCCGAATCCTTGACCTCCTTGCCGTCCAGACCTCGGAAGTAGCGCGTCTCCGAGAGGGACTTGGCGTCGTTCGCGGCACCGGTACGGGTCTGGACCCGCTCGTAACCGCGGGCGACGGAGTGGACCCGGTTCTCGGACTTCGTGAACTCGTCGGTGCTCTTCGCCCAGGCGGCCCCGCCCAGGTAGTCGTACGAGGTGACCTTGTCCGGGGAGTCGGCCAGGTTGTCGCCCTCGACGACCTGGGTGACCACGTAGGAGTTGAACCAGTCGAGCTTCGCCGTGTCGCCCTCGAACACCCACTTCACCGGGTAGCAGCGGGTGGTGTTCGTCTCGTCCGGCTTGGGCAGCGTCGTGTCGGTGCAGTCGGGCTGGGAGTACGTGACCCCGATGGTGCCGCCCGTCTCGGTGGTGACCTGGTACATGCGCAGGCGTATGAACGGAGCCAGGCCGTCGCCCGTCTTGTCGACGCGGTTGGGCCGCTGCTCGCCCGCGAAGGTCACCGGCGGAAGCGGGACGTCCGCCCCGGCGCCGGCCTTGCCCGTCCGCTTGATCGACTTCAGCCACATCGGGGTGGAGATGCCGTCGCCCGAGGGCGGGAAGCTCTGTTCGAGGGCCCAGGAGTCGACGTCCTGGTACGCGCCACCCGTGAGCATCTTGGTGTTGATGCCGGTCAGGCGCATCCGAGACCAGAACGTGGGCGAGTACTGGTCCTTGCACTCCGTCGAGCCGTCCTTGCAGAACAGGTCGAAGGGTGAGTCCGGCCAGTTCTTCGCGTTCGCCTCGTCGAAGGTGCCGCAGCTGTTGAGGCAGCGCTCGGACACGTCGAAGGTGACCTGTCCCATCGCCTTCGCGGTGTAGACGGAGTCGTTGCGCAGACCGTAGTCGATGTGGTCCAGCCAGCCGCCGCGGATGTACGGGGTGACCGTGGCCTTGCCGGTCGTCGAGGAAACGTTCCGGCCGTAGTTGTTCGTCTCGGTCTTCCAGTAGTACGCCATCGCGTCCCCACCGGGAGCGACCACGTAGTCCAGCTGCCAGCGCCAGGCCTGCTGGCACCATCCGGATGCGAAGGAGGAGTTGTAGCAGGGTTCCCCCGACTGGTTGCCGAAGACCGGGACCGTCCAGGCGGAGTTCGTCGTCGGCGTCGAGGCGTCCTTCCACCCCGGCAGGCGGTTCAGGCCGAAGTAGTACTGGGTTCCGTCGATCGTGGTGACCCGCCAGTGCTCACCGTCGTTGTCGCCGTTCGAGGCGCCGGTCAGCTTCTCGACCTTCTCGCCCGAGTCGGACGCCGGGTGCCAGCCCTTGTCCTTCTCGTACACCAGCTCGGTCGACTTGCCGCCGAGCGAGAGAGTGGCGTTGTCGTTGAACCAGCACAGGTCGCCCACCTTGGTGGTGTTCGTCCCGCCGGTCTTGTCGTCCTCGCAGGACTTGTACTTCCGCTCGATGAAGCCGGGCTCCCAGGACCAGCCGTCGCCGATCCAGGAGGCCTGGGTGTTCGAGGCGGACGTGCGGCCGTCCACGCTCTGGGAGCTGTAAGCCAGCGAGATCTTCGGGTCGAGGCCGCCGGGCACGGTCGGCACGCCGATGCCGTAGGACCAGGAGAACGCACCGGTCGAGCCGCCCGCGTTCCAGGAACCCGAGGGCTGGAGCGAGGTCGCCTTGTAGTCGCCCGTGGGGCCGGATGCGCCGGCCGTGGCGGCCAGGACGGTGGCTCCCGCGGTCGCTGCTGCCGGCGCGGACTGCGGACCCTTGCCGGTCTTCGCCGCTGCTGCCGGCGCGCCGGCCGTGTCGACCTTGGCGGACAGCTTGCCCGCACGGGTGTCGTTCTTCGTCTGCAGCGGCTTCTGGGTACGGCACTCCGCGCGTTCGGGAGTGGTCAGCGCACACGCCGGCAGCTCCACCAGGTGCAGACGCGCGGCGTAGTCACCCCCGTAGGCCTGGCGGAAGGAGCTGTAGTCCACCTCCACCTCGGCCGGGACGGTGCGTGCGGCGCCGTCCGTGCGGGCCAGCGAGAGCAGGACGCCGTCGATGCCGGCCTTGCGGGCGGCACCGTGATCGGCGACCGCGACCTTGACCCGGCCCGGATCCGTGATGCCGACCGCCGGGCTGCTCTTCAGCAGGACGGACTTGGACAGGCCCGCCGCTGCCGGGGAGAGCACGACCGGCAGCCTGCCGGCCTGCCCGCCGGTGGCCAGGGAGACCTCGGCCGAACCGGCCGACGGCCAACTGGCCTTCGTCTTCTGCTTGTTCTTCGAATTCTCTGCGGCCGCGTCCCGGCGCTTGGCACCCCCGGTGGCGACCTTGGTCACCTTGACCGCTTTCGGCTGCTTGAGCGCCGGCAGCGGCGGGCCATTCTTGCCTTCCGCTGCTACGGCTGCGCTGGGCAGCACGCTCGCGAGAACAGCGGCAGCCAATGCTGCCGAAAGTCCTCGCATGCGAAATCTTCTCACACCCCACCCCAACTGCGATTTTGGATATTCGGGCGCAGACTAACAGGAGGCACTGACTTTATGGTCGTGCCTCTGGTGCGTGAAACGGGCACGTCGGAGCAAGGAAATATATATGTGATCTACTGTCCCAAAATCGGACATGCGTGCCATGTGTCCTGCAAACGTGCAGGTGGAGCGGCCTGCAGCCTGTCGGCGCCACCGGGTAGAGTCGCGCGGGATATACGCTGGCTTTATGTGTGGGGGATTGAATGGCGGAGGGGACACCCCGTCGAGATCTGCGTAGCAGGCGCATTTTCTTGGCTGGATGCTCGCTTGCTCTCGCAGGCGGAATAATTGGCTCCGGATTGGCCGTCCTGGAGCCGACGGCGGCAATCGCTGCTACGGCGGCCGATCCGGTTGTCGACGGTTCTATGAGCGAGCAGGACTTCGCTCTGAAGAAAGCGAAAGAAACAGGCCAGCCATACGAGCTGATTTCGGCCCGGACCGCGTCGTCGGACACCTGGGCACTGCCCACCGGAAAGTGGTCCGTGAAGCGGTACGGCACCACCGTGCGGGTGCGTCGCGGTACTGCCTGGGTGGCTGCCGACCCGACGCTGCAGTTCGCGGCGAACGGCACCGTGGTCTCCAAGGCGGCCTCGGTCTCGGTGGTCTTCTCCGGCGGGGGCACCGGCCCGCTGCTGTCCGGCGTGAAGGACGGCCGCACGTTGTCCCTGACCTGGCCCAAGGCCCTGCCGAAGCCGACGCTGGCCGGGAACGTGGCGACGTACGCGAACGTGTTGCCCGATGTGGATCTCCAGCTGAAGGCGGAGGTCGAGGGCTTCTCGCAGCTCTTGGTGGTGAAGACCGCGGCGGCGGCCAAGAACCCCGAACTCGCCACCCTGAAGTTCAAGCTCGACACCGTCGGTCTGAACGTGTCCACGGACGCCACGACGGGGCTGATCAAGGCTGCCAACCCGGCAGGTCAGACGGTGTTCACAGCTGCCGCGCCGTCCATGTGGGACTCGACCACCACTGCGGGCGCCGCCGGACCCGCCGCGGCCAAGGGGGCCGCTGCCTCTTCGGCGGCAGCCGCCGACGGTGGCACGCCGCCGGCTCCTTCAGACGTGTTCGTGGCACCGTCCGGGGCGAAGAACGCGCAGATGCCGACCACCGTCTCGGGCGGCAACCTGGAGATCAAGCCGGACCAGGCGCTGCTGGCCGACGCGGCGACGAAGTACCCGGTGTACATCGACCCCTCGGTCGCCTGGGGTGAGAAGCAGAACTGGGCATGGGCCTACCGGAGCTGGCCCAACAAGTCGTACTGGAACACCAAGGAGGACGTCCGCGTCGGCCACGAGAGCGAGACCAACGGGCTCTCACGCTCCTTCTTCCAGCTCGACACGTCCAACCTGAAGGGCACGCAGGTCATCAAGTCGACCTTCCGTGTCAAGGAGACGTGGGCCTGGTCCTGCACCAAGACGCCGGTGGAGCTGTGGCAGACGGGCTCGATCTCTCCGTCCACCACGTGGAACAACCAGCCGAACCGAGTCCAGCACCTCCAGACGGTGAAGGAGGCCAAGGGCTGGGGAGCGGACTGCGCCGCCGGGAACCTGGAGTTCGACACGACGAGGCTCGCCCAGGCCTCGGCCTCCAACGGCTGGTCGTCGGTGACCATGGGGCTGTACGCGTCGGACGAGTCGGACGTCTACCAGTGGAAGCGCTTCGACCCCAAGACGATCACGCTCGAGACGGAGTACAACAATCCGCCGCGGACTCCCTCGGCCCTGGGTACGTCCCCGGTGACCTCCTGCACGGACGGCGGCGTCGTCGGCAACGCGCGGATCAGTGTGTACGCCACGCTCGACGATGCGGACGGAGGGAACCTGCAGGCCGAGTTCCAGCTGTTCAAGGCCGGTCAGGCCGCCCCGATCGCGACGCAGGCGCTTCCGGCCCTCAAGGGCCGGGTCGTGACGTGGACGATTCCCGACGAGACCCTGCCGACGGGCAGCTACAGCTGGAACGTCCGGGCTAAGGACCAGGACAACGCGACGTCGGCGTGGTCGGCCACGTGTGGCTTCCAGGTGGACCGGACCCGGCCGAGCAAGCCCCCCGTGGTCAGCTCGAGCCAGTACCCCGACGGCACCAACGGGTGGCCCGCCACCACGGGCAAGGCCCGCACCCCCGGCACCTTCACCTTCGGTGACAACGGAGTCCCCGATGTGAAGGAGATCTGGTACTACACCGACTTCGAGCCGCGTCTCAAGCCGGTGGCCCCCGGGGCGAGCGCCACCGTCACTCCGCCGGGGTACGGACCGCACTCCGTCTACGCCTACAGCATCGACAAAGCCGGAAACCGGTCGGACACGACCACCTACCGCTTCTACGCCGGGCGCTCCACCTCCCAGGACGGGCCGGGCGACCTCAACGGCGACGGCCTCCGGGACATCTGGTCCGTGGACACCAAGGGCCGGCTCTACACCTACGCAGGGCAGGGCAACTCGAAGTTCGCGGCGTCCCCGGCCGCCGACGGGATGACCTTCAGCGGGGCGCAGACCGGCTCCCACGGTGACTGGGACGGAGACGGCTACAACGATCTCCTCTCCCTCGAGTACGTCGGCGCAGCCAAGAAGAAGAAGCTGTGGACGTACCCCAACAACGGCCAGGGCTCGATCGTCAACAACCGCGTCGAGCTCACCGTCAGCTGCCCTGAGAAGGACCCGGCCGCGGGATGCGACTACGGTGACGACTGGAACGGCAACGACCACTGGTACAACGCCGAACAGGTCGTGACCCCCGGCGACCTCAACCGTGACGGTACTCCGGACGTCCTGGTCAAGCAGGGCAAGCAGCTGTGGGCCTACTACGGCAGCATCTACAACACCCTCAACGACAACGGCGACCCCGTTCTCGTCGGCAACGGCGACTGGGACAAGTTCACCGTGGTGGCCCCGGGTGACCTCAATGGCGACGGAGTCCCGGACCTCTGGTTGCGGGAGAACGCCACCGGGGACGTCTTCCGTACGTACGGCAGCAAGGGCCCGGACGGCAACCTCGACCCGACGACCTGGGGCAACGCCGCCGCCCGCGTGAAGATCGGTTCCGGTTTCGGCGAAGCGGTCTACCCGGCCCTCGGCAGCGTCGGTGACATCACCGGTGACGGCCTGCCGGATCTCTGGGCGCGCAAGCCGGACAACAAGGTCGTGGGGTGGTCGGGCACGGCGCCCGATGCCAATGGCCTGTCCTTCGGCGCCGAGTTCGTCATAGCCACCCAGCTGCCCCGCGTCCCGGTGGCCGGCAACGAGGTCGGCAACGGCAACGACCGAGTCCGCTGGGCCGACTTCGACGGCGACGGCAAGCTCGACTACGTCGTGATCGCCGACGACGGCGCCCTCTCGGTGTGGATCAACAACGGCGGTGAGAGCGGCGGCGGCTGGAGCTGGATGGGAGTCTCCTCCTTCCCCGGCCGTATCAGTGACCGGACGCACGTACGCCTGGCCGACTTCGACGGCGACGGCAGGGCCGACTACGTGGTGCTCAACGCCAATGGCTCGTTGAACGTCCACCTCAACAAGGGCGGCGGCAACGGGGGGTGGAAGGACATCGGCCAGGTGTTCGCAGGCCAGACCACGGATCCCGCCAGGGTCCGACTGGCCGACTTCGACGGCGACGGCAAGAGTGACTACCTCATGTTCGCCGAGAACGACGAAGTGACCGTCCACCTCAACAGGGGTGGTGACGGTAGCGGCGGCTGGCAGGCCCGCGGCAAAGTGGCCGCTGGTCTTGACCGCCACCGCTACAGCGTCCGCTGGGCCGACTACGACGGTGACGGAAAGGCTGACTGCTACCTCATCAAGAGCGACGGAGCAGTAGACGTCTCGCTGAACCAGGGGGGCGACGGCGCCGGGGGCTGGAAGTCGCTGGGCCAGGTGACAACTGGGTTCACCACCAACTACCAGCTGGTACAGTTCGGCGCCTTCACCCCTGATGCCAACGCCGACTACATCCTGGCCGGCCCGAACGACAGCGCGGCCGTGCACGCCTGGAACGGTGGGGACACCGCCAGCAGTGCCGGCTGGATCTCCCTGGGCACCGTCAAGGCAGGCTCGGATTCCAACCCCGCACCCGCAGGGGCGTTCTTCCACTCGATCCGGTCGCCGTCCGGTGGCTGGGCCCCGTTCAGGCCGCTGAACGGCGTCGGGGGAGCCGGCTACTTCCAGGGCAGTGAGCAGGCCATCGCCTCGAGCCCGGACGGCTCGGTGCAGACGTTGGGTACCGGACTCGACGGAAACCTCTACCACCGGATCCGGTACTCCAACGGCTACTGGAGCAACTGGCAGGCGGTGCCGGGCACCGGCGGCTACAACACCACCTGGGGTTCCAAGCGCGAGGGAATCGCAGGGATGTCGAACGGTGACGCGCATGTCGTCTCGATCGGCACGGACAACCGGATCTACCACACCATCCGATACGCCAACGGCAACTGGCAGGGCTGGAACGCCGTCTCGAACTGGAGCGCGCTGGCCGTCGCCACGACGTCAACGCCGAACGGCGACCTGCACGTGATGATCATCGGACTGGATCACAAGCTCTACCACGCCATTCGCTACCCCAACGGCAGCTGGCAGAGCTGGAACGGACTGGGCGGCTACCAGGGCGGCCCCGAATTCGTCGCATCGGCGGTGGCAGTCGCCGGGATGCCGGACGGCACCGCCCAGTTCGTCGCCGTGGGCAACGACGGGCGCCAGTACCACGACATTCGCCGCACCGACGGAACCTGGCAGGGCTGGGCGCCGATCGGCTACGTGGACAACGCCACGAGCGTGGCGATCGCAGCCGCTCCCAACGGTGATGCCCAACTCGTCGCCGTGGGGACCGGCGGGACCGTCTACCACAACGCCCGTTACGCCAGTGGGAGCTGGCAGAGCTGGATCGCGCCCGGTTTCGACGCCCAGGACGCGGGGATCGCCGTGACCGGCAACGGGGACGCGCACGTCCTCGTCAGCCATCGCTGATCTGCTGCTCGGTGTGAAACCCGGCCGGCCCGGACTGTGCGCAGTCCGGGCCGGCCCCTTTGTCCAGGGTTCACGCCAGGGCGCTCGCCCGGCGGGTGTGGGTGAGGAAGGATTCGATGCGGGTGTGGTCCGGGGATTCGGGGAGGGGGGAGGCGGCCAGGGCCGCTTCTGCCTCCGCGGACAGGCGGGTCATCCAGGCGTCCACCTCCGGCCAGGGGAGTTCGCCGCGCTTCACCTCCAGCAGGCGGTCGCGGTACGGGGTGGCGTCGATCTCCAGGCGGCCCGAGCGGAGCAGGTCGCGGCAGGACAGCAGCAGGCGCAGCAGGTGCATGGCGTGCTTCCAACGCGGGGCGCCGTGGAGGCGGACGTCGGCCAGGAGTTTGCCGTGCTGGGACTTCGCGTAGCGGGTGAAGGTCGTGTGGGCCCGGCGCGAGAGGAACGCCGTGCGCAGCGACAGGAGCTCCTCGCCCACCGGGGTCAGGCGTTCCACCAAGGGGGAGTGCAGGCACTCCAGGATGTTCGGGTTGGCGCGCAGGGCCAGCTCGCAGAAGCGTTCCAGCTCCCAGGAGAACTCCTCCTCGCGCGGGCCTTCCACGTGGGTCGGGGGCTTCTCGAAGCGCCAGAACAGCGGCGTGGGGGCGAGGTAGACACCGCGCCGGTCGGTGTCGCTCGCCTCCGTCGCCAGACCGAACGCCCGCGAGCCCATCACGCACGCGTAGACCGTGTGGTCGCGCACCAGGGCGTGACGGGGGAGGCGTTGCGAGGCGGGAGTGGGGGCGGTGTCATCGGTCATTGGCGGAGCTTAGGCGGGTTCCGGCGTGCCCTGCGACGGGATTAGCGGCCGGCTAGGCCAGCGTGATGTCGCCCTGCGGGGTGACCGTGATCTTCTGCTCCGCCAGCGGGCGGGTGGCCGGGCCGTGGGTGACCGCGCCGTCCGTCACCCGGAACCTGCTGCCGTGGCAGGGGCAGTCGATCGTGCCGTTCTCCACCTTGTTCACCAGGCACCCCTGGTGCGTGCACACGGCCGTGAAGCAGCGGTAGGAGCCGGCCGTCGGCTGGGTCACCACCAGCTTCTGCTCCTTCAGGACGGTGCCGCCGCCCACCGGCACGGCCGAGGCCTTCGCCAGCACCGTCCCCGTGCCCCCGCTCGACGCCGAGGTGGCGGGCTGCGGGGTGGAGGCGCCGCCGGGCTCGTTCTTCGGCTGCTCCGCCGCCTTCTTGCCGTCCTCGCCGCACGCGGTGAGCGTGCCGCCGGCCAGGGCTGCGACGGCTCCCGCCGCCAGGACCGTGCGTCGGGGGGTGCGCGTGGGGTCGCTCATGGGCTGCTCCTCGTTCGGTGCCGGGATGGCGAGGAGCATCCTGGCGCCTGGCGGGCCCCGGGTGAAGCCCGCCGCGCCGCCGGATCAGGTGCCCGGTTCCCACGGAGCCAGCTGCGCCGGAGCGCCCGGCGTGCGCACGACCTCCCACAGCCGGACCACGGCCGCCCGGTCCAGCGGGCCGTGGACGTGCGGGTAGCGCCCGCCCGATTCACCCTCCCGGCGGACTTCGGAGGTCAGGGCCCGTTCGTCGAGCTCGACGGCCAGGAGGGTGTCCGGCACGTCGCGGTAGTGCGCGTCGGCGATCTCGAGGGCCGTGGGGCGGTCGGCCGAGCAGTGCACGAACCCCTCGGAGCCGAGCGAGGGGGGCGCGTACGGCAGCTCGGGCGCGGCGGTCCATTCGGAGAGCGGGACGATGTGGAAGATCATGCCGACCGTTCTACCGCAGCGGCGGCCGGCCGGCCGTCCCTGCGCGTCGTGCGTGCCTGCCTGCCTGCCTGCCCCGTGCCCCGTTGAACCGGAATCCGGCGGTCCGTCCCATCTGACGGACCGCCGGGCACGAGTCCGGCCGCGGCTGGCTACGCTGGCCCTGACCTGCCGATCTTTCCACCCCTGGAGCGCCACGTGAGAACCGCCGTCGTCATCGGAACCGGACTGATCGGCACCTCGGCGGCGCTCGCCCTGTCCGCGCGCGGCGTCACCGTCCACCTCGCCGACCACGACCCGGCCCAGGCCCGTACGGCCGCCGCGCTCGGCGCGGGCACCGACGAGGCCCCCGACGGCCGGGTGGACCTCGCGGTTGTCGCCGTGCCGCCCGCCCACGTGGCGGCCACCCTCGCCGACGCGATCGGGCGCGGCATCGCCCGCGCGTACGTGGACGTCGCCAGCGTCAAGGGCGGCCCGCGCCGCGAGCTCGCCGCCCTCGGGGTGGACGCCTCCGCGTACATCGGCACCCACCCCATGGCCGGCAAGGAGCGGTCCGGGCCGCTGGCCGCCACCGCGGACCTCTTCGAGGGCCGCCCCTGGGTGCTGACCCCGACCCGCGACACCGGCCACGAGGTGCTCAACCTCGCACTGGAGCTGGTCGCCCTGTGCAAGGCCGTCCCGGTGGTCATGGACGCCGACGCGCACGACCGCGCCGTGGCGCTGGTCTCCCACACCCCGCAGCTGGTGTCCAGCATGGTGGCGGCCCGCCTGGAGGGCGCCGACGAGACCGCCGTACGGCTGTGCGGACAGGGGATCCGGGACGTGACCCGGATCGCCGCCTCCGATCCGCGGATGTGGGTGGAGATCCTCTCCGCGAACCCGGGCCCCGTCGCCGACGTCCTCGCCGGGATCGCCGCCGACCTGCAGGCGACGGTGGACGCCCTGCGCGCCCTGGAGTCGGCCGACGTGGACAAGCGGCGCGGCGGAGCCGCCGGCATCGAGGACGTGCTCCGCCGCGGCAACGCGGGCCGGGTGCGGGTGCCGGGCAAGCACGGCGCTGCGCCCATCCCGTACGAGACGGTCGCGGTGCTGATCAGCGACCAGCCCGGCGAGCTCGCCCGGATCTTCGCGGACGCGGGCCGGGCCGGGGTCAACATCGAGGACGTCCGCATCGAGCACGCCACCGGACAGCAGGCCGGCCTGGTCCAGCTGATGGTCGAGCCGAGGGCCGCCGCCGCCCTCACCGCCGAGCTGCGCGAACGGGGCTGGGCCCTGCGCCAGCAGTAGCGCAGGAGGCCGACAGGGGCGCGCCGCCCCGCCGCCCTCCCCGCCCCGGTGGCCCGGGCGTCGCCCGTGTCGGGGCCCGGTAACCTTGGGGAGGGGCGCTTTGGCGCGCCCCGACACGCACGCGCAACCAGGAAGGTGCCCGCACCGTGGAAACCGCAGCTCCGTCCGCCGTGATCGTCGCCATCGACGGTCCCTCCGGCACGGGCAAGTCCAGCACCTCCAAGGCCGTGGCCGACAAGCTCGGGCTGCGCTACCTGGACACCGGTGCCCAGTACCGGGCCATCACCTGGTGGATGATCACCAACGGCGTGGACACCGAGGACCCGCAGGCCGTCGCCGTGGCCGCGGCCAAGCCGACCATCGTCTCCGGCACCGACCCGGCCGCCCCGACGATCACCGTCGACGGCGTCGACGCCTCCGGCCCGATCCGCACCCAGGAGGTCACCTCCAAGGTCAGCGCCGTCAGCGCCGTCCCCGAGGTGCGCACCCTGATCACCGAGCTCCAGCGCAGCATCGCGGCCGGAGCGGAGGGCGGCATCGTCGTCGAGGGCCGCGACATCGGCACCACCGTCCTGCCCGACGCCGACCTGAAGGTCTTCCTGACCGCCTCCGCCGAGGCCCGCGCCGCCCGCCGCAGCGGCGAGCTGCGCGGCAAGGAGGCCGCGGACCTCGCAACGACCCGCGAAGCCCTGATCAAGCGCGACGCCGCCGACTCCGGCCGCAAGACCTCGCCGCTGGCCAAGGCCGACGACGCCGTCGAGGTGGACACCACCGAGCTGACCCTGGAGCAGGTCATCGAGTGCGTCGTGACCCTGGTCGAGGAGAAGCGGGCGGGCCGCAAGTGAGCGGTACGCCCTCCCTCAAGGGTGCGGCGGTCGGCCGGCGGATCGGGATCGGCCTCATGTACGGGCTGTGGAAGCCGCGCGTACTGGGAGCCTGGCGGGTGCCCGCCTCGGGGCCGGTGATCCTCGCCGTCAACCACGCGCACAACATCGACGGCCCCATGGTCATGGGCACCGCGCCGCGGCCGCTGCACTTCCTGATCAAGAAGGAGGCGTACGTCGGCCCGCTCGGCCCCTTCCTGGACGGCATCGGCCAGGTCCGGGTCGACCGCTCGGGCACCGACCGCACCGCGATCACCCGGGCCCTCGCCGTCCTGGACAACGGCGGCGCCCTGGGCATCTTCCCCGAGGGCACCCGGGGCGAGGGCGACTTCGCCTCGCTGCGCGCCGGACTCGCGTACTTCGCGGTGCGCAGCGGTGCGCCGGTCGTACCGGTCGCCGTCCTGGGCAGCACCGAGCGCCAGGGCCGCCTGATACGGGGGCTGCCGCCGTTCAAGAGCCGGGTCGACATCGTGTTCGGCTCGCCCTTCGACGCGGGCGACGGCACCGGCCGCCGGACCCGTACCGCACTCGACGAGGCCACCGCCCGCATCCAGAGCAGGCTGACCGCGCACCTGGCCGACGCCAAGCGCATGACCGGACGCTGACCCGCCGGGCCGCAGCCGCCCGCCCGGCGCCCGACCGCCGCCCAGCCCGACGCTGGGCGCCCGGCCGGGCACTGAGCGAGACTTGACCCAGTAGTGGCACCCGCCCGGGGCGGGTGCCACCGATCACCACGAACGACGAGGAACGGACTTCATGAACGATCAGCACGACCACGGAGCGCTCGGCGACGCCGAGTACGCGGAGTTCATGGAGCTCGCCGCGGAGGAAGGCTTCGACCTGGAAGAGGTCGAGGACGCGATCGAGGAGGCCGGCCACGGACCGCTCCCCGTGCTCGCCGTCGTCGGCCGCCCGAACGTCGGCAAGTCGACCCTGGTGAACCGCATCATCGGCCGCCGCGAGGCGGTCGTCGAGGACAAGCCCGGCGTCACCCGCGACCGCGTCACCTACGAGGCCGAATGGGCCGGCCGCCGCTTCAAGGTCGTCGACACCGGCGGCTGGGAGCAGGACGTCCTCGGCATCGACGCCTCCGTCGCCGCCCAGGCCGAGTACGCCATCGAGACCGCCGACGCCGTCGTCTTCGTCGTCGATTCCAAGGTCGGCGCCACCGACACCGACGAGGCCGTCGTCAAGCTGCTGCGCCGCGCCGGCAAGCCCGTCGTCCTGTGCGCGAACAAGGTCGACGGCCAGAGCGGCGAGGCCGACGCGGCCGAGCTGTGGTCGCTGGGCCTCGGCATGCCGTACCCCGTCTCCTCCCTGCACGGCCGCGGCACGGGCGACCTCCTCGACGCCGTCCTGGAGGCCCTGCCCGAGGCGCCCGCGCAGAGCTTCGGCGGCGGCGGGATCGGCGGCCCGCGCCGCATCGCGCTGATCGGCCGCCCGAACGTCGGCAAGTCCTCCCTGCTGAACAAGGTCGCCAGGGAGGAGCGGGTCGTCGTCAACGAGCTGGCCGGCACCACGCGCGACCCGGTCGACGAGCTGATCGAACTCGGTGGCGTCACCTGGAAGTTCGTGGACACCGCGGGCATCCGCAAGAAGGTCCACCTCCAGCAGGGCGCCGACTACTACGCCTCGCTGCGCACGGCCGCCGCCGTGGAGAAGGCGGAGGTGGCGGTCATCCTAATCGACACCACCGAGAACATCAGCGTCCAGGACCAGCGCATCATCACCATGGCCGTCGAGGCGGGCCGCGCGATCGTGATCGCGTACAACAAGTGGGACCAGCTCGACGAGGAGCGCCGCTACTACCTCGAGCGCGAGATCGAGACCGAGATGCAGCAGGTCTCCTGGGCGCCCCGCGTCAACGTCTCGGCCCTGACCGGCCGCCACATGGAGAAGCTGGTCCCGGCGATCGAGACCGCCCTCGCGGGCTGGGAGACGCGCGTCCCGACCGGCCGGCTGAACGCCTTCCTCGGCGAGATCGTCGCGGCCCACCCGCACCCGATCCGCGGCGGCAAGCAGCCCCGCATCCTGTTCGGCACCCAGGCGGGCAGCAAGCCGCCGCGGTTCGTGCTCTTCGCCTCCGGCTTCCTGGAGCACGGCTACCGCCGCTTCATCGAGCGCCGACTGCGCGAGGAGTTCGGCTTCGAGGGCACCCCGATCCACATCTCCGTCCGGGTGCGCGAGAAGCGCGGCGCCCAGAAGAAGAAGTAGCGGGGTCAGTAGCCCCGGCGCGGAGCGGGCGGCAGGGCCGGCGGGATGTGGTGCATCCCGGTCTGGTGCTGCCGCCCGCCCGCGTAGGCGGAGCCCATGGCCGTCGTGGTCGGGGTCGTCGTCTGGGCCGTCGGGGCCGTACTCCCCGTCGTGGTCCCGGCGTACGCGTACGAGGGCTGCGGCGCCGGGGTGTACGAGGGCTGCCAGGGGTCCGGCTGCCACGGGGAGCCGTTCCAGCCGTCCGTGCTGCTGCCGGCGGCGAGCCCGGAGCCGAAGCCGGTGCCGAGTCCCGTACCGACCCCGGTGCCGAGCGCCGCGCCCGTCCAGCCGCCCGCGCCCGAGCCGTACGAGCCGCCGCCGATGCCGCCGCTGCCGACGGCGTACGTGCCGCCGTACGAGAACGCCGTGAAGGCCAGGTCCTCCTCGCCGGTGCGGTCGCCGGGCAGGGCCCGGAAGGCCCGCAGGTACTCCGAGTACAGCGTGTCGTAGATCGGGGTGTGCGAGGCGGGGGCCGCCATGCCGTCCCGGTCCCGTACGGGGCGCATCGGGGAGACGGTGCTCGGCTGGGCAGGGGCGCGGGAGGGGTCGTATGAGTGCACGTAACAGCCAACGACCCCGGGGCGCTCGCGGATGCGGGCGCGGCGGCAGAAAAACGCAGATCGCCGGGGGTGCGCGGGACGGACCGCGCACCCCCGGCGCACGCCGACCCGCCCCCTCGTGAGGGGCGGGGCCGGCCCTTCCGGGGTCCCTGGGGTCAGGCGCCCGGGGTACCTGCCAGCGGCATCGAGGCGGCGACGAGCTTGCCGGCGGCCGCGGCCTTGTCGAGGGCCTCGCGCAGCAGGTCCTCGCGGGGCTGCTGGCCGATGGAGCCGACGGGGGCCGCGTACACGAGGACCCGCTGGGACTTGTTGACGGCGGTGCGCCAGGGCTCGGTGACCGCGAGGGCCTGGTGCGCCTGCCACCAGGCGACCTGGCCGCCGCCGTCGGTGCCCGGCTGCAGCACCGCGTGCAGCTGGCCCGCGGCGAGCAGCACCGACCAGCCCGCGAGCGGGGAGGGGAGCTCGCTGGTGTCGGTGACCGGGATGAAGCCCTGCTCGATGAGGAGCGGCAGGAAGTCGTCGCCGGGGCCGGTGGTGCCGGGGCGGGCGATCGGCGCGGTCGGCTCGACCACCAGGGCGGGGTGCAGTTCGCCGCCGATCAGGACCAGGCCGCTGGTGATGCCGAGGACGGCCTGGCCGCCGGGCACGTTCTGCGGGACGGCGCCCGCGGGCTCCGGGGCGGGGCTGTCGCCGGTGATGCTGCGGACGGCGCCCTGGAGCTGCTCCTCGGAGACCTGCACCACCTGCGAGGGGATGCAGCCGGCGTGGGCGAAGGCGAGGACGGCCGTCTCGTCCCCGACGAACAGCACGGTGCTGGTGCGGTCGGTCTCCGGGTCCCCGGGGGTGCGGCAGGAGGTGCAGTCGTAGCTGCGCGGTGCGTCGTCGCCGGTGAGCAGCCTCTCGGCTTCTTCGTCACCGATCTCGGCACGTACCTCATCACTGACGTCGAGCATGCGGGGCACGGGGTGGCTCCTCGGGCTAGGCGAGCGGGGGCCGGGCGGTTCCCGGCCTGCCGGGATCAACGGCGGAGCGGCGGCCGGGGTCACGCCGTCGGGGGGAACGGAATCGAACCCGGCCGCCAGAGGGGTGAACGGTCGGACCACGGCGTCGGTTTGACGCCGACTGTTGTCTGTTTGTGCGCAGTCGGCGGCTGCTCTTGCCTGCCGGGGCGGGGGGTGGGGAGCGGGCGGCGTGGGCCGACCGGGTGGGGTCCGCGGCGGACCGCGTGGCGCGGGCGGCGGACGGCGGCGGGCTGCGTAGCGTGACCCGATGCCCGACCTCCGGATCCGGCGGGCCGCTCCGGCGGCCGCAGCCGCCGCCGCGCTGGCTCTCGTCCTCGTACTCCCGTCGGGGGCCGGCGCGGCCCCTCCGCCGCCCGCGCCGGGGCCCGCGGCGGCGTCCCACCCCGGCTCGCCGGGGATCATCGGCAGCGGGCCGGGGGACTGCGGGCCGGGCGCGCAGTGGCCCTGGGACTGCGTGGCCGACTGCGAGAGCGGCGGGCGCTGGGCGGTCAACACCGGCAACGGCTTCTACGGCGGGCTGCAGTTCCGGCAGCCGACCTGGGAGGAGTACGGGGGGCTGGTGTACGCGGCCCGGGCCGACCTGGCCGGCCGGGAGCAGCAGATCCGGGTGGGGGAGGAGGTGGTCGCCTTCCAGGGGTGGGAGGCGTGGCCGGTGTGCGCGAAGCGGTACGGGTTGGCGGGGCGGATGCACGTGGTCCGCGCGGGGGACACCCTCGACGGGATCGCCCGCAGGCGGCGCGTGCCCGGGGGGTGGCGCGCCCTGTACACCGCGAACCGCGAGGCCCTCGGCCCCACCCCGGGCCCCCTGACCCCGGGCACCCTCCTGGCCCTCCCCCTCTCACCCCCGCCTCCGCCCACCCCGCCCCCGTCCGCCCCGCCGAAGCCTGCTCCGGCCGCCCCACCGAAGCGGGCTGGGGTCGTTCCGCCCCCGCCTTCGCCTTCGAAGCCGGGGGCGGCAAATCCAGCCTCGCCGGCGTTTGAGGCGCGGGGTTTGGGGCGGGGCCCCAAGGAACCCGCCTGCGCCGGGCACCGGGCTTGGCCCGGACCCGCCCCTCAAGCGCCCGCGGGGCTGGGTTTGCCGGGCCCCGGCTTCGGACTGTAGCCCCGTCGGCGCTTGAGGCGCGGGCCCGGGCGGAGTCCGATGCCTGGGTTTGCCGGGCCCTGGCTCGGATGGGGTGGTGTGTCGGGGGGCTTCGGCGGGGGGTCCGGGCCTGCGGCTCGGGCCAAGTGGGAGCCCCTGGGGCGGGGGCGGGCTCACTCGTCCGTGTGGCGGGCGGGCCCGGGCCGAGGGGGCGTGGGGCAGGCCCGCCCCGAGGGCGCGGGGCGGCGCTGGCAGACTGCTCGGCATGCTGGAGACCTCCGCACGACTGCTGCGCCTGCTGTCCCTGTTGCAGGCCCACCGCGAATGGACCGGCGCCGACCTGGCGGAGCGCCTCGGCGTGACCCCGCGGACGGTGCGGCGCGACGTGGACCGGTTGCGCGAGCTCGGCTATCCCGTGAACGCCACCCCCGGCACCGGCGGCGGCTACCAGCTCGGCGCCGGGGCCGAGCTACCGCCGCTGCTGCTGGACGACGAGGAGGCGGTGGCCGTCGCCGTGGGCCTGCGCACGGCCGCGGGGAACGGGGTCGAGGGGATCGGCGAGGCCTCCGTACGGGCGCTGGCCAAGCTGGAGCAGGTCCTGCCGGGGCGGCTGCGGCGGCGGGTGTCGGCGATCGACGGGTTCACCGTGCCGATGCTGCGCGCCCCCGAGCGCAGCGGCGTCGACCCCTCGGTGCTGGCCGAGCTCGCCGCCGCCTGCCGCGACAGCGAGCGCCTGCGCTTCGGCTACCGGGACCACGAGGGCGGCGCCTCGCGCCGAGTGGTCGAGCCGCACCGGCTGGTGTGCACCGAGCGGCGCTGGTACCTGGTCGCCTGGGACGTGGACCGGGCGGACTGGCGGACCTTCCGCGCCGACCGGATCGAGCCCAGGCCCCCGCACGGCCCGCGCTTCGTCCCCCGCCCCGCTCCGGCCGAGGACCTCGCCGCGTACGTCTCCCGCGGGGTGTCGCAGGCCGCGTACGCCGCCCGCGCGGTGCTGCGGCTGAAGATGCCCGCGCAGGCGGCGGCCCGGGTCATCGGGCCGAGCGACGGGGCCCTGGAGCCGTTGGACGAGGAGAGCTGCCTGCTGCGTACGGGGGCCGCCAGCCTCGACGTGCTCGTGATCCACGTGATGCTGCTCGGCTGCGAGTTCGAGGTGGTCGAGCCGCCGGAGCTCACCGAGCGGATCAGGGCCGCGCGGGACCTTCTGGGGCGGGCCGTGGACAAGGCGTAAGGAAACCGCGGCGGTTCGGTGAAGCGAAGGGGAGCCGGGCGGGAGGGGGAGCGGGCACGGCCAGGCGCGCCCCCCAAGCCGTACGCCCCGAGCCGTACACCCCAAGGGTTCCGCGGCAATCCTCCGGGGAATTCCGGGGCGCTCTGGCGGAATGCGAAAGGGGGCGCGCGCGGAGCGCTGCGGGGCCGGGAAAAGAAATGGCGCGGGGCCGTCCGACGGATAGCCGGGCCGGTCGGGGAACTGTCGACATTCCGTGACACAAGCGTGACCCGGTACGGACGAACCTCCGGGCGCGCCGCTGACGTTCGGGCGGTGCGGACGACGGAGGCGGGCCGGATGGGTGATCCGGCCCGCCTCCGTCGGTGCGGGGTGAGGTGGTGCGTACCGCCCCGCGGTGCCTGTGCCCTTCCTGTCCGGCCGGCTCAGCTGCCCGCGGCCGGGCGGGCCGTGGCGCGCGCGGCACCGGCCCGTTCGGCGTGGGCCGGGCGGCGGCTGCCGGCCGGGGTGACCGGGGTCCGCTCGGACCGGATCAGGTGCGGCCGGCCGGCCAGGTGCGGGGCGGGCCGGGCGACCGGGGCGTGCGGGGCGGCCGCGGCGGGGCCTGCCGAGGCGGAGGCCGCGCCGGGCGCGGAGGCTCCGGCGGCGGCCGCGTCCCCGGCGGCGGCCGCCGTGTCCGCGGTGCTCCGGAGCTGCCACTTCCCGCCCGCGGAGAGCAGCGGGACCAGCGCCGAGGCGACCGGCGCGGGCACGGTGCCGGCCTCGACGCGGCGGCGCATCCGCTCGCGCCGGTCGAACACCCAGGCCTCGACGGCGGCCATCAGCGGCTCGAACCACGGCAGCGCCAGCATGATCAGCAGGCCCGCGGACCAGCCGAGCAGGACGTCGCTGACCCAGTGGGTGCCGAGGTAGACGGTGGTGGCGCCGACGCTCAGCGAGACGACGGCGGAGACCATGGACAGCACCCGCCGGGTGACCGTGGTGGAGGCCAGGTACGCCAGGATTCCCCAGGTCACGACGGCGTTGGCGGTGTGGCCGGAAGGAAATATATCGCCGCCGGCGAAGAGCTCGGCGGAGCCGATCGTGGTGGCGTAGTGCGGGCCGAGGCGGCCGAGGCCGAGCTTGACGGAGCCCACGGTGATGTTGAGCAGGAGCAGCGCCACGCCGAGGGCGATCAGCGGGCGCAGGGTGTGCTGCCGCCAGGAGCGCCAACCGAGCCATGCGGCGACCATGACCGCGGTGGGGCCGCGCTGCCCCAGGACGACGAGGTAGTCGAGGAAGGCGTGCACCTGCGGCCACTGCTCGTACGGCCGGAAGAAGAAGACCTGCCAGTCCAGGCGGACGAGCCAGGACGTGGTCAGGACGGCCACCACGATCGCGAGGTAGAAGGCGAGGGTCGCCCCGACGAGCACGACGCGGTGCCGGCTCATCCGCGGTGTTTGCAGAAGAACCGGTCGCTCGGGTTCCCGGTCGAGCCGGGCGAACACCCGCTCCAGCCGGGTCAGGATTTGGTCGGTACGCACTCAATCGACGTTACCGCGCGCTGCTGTGCGGCCCCGTCGAATCACCGGGTTTGTGATGACCATGTGATGTGGAGTTGGTCTCACGCGGGTCTTAATTCCTGGGATTAAGGCATTAGTTGGAGTGCCGGGTCCATTGCCCTCGCCATTGTTTCGCACACTTACCCTGGCTTTATCGCAGCGACTCAATTCTTTTGCTGAAACATGGTTCGGAATGATCCATTCCGTGACCGGCCGGCCCGGCGGTTCGCCGCCTGCGGGCCGGGGTCCGGTGCTACGGCGGGCCCGACCCGTTCAGCCAGAACGCCCCGTACACCGCCGACGCCAGCGCCACCGCGCCCAGCACCGCGACCGCCCGCCCCGTACGCGCCCGGGCCAACGCCACCGCGGCCGGCAGCAGCAGCGGGAAGGCCGGCAGCAGCAGCCGCGGCTTGGACCCGAAGTACCCCGACGCGCACAGCGCCAGCGCCACGACGATCCCGCAGTACACCAGGAGCGTGGCCGGCTGCCGCTGGCGTACGCACAGCGCGTACAGCCACAGCACCAGCGCCACGCCCGCGATCAGCCCGACCCCCGCCGCGACCGAGCCCGACGCCAGCTTCGCCCCGATGAACCGGGCGAAGGCCCGGCCGCCGTCGAAGCCGTTGCCCCACCCGCCCTGCACGTCCAGGTAGGCGGTCGGTCCGCCGCCGGTGTGCACCCCCACCCACAGCGCGTACCCCGCCGCGCCCGCCGGGGCCAGGGCGACGCCCACCGCCATCCGCCAGGACCGCTCGCCGCGCCGCCACGCCAGGGCGGCCGCCACCCACACCGCCGCCGCCACCGCGGCGCCGACCGGGCGGGTCAGCCCGGCCGCCGCCGCGAGCAGGCCCGCCGCCGGCCACCGGCCGCGCAGGGCCGCGTACAGGGACCAGGCCGCCAGCGCCGTGAACAGGGACTCGCTGTACGCCATGGACTGCACGATGCCGACGGGCAGCGCGGCCCAGACCGCGACGGCGAAGACCCCCGCCCGGCGCGGAGCGGCCCCCGGGATCCGCTCGGCGCACACCAGCGCGGCCACCGCGAAGATCCCCCAGGCCGCGGCGAGCCCCGCCACCGCCGAGACGACCAGGCCGGCGGAGCCGTACGACAGCCCGGTGGGCGCCGCCACCAGCCGCTCCAGCCAGGGCAGCAGCGGGAAGAAGGCCAGGTTCGAGTGGACGGCCCCGCTCGGCAGGACCACCTCGTAGCCGTACCCCTGCGCGGCGATCCGCGCGTACCAGAGCGAGTCCCACCGCGCCGACAGCAGCGTGTGCGGGCTGGTTCCGGCCGCCGCGCTCCACAGCGCGAGCACGCCCACTCCGAGCAGCCGCACCGCCGCGAAGACGGCCAGTGCGGGCGCGGCCCGGCGAAATGCAAGATCTTCCACAGGCATGATTATCGGTGGCGCCCGCCTCCGGCCGCCGGGCCAGAACCGCGGGATCGCGACCGCGCGTGTACGCACGGGAAGCCGCGCCGCCGCCGGCGCTGCGCCGGTGCGCGGGGCCAGGCGCCCCCGAGCCGGCCAACGGCGGGCCGGGGAAGCGGTGGTGGCGCGGCGGTGACGGAGGCGTGACGGGGGAGCGAGGGGAGGGCGGGGTGAGGACGGTGTGACGCGAGTGGCACATGCCACACCGAGGCCGCCGCCGCGATGAGAGCTTGACCACGTGTCGGACCGGCGAACTCGCGTACGCTGAGCCCTTCACTCGCAGGTCGATGCCGGACCCCGCAGGACGCCGCACCGCACCACCGCCGCGGCTCCGCCGAGACGCTGGTCCGCCGAGTGCGAGCGATTCATCTGGGAGGTACATGCATGTCGGGGACCAACGCGTCCGACCGCAGGCGCAGGACCGCCGACAACGACAGAATCCCCGGGACGCCCCTGCGGCAGACGCTGCGCGCGGCCTCCGGCGGGACGAACCGCTGGCTCGTCCTCGCGGTCCTCTGCGTCAGCCTGGTCCTCGTCGCGCTCGACGCGACGATCCTGCACGTCGCCGTTCCCGCCATCACCGAGGACCTGCGCCCCGGCTCGGTCGAGCTGCTGTGGATCGTCGACGCCTACCCGCTGGTCTGCGCCGCGCTGCTGATCCTCTTCGGCACGCTCGGCGACCGGATCGGCCGGCGCCGGATACTCCTGCTCGGCTACGGCCTCTTCGGCACCGCCTCCGCCATCGCGGCCCTCGCCGAGAACGCCCAGGTCCTCATCCTCGCCCGCGCCCTGCTCGGCGTCGGCGGAGCGATGATCATGCCGGCCACCCTGTCGATCCTGCGGCAGGTCTTCCCCGACCGGCGCGAGCGGGCCCTCGCCATCGGCATCTGGACCGCCGTCGCAGCCATCGGCGCGGCCAGCGGGCCCGTCCTCGGCGGCTTCCTGATCCAGCATTTCTGGTGGGGCTCGGTCTTCCTCATCAACATCCCGCTGATGGCGCTGGTCCTGCCCGTCGGACGCTGGCTGCTGCCCGAGTCCAGGGGCGCCGCCGACGGGCCGTGGGACGTCCTCGGCGCGCTCATGGCCGCGGGCGGTGTGCTCGGCGTGGTCCTCGGGGTCAAGCGGCTCGGTGCGGAGCGCAGGCTGCTGGACGCCGAGGCGCTGGTGCCGCTGCTGCTCGGGGTGGTGCTGCTCGTCCTCTTCACGCGGCGCCAGCGGCGGCGGGCGCACCCGCTGATCGACATGCGGATGTTCTCCCGCGCCGCCTTCTCGACCTCCGTCGGGTGCATCGTGCTCGCCATGCTGGCGCTGGTCGGGCTGGAGCTGCTCGCCGTGCAGTACCTCCAGCTCGTGCTGCACCTGAGCCCGCTGGAGACGGGGCTGCGGCTGCTGCCGCTGACCTTCGCGGCCATGGCCGCCGGCGCCACCGGGTCGTACACCCTGGCCCGGATCGGGCCCCGCACCATGGTGTCGCTCGGCTTCCTGCTGACCGCCTGCGCCGTGCTGCTGCTGACGCTCATGGGGCAGCAGGACCGGCCCGTCCTGCTCACCGTCGGCTTCGTCCTGCTCGGATTCGGACTGCAGACCACGCTGTTCGCCGCGTACGAGTCGATGCTGAGCGAGGCGCCGGCGGCCGCCGCGGGAGGTGCCGCCTCCATAGGCGAGACCTCGTACCAGCTCGGGGCCGGGATGGGCATCGCCCTGCTCGGCAGCGTCATGAACGCGGCGTACGCGCCGGGGCTGCTGAACGTGCCGGGGGTTTCGGCCGAGGATGCGAAGGGGGCCGCGAACTCGCTCGGCGAGGCCTACCAGATCGCCGGGCACCTCGGAGGGGCGGCGGGGGAGGCGCTGGCCGGCGCGGCGCGCCACTCCTTCGTGCACGGCCTGCACGTCACGCTGGTGGTCAGCGCGGCCCTGCTGCTGGCGGGGTCGCTGATGGCCCTGAAACTTCCGCGGACCATGGACTGCGGCGCGGCCGATGCCGATGTCCCTGTCGATGCGGACGCCGATGCGGCTGTGCCTGCCGGACCGGTCCGGCTTCCGGCCCAGGCCGGCCCCTCCGCCCCTTGCGGGGCCCCGCGCATCCCGGCCCCGGCCAGCCCGGACCGCAACTCCTCGGCCCGGCGGGCCTGACCCCGCCCGCTGCGCGGAGGCTTTCCCCCACCCCGCCCCTTCCCGCTGTGCCGGACATGCGGCTCCGCCGCGTGGCGGGCCCTGCGGCCGCGGCCCCCGCTGCGGGCTGCGCCCCGCACCCCGCCCTGGGGCTCCGCCCCAGACCCCGCGCCTCAAACGCCGGCGAGGGCTGAGTTTCCGCCGGGCGGGGCTGGAATTGCCGCGCAGCGGCACAATCCAGCCCGCGCGGCGTTTGAGCGCACCGGGCGCGGAGCGCCCGGAACGGGGTCCGGGGCGTCAGCCCCGGTTTCGGGAAGGGGTGGGGAGGGGACAGCTCCGCGCAGCGGACGCCGGCGCAGCGGTCGCTTCGGCGGCGCCGGATCAGGGCCGCCGGGCCCCGCGGGCCAGGGCAGGGGTGGACCCCGGGGCGGTGGGGCGACAAACTTGCGGCGCTAGGTTTGTCTCAGGTCCAGGCCCGCCGGGAGGCCCCCGTGTCCTTCGTCCCCACCGATCCGCTCGGCCTCGACGAGCTCCTCACCCCCGAGGACCTCGCCATCCGCGACACGATCCGCGGCTGGGCCGCCGACCGCGTCCTGCCGCACATCGCCGAGTGGTACGAGAGCGGCGAGCTCCCCGGCATCCGCGAGCTCGCCCGTGAGCTCGGCCGGCTCGGCGCGCTCGGGATGTCCCTCACCGGCTACGGCTGCGCCGGCGCCAGCGCGGTGCAGTACGGCCTGGCCTGCCTGGAGCTGGAGGCGGCCGACTCCGGCATCCGCTCCCTCGTCTCGGTCCAGGGATCGCTCGCCATGTACGCGATCTGGAAGTACGGCTCCGAGGAGCAGAAGCAGCGCTGGCTCCCCGGCATGGCCGCCGGCGAGCTGATCGGCTGCTTCGGCCTGACCGAGCCCGACGTCGGCTCGGACCCGGCCGCCATGCGCACCCACGCCAAGCGGGAGGGCTCCGACTGGATCCTGAACGGCCGCAAGATGTGGATCACCAACGGCTCCGTGGCCTCGGTCGCGGTGGTCTGGGCGCAGACCGATGACGGCGTCCGCGGCTTCGCCGTGCCCACCGACTCCGCCGGGTTCAGCGCGCCCGAGATCAAGCACAAGTGGTCGCTGCGCGCCTCGGTCACCAGCGAGCTGGTCATGGACGACGTCCGGCTGCCGGCTGACGCGGTGCTGCCGGGGGTCACGGGGCTCAAGGGGCCGCTGAGCTGTCTCAGCCACGCCCGGTACGGGATCGTCTGGGGCGCCATGGGCGCGGCACGCGCCAGTTTCGAGGCCGCGCTCGACTACGCGCGCACCCGGGAGCAGTTCGGCAGGCCCATCGGCGGCTTCCAGCTCACCCAGGCCAAACTCGCCGACATGGCGCTCGAACTCCACAAGGGCATCCTGCTCGCCCACCACCTGGGCCGCCGGATGGACGCGGGCACCCTGCGCCCGGAGCAGATCAGTTTCGGCAAGCTCAACAACGTCCGCGAGGCCATCGACATCTGCCGCACCGCGCGGACCGTGCTGGGGGCCAACGGGATCTCCCTCGAGTACCCCGTCATGCGGCACGCCACCAACCTCGAATCGGTGCTCACCTACGAGGGCACCGTGGAAATGCACCAGTTGGTGCTGGGCAAGGCGCTCACCGGTCTCGACGCCTTCCGGTGAGGGCCCGGCTCAGCTCTGGTTGAAGAAGTCGCGCGAGCGGCCGCCGGGCTCGCCGCTCACGATCTGGGTGTCGGCCGGGGTCAGCAGGAAGACCCTGGTCGCCACCCGCTCGATCGAGCCGCGCAGGCCGAAGGTCAGGCCGGCCGCGAAGTCGACGACGCGCTTGGCGTCGGCCGGGTCCATCAGCGACAGGTTCACGATCACCGGGACGCCCTCGCGGAACAGTTCGCCGATGCCGCGCGCGTCGCGGAAGCCGTCGGGCGTGACGGTGGCGATCCGGCGGCCCTGCTCGACGGCCGACTCCGAGGCGACCCTCACCCGCGGGTCGGTGACCCACTGGTCGCCCGGGCCGGCGACGGAACCGTGCGCGGCCTCCGCGTAGTCGTCGTCGTAGTAACGCTCGTCGTCGCTGTCCTCCACGAGACCCAGCCAAGCGCTCGCCTTGCGTACCGAACCCATGGACGCCTCCTTTCACCGCGGTCGGTTGTCTTCTCTCCGCGTTCCTATGGTCGTCCATGATGCTGACAACGCGCCAAGTGGACAGCCGCCGCGCACGGGTTTCGTGACGGTACTGGTGCAGAACATCCGTTGCACGGTCAAGGATGCCGATCGGCCAAGCTGCTGACTGAGTGAAAATATGACGACTGCTGCCGTCCGGGTGGTGGGCAGGGGCGTCCGGGTGACCGATCCGGCTGGATACGATGCCCACCTCGTAAGCGATTGACACTCGGGGGACCCGAATTTGTTCGGCATAGTCAGACCTTGCACCCACCGTTTGGGAGAGCGTTTCAAGACGGAGTGGATGGCCCATCTCTGCGGTCTGTGCCTGGCACTTCGCGGCGACCACGGCCAGTTCGCCCGGATCGTCACGAACTATGACGGGCTGCTCGTCTCCGTTCTGACGGAGGCTCAGTCGGGGCCCGCCGCCGGCTCCCGCCGCACCGCCGGCCCCTGCCCGCTGCGCGGGATGCGGACGGCTCCCGTCGCCAACGGCGAGGGCGCGCGCCTCGCGGCCGCCGTGTCGCTCGTGCTCGCCTCGGCGAAGGTGCGCGACCACGTCGCCGACGGGGACGGCCTGTTGGCCCGCGCCCCCATCGCCGCCGCCGCCCGCAGGGTGGCCCGCGGCTGGGACCGGGCGGGCGCCCGCACCGGCGCCTCGCTCGGCTTCGACACGGCCGTCCTGGTCGACGCCGTGGACCGCCAGGCGGGCATCGAGACCCTGGCCGGCCCGGGCACCCCGGTCCTGGTGGTGACCGAGCCGACGGAGACCGCCACGGCCGCCGCCTTCGCCCACACCGCGCAGCTGGCCGGGAAGCCGGGCAACGCCGCGCCGCTCGCCGAGGCGGGCCGGTACTTCGGGCGGCTCGCCCACCTGCTGGACGCCGTGGAGGACCGGGCCGCGGACGCCGCGGCCGGCGCCTGGAACCCGCTGACGGCCACCGGGACCTCCCTCGCCGAGGCCCGGCGGCTGTGCGACGACGCCCTGCACGGCATCAGGCTCGCGCTGCGGGAGGTCGAGTTCGCCGATGCGGGGCTCGCCCACAGGCTGCTGGTGCACGAGCTGCGGACCTCGGTCGACCGGGCCTTCGGCACCTCCTCCTGCGGCCACGCCCAGGCCGGAGCGAAGGCCACCGCCCAGGGCGGCTACGGCGCGCCGCCGCAGGGCCACGGCCCCGGCCCGGGCGCCCCGTACGGTGCCGGCTCCTACGGCGCGGGCCCGTACGCGGGCGGCGGGCAGCAGGGCGGCCCGTACGGCGGCGGCCCCTATGGCGGCAACCCGTACGGAGGCCACAACCCCTATGGTGGCGGCGCCGGCGGTCCCGGCGGCCCGGGCATGCCGCCCCCGCCGGGCGGGGGCGGCGGGCTGCCCCCGCAGAAGCCGCGCCGCGGGCTGCTGGCCGGCTGCGCGGTGGCCATCGGGCTGTTCTGCACCTGCCAGCTGTGTTGCACGGAGCACGAGGGCCCGTGGTCGCGCAAGAAGCGGGACGCCTGGTGCGACGCGTGCGAGTGCTGCGAGAACTGTGAGGGCTGCGGGAACTGCTGCGACGGCTGCGACTGCTGTGACTGCGGCGGCTGCGACTGCGGCTGCAACTGACGACCGCCGCCCGCGCGGGCTGAGCCCGGGGCTGAGCCCTTCGTGCGTGCTGAGCCCCCGTCAGGCGGACACAGGTCCGGACGGCGTACACCACGGTTCCCGTCCGGGCCGGTGTGGAAGGGTTGAGCGGCATGAGCGATGTCGCAGACGATCCCAAGGCCGCCTGGCAGAAATGGCACGAACGCCGGGCGGCGTCCGTGTCCGCCCCTTACGGTCCCCTCGCCCTCGTCGGCACGCACTGGCTCGCCGACTACCCGGAAGGTCGAATTCCGGCCGTTCCCGGCCACTGGCGCCCCACCGGTGACGGGGTGGCGCTCACCGCCTCGGCGGAGGACGGCCTCGGCCTGGACGGCGAGCCCTTCACCGGCAGGGCGGTCCTGGCCGAGGACGGCGGCGCGCCCGCGCATTCCCGGGTCACCGCCCCCGCCGGCGTGCGGATCGCCGTGATCCGCCGCGAGGGCGAGTGGGCGGTACGGCCCTACGATCCCGCCGCGCCGGCCCGGCAGGCCTTCGCCGGCATCGAGGCCACCCCGTACGACCCGGACTTCGTGCTGCCGGGGCGCTTCCGCCCGTACGGCGAGCGGCGCACGGCCCGGGTGGAGAACGCCGACGGCCGCACCCGCGGGCTGCACCTGGACGGTGAGCTGCGCTTCGTCCACCGCGGCCGCGAGCACACCCTCCACGTCGCCGTCGACGCCGGTGACGGCAGCCTGTGGGCCGTCTTCGGCGACGCCACCGGCGGGGATTCCAGCTACCGGTTCCGCTACCTGCGGCCGGGTGTGCCGTCCCCCGAGGACGGCGCGATCACGGTGGACCTCAACCGGGCGGTGCTGCCGCCCTGTGCGTTCGCCGAGCACTTCATCTGCCCGTTCCCGCCACCGGGCAACACCCTGCCCTTCGAGGTGGCGGCGGGCGAGCGGAGGCTGAAAGATGCCCTTGCCCCCCGTATCTGACGCCGGGACACTCCCGACAGCGCCAATCGGAGGTTTGTCAGGGGCACGACGAAATCCAGTGCGCCCGCCGTACCCCCGGCTGCGCCTCACGGGCTCCGGCGCCCCCCACGTACGCCGGGCCCCCGATCCCATCCGGGAGGACGAGAAGTGAGGATCAAGAGCATCACCCGTACCCGGCTGCTCGCTGTGGCCGCCGGCCTGGCTGCCGTCGCCGGGCTCGCCGCGCCCACCGCCGCCAGCGCGGACAGCGGCTTCAGCGCCGCCACCCTCGCAGCGGCGGGCGCCTCGGTCGAGCGCGCCGACGTCGCCGGCACGGCCTGGTACACCGACCCCGCCAGCGGCACCCTGGTCGTCGCCGCCGACTCCACCGTCACCGCCGCGGACCTCGCGAAGATCCGCAAGGAGGCCGGCGCCGACGCGGCCGCCCTGCGCATCGAGCGGATCCCCGGCAAGCTCAGCAAGCTGATCTCCGGCGGCGACGCGATCTACACGTCGGGCTGGCGCTGCTCGCTCGGCTTCAATGTGCGCAGCGGCACCACCTACTACGTGCTGACCGCCGGCCACTGCACCGACGGCGCGGGCACCTGGTGGACGAACTCCTCGCACACCACCACGATCGGCGCGACCGTGGGCTCCAGCTTCCCGAACAACGACTACGGCCTGATCCGCTACGACAACACCTCCCTCAGCCACCCCGGAACCGTCGGCAGCCAGGACATCACCGGCGCCGCCAACGCCACCGTCGGCATGTCCGTCACCCGGCGCGGCTCCACCACCGGCACCCACAGCGGCTCGGTGACCGGCCTCAACGCCACCGTGAACTACGGCAACGGCGACATCGTCTACGGCATGATCCGCACCAACGTCTGCGCCGAACCCGGCGACAGCGGCGGCCCGCTCTACTCCGGCAGCCAGGCCATCGGCCTGACCTCCGGCGGCAGCGGCAACTGCACCACGGGCGGCACGACCTTCTTCCAGCCGGTCACCGAGGCCCTGAGCGCCTACGGCGTCAGCGTCTACTGACCGGCAGCCCCCCGGCGGGCCGCCACCCGGCACGCACCGCGCCGAGCCCCCGTCCGAACTCCGGGCGGGGGCTCGGCCGTTCACGGCCCGCCCGGCTGTCGCCCGACCGTCCGGTTACCGGTCCGGTTGCCGGTCCGGGGCCGAGTGCAACGCGGGTGTGGACGGTGGATGAAAGGCCTGTTTCCGAACCTCCCTGGCGCATTGCAGCTGTTGTGCGGCCGCGCGGGGGCTGGCTAGCGTCGTGGCGCAGCCCGGCCGGCGCACCGTGTCGCCCCATCCACCAGGAGTGTCCGTGAAGCCGTCCCGCTCTGCCCTGTTCTCCTTCGGGTCCGCCCTGGCGCTGGCCGCCACGGCCGCCGTCCCGTCCGCCCGGGCCGCCGAGGCCCCGGCCGCGGACGGCGCGGCGGCCGTCGTGCGCGAGTGGTACGACACCACCGCCCGGACCGTCGAGGCGGCCGGGGCTCCGACCCAGATCACCAACAGCCGCACCTGGGCCATCAGCTGGCTGGCCGCCGCGCGCGCCGCCCGGGAGGCCCCCGCCGGACGGGGCCGGGCCGCCTTCCAGGACGCCGCGGTCGCCTCCGCCGTCCACGACGCCCTCCTCTCCCTCGCACCGTCCCGCGCGCCCGAGCTCGACGCCGCCCTCGCCGCCACCCTCGAGCGGATCCCCGACGGCGCCGCCGAGGACCGGGGCGTCGCCGCCGGGGCCCGGCAGGCCCGGACCGTCCTCGCCGAGCGGCAGGGCGACGGGCTCGACCCGGCGTCCGTGAACGCCCCGTTCCCCGTCCCGGC
Organism: Streptomyces sp. NPDC046866; assembly: GCF_040704625.1. Taxonomy (NCBI): domain Bacteria; kingdom Bacillati; phylum Actinomycetota; class Actinomycetes; order Kitasatosporales; family Streptomycetaceae; genus Streptomyces; species Streptomyces sp. NPDC046866. The sequence goes on from NZ_JBEYXN010000011.1 coordinate 42,948, forward strand.
CGCCGCCCCGGGCGTCTGGCAGCCCACGCCCGACGGCTACGCCCCGGCGATCCAGTACGGCAACCGCGCGGCGAAGCCGTTCCTGCTGGACTCCCCGTCCCAGTACCGGCTCGGCCCGCCGCCCGCGCTGGACTCCGCCCGCTACCGGGCGGACCTCGCGGAGGTGCGTGCGTACGGGAAGGCCGACAGCACCGTGCGCACCCCGCGCCAGACCGAGACCGCCACCTTCTGGTACGGCTCCTCGCTGACCCTGTACACCGAGCCGCTGCGGGTGGCCGTGACCCGCTCGCACCGCTCGACCGCCGAGCGGGCGGAACTCCTCGCGCTGTTCCACGCCGCCCTGGTCGACACGCAGATCGCCACCTCCGACAGCAAGTACGCCTACACGCGCTGGCGCCCGGTCACCGCCATCCGGACCGGCACCCTCGGAACCGACCCGGCCTGGACCCCGCTGCACCAGACCCCGGCCCACCCCGACTACCCGAGCGGCCACGCCACGTACGCCGGGGCCGCCGAGGCGATCCTCGACGCCCTCGTCGGGCCCCGCACCGCGCCGTTCTCCCTCACCAGCCCGACCGCGCCCGGTGTGCGCCGCACGTACACCGGCTGGGACCAGCTGACCCGCGACAACGTCGACGCGCGCGTCTACTCCGGCATCCACAGCCGTTCCGCCGACGAGGCCGGCGTCGTCCTCGGCAAGGCCGTCGCCACCCACGCCCTGCGCACCGCGGACCGGCTCTTCGCGCCGCACCAGGCCTGAACCCCCTGCGCCCCGGCCCGCGCGGCCCGGCGCCCCGGCCGTGGGGTCGGCTGCCCTGCGGGGCCTTCCCCCACCCCGCCGAGGTGATCATGGATGATCGAACAAACGTTTCGCACGGGTATTCGAATTGCCTTATGGTGGAGACGGGGGAGGTGTTCATCGAGGGAAAGCAGGAGGCCGCGGGTGCCCGGATTTACGCATCTGCACACCGTTTCGGGGTTCTCCATGCGCTACGGAGGCTCCCACCCGGAACGGCTGGCGGAGCGTGCCGCCGAGCGCGGCATGGACGCCCTCGCCCTGACCGACCGCGACACCCTCGCGGGCGCGGTGCGGTTCGCGAAGGCGTGCGCGCAGGCCGGGATCCGGCCGCTGTTCGGGGTCGACCTCGCCGTGTCGGCCGCTCCCGCCGCGGCGCCCGGCTCCGGTTCCCGTCCGGGCGCCTCCTCCGCCTCGTCCCCCGCCCCCGCGTTCGCGTCCGGGTCCACGGGGGGCCGGACGCGGGCCGGCGGCGAGGCGTCCCACCGCCGCCGGACCCCGGTCAAGGGCGGGGCCTTCGTGGACGAGTCCGCGCCCCGCGCCGTCTTCCTCGCCCGCGACGGCGCCGCCGGCTGGGCCGAGCTGTGCCGGATGACCACCGCCGCCCACGCGGGCGCGCCCCCCGGCGGCGCAGCCCGCGGCGACCAGCCCGTCCTGCCCTGGGAGGCCCTGCACGGCACCGGGGTGTACGTCCTGCTCGGCCCCGACTCCGAGGTGGGCCGGGCCCTGGCCGCCGGACGGCCCGACCGGGCCGCGCGGCTGCTCGCGCCCTGGCGGGAGGTCCACGGGGACTCCCTGCGCCTGGAGGCCGTCCACCACGGCCGCACCGGCACCGGCCCCGGCTCGCTGCGGCTGGCGGCCCGTACCGTCGGCTTCGCCGCCGAGCAGGGCGTCCGGGCCGTGCTCACCAACGCCGTCCGCTACGCCGACCCCGGCCAGGGCCCCGTCGCCGACGTCCTCGACGCCGCCCGCCGCCTCGTCCCCGTCGACCCGCGCGGCCCCCTCGACAGCGGCGAGCGCTGGCTCAAGCCCCCGGCCGCCATGGCCGAGGCCGCCGAGCGGATCGCCCGCGCGGCCGGCCTCGGCCCGGGCGACGCGCGCCGGCTGCTCGAGGAGACCCGGCGCACCGCCGAGGCCTGCACGGTCGACCCCGAGGACGACCTCGGCATCGGCTCGGTGCACTTCCCCGAGGCGCACCTCGTGGGCGCGGCCCACCGCACCGCCCAGCGGGTCCTGGCCTCCCGGGCCGCCGCCGGGATGGTGCTGCGCGGCTACGCCGGCGACCCGGCGTACTGGGAGCGGATGCACCACGAGCTCGACATCATCGCCTACCACGGCTTCGCCTCGTACTTCCTGACGGTGGCCCAGGTCGTCGACGACGTACGGGAGATGGGCATCCGGGTGGCCGCGCGCGGCTCCGGCGCCGGCTCCCTCGTCAACCACCTGCTCGGCATCGCCCACGCCGACCCCGTCGAGCAGGGCCTGCTGATGGAGCGCTTCCTGTCCAAGCGGCGCCACGTCCTGCCCGACATCGACATCGACGTGGAGTCCGCCCGCCGGCTGGAGGTCTACCGGCGGATCATCGACCGCTTCGGCACCGAGCGCGTCGCCACCGTCTCCATGCCCGAGACCTACCGGGTCCGGCACGCCGTCCGCGACGTCGGCGCCGCCCTGTCCATGGACCCGGCCGACGTCGACCGGCTCGCCAAGGCCTTCCCGCACATCCGCGCCCGCGACGCCCGCGCGGCCCTCGCCGAACTGCCCGAACTGCGCGGCGTGCGGGAGGAGGAGCACGGCCGGCTGTGGGAGCTCGTCGAGGCACTGGACGCGCTGCCGCGCGGAATCGCCATGCACCCGTGCGGGGTGCTGCTCTCCGACGCCTCCCTGCTCGCCCGCACCCCCGTGGTGCCGACCAGCGGCGAGGGCTTCCCCATGTCCCAGTTCGACAAGGACGACGTGGAGGAGCTCGGCCTGCTCAAACTCGACGTGCTGGGCGTGCGGATGCAGTCCGCGATGGCGCACGCCGTGGCGGAGGTCCGGCGCACCACGGGGCGGGAGATCGACCTGGACGACCCGGCGCAGGTGCCGCCGGGCGACCGGGCCACGTACGAGCTCATCCGCTCGGCCGAGACCCTGGGCTGCTTCCAGATCGAGTCCCCGGGCCAGCGCGACCTGGTGGGGCGGCTCCAGCCCTCCACCTTCCACGACCTGGTCGTCGACATCTCGCTGTTCCGGCCGGGGCCGGTGGCCGCCGACATGGTGCGGCCGTTCATCGAGGCCCGGCACGGGCGGGCCCCGGTCCGCTACCCGCACCCCGACCTGGAGCGGGCGCTGGCCGAGACGTACGGGGTGGTGGTCTTCCACGAGCAGGTCATCGAGATCGTGCACGTCATGACCGGCTGCGGGCGGGACGAGGCGGACCGGGTGCGGCGCGGGCTGTCCGACCCGGAGTCGCAGCCCCGCATCAAGGTGTGGTTCGCGGCGAAGGCCGGCGAGCGCGGCTACCCGGCCGACGTGATCGCCCGGACCTGGGAGATCGTCGAGGCCTTCGGCAGCTACGGCTTCTGCAAGGCGCACGCGGTGGCCTTCGCCGTGCCCACGTACCAGTCGGCGTGGCTCAAGGCGCACCACCCGGCCGCCTTCTACGCCGGGCTGCTCACCCACGACCCGGGGATGTACCCCAAGCGGCTGCTGCTCGCGGACGCGCGGCGGCGGGGCGTGCCGGTGCTGCCGCTGGACGTGAACCGGTCCGCCGCCGCCCATCGCATCGAACTGGTGTCCGAGAATCCTGCGGTGTGGGGGCTCAGGCTGGCCCTGGGCGACGTCCACGGCATCAGCGAGGCGGAGGCGGCGCGGATCGAGGGCGGCCAGCCGTACGGATCGCTGCGCGACTTCTGGGAACGGGCGCACCCCGGCCACCCCGTCGCCCAACGGCTCGCCCAGGTCGGCGCCCTGGACGCCTTCGGCGCCAACCGGCGCGACCTGCTGCTGCACCTGTCCGAACTGCACGGCGCCCAGCGCGCGGCCGGGGCCGGCACCCGCGGCGGCGGGCTGCGCGGCGGCGGGCTGCGCAGCGCCCAGCTGCCGCTGGAGGGCGGCCGGTCGACGGCCTCGATCGGCCTGCCCGACCTGAACGACGCGGAGCGGCTCAGCGCGGAGCTGGGCGTCCTCGGCATGGACGCCTCGCGGCACCTGATGGGCGACCACCGCGCCTTCCTGGCGGAGCTGGGCGTGGTCCCGGCCGCCCGGCTGCGCGAGGTGGAGCACGGCCGGACGGTCCTGGTCGCGGGGGCCAAGGCGGCCACCCAGACCCCGCCCGTCCGCTCCGGGCGGCGGGTCATCTTCACCACCCTGGACGACGGGACCGGCCTGGTCGACCTGGCCTTCTTCGACGACAGCCACGAGAACTGCGCCCACACCGTCTTCCACTCCTTCCTGCTGCTGGTCCGGGGCGTCGTGCAGCGGCGCGGCCCGCAGAGCCTGAGCGTGGTCGGCGCGGCGGCCTGGAACCTGGCGGAGCTGGTGGACCTGCGGGCCGCGGGCGGCCTGGACGCGGTCGCGGCCCGGCTGGCCGAGCCGGGCGCTGCGCCTGCGCCTGCGTCCGCGTCCGGGTCGGCGTCCGCGGACTCCGGCCGCCGCATCCACCTGTCCACCGGCTACGAGATGAACCCGTGGGCGGACCTCCAGCCCGCGGGCGACGGCCCGGCCACCGGCCGCAAGCTGTGGCACTCCAGCCCGGGGAGCGCGGGATGAACGCGGAATCCGCTGCGCGGGGCCGGTTCCCCACCCCGCCCCTTCCCGAAACCGGGCTCCGCCCGGACCCGGTGCGCTCAGACGCCGCGCGGGCTGGATGTGCCGCGCAGCGGCAGTTTCCAGCCCCGCCGGCGCTTGAGGCGCGGGGTCCGGGGCGGAACCCGCAGGGGGAAGGCGACGGCGGGGCCACCGTGCTGTGCATCCGGATGCGCCGGCTGGACGGACAGCCGCTCGGCGCCCAGACGTACGCCGGCCTGCTGGAACTGCTCGGCGAGCTCACGCCCGCCGTGCAGCCGGCGCCCCCCGACACCGCACTCGCCGACCTCCGCGGGGCCCTGCGCTACTTCGGCCGCAGCGTGCCCGAACTGGCGGCCCTGATCCGGGTCCGGGCCCTGGCCCGGTACGGGGTGGACTGCGCGATCGGCGCCGCCGGCAATCCGATGCTGGCCCGGATGGCGGTCGGCGCGGCCGGATACGGGCAGACCGTGACGATCGGCCAGGACCAGGCCTCGGTAAGCGAGTTCCTGGCCCGCAAGCCCGTTGCCGCCCTCGACGGCGTCGGCCCCAAGGCGGCCCGCACCCTGTGCTCGTACGGCCTCGACTCGGTCGGCCGGGTCGCCGCCGCCCCGCCCGCCGTGCTGCGCCGCATCCTCGGCCCCCGGGTCGGCCGCGAGGTGCACGAGCGCGCCCTCGGCATCGACCGGACCCCGGTGCGGCCCGGCGCGGCCGCCCGCTCGCTGGCCGCCGAACGGCCCTTCCCCCGCGACGAGCTGGACCCCGTACGGCACCGCCGCGCCCTGCTCTCGCTGACCGAGGAGCTCGGCGCGCGGCTTCGTATGCGCAACCAGGTCTGCCGGGCCGTCTCCCTCACCGTCCGCTGTGCCGACCGCACCACCCTCACCCGTACCAGGACCCTGGCCGAACCCACCGCGCACTCCGCCGCCCTGACCGAAGCGGCCTACTCACTCCACGCGGGGCTCGGCCTCCAGCGGGCCCGGGTGCGGGCGCTCGCGCTGCGGGTCGAGGGGCTGGCCCCGGCCGAACGGGCCGCCCACCAGCTGAGTTTCGACCCGCAGGACGAGAAGGCCCGGCGTCTGGAGGCCGTCACGGACCGGGTCCGGGCGCGCTTCGGCCCGCACGCCATCGGCCGCGGCACGCTCGCGGCGTAGCGGAGTCCCGCCGGTGGCGCGGCGGACACGTGACTTTTTTACCGACGCGTAACTTCCTTGTTTTGCTACTCGCCCGTAATTTGGCGCATGCAGCACCCCCTTGTGATCCGGATCACGGGATGAACCCCCACGTCCTTTCCCCTTGAGCCGCAAGGAGATCACTCGATGCTGCCCTGGCGACGCCTGCTCCGCCCGCTGGCCGTCCTCGTCCTCACCGCCGCCGCCCTCGCCGCTCCCACCGGCGCCGCACAGGCCGCTTCCGCCCCGAGCAGCGGCTGGAACAACTGGTCCTGCAAGCCGTCGGCCGCCCATCCCCGCCCGGTCGTCCTCGTCCACGGCACCTTCGGGAACTCCGTCGACAACTGGCTGGGCTTCGCCCCGTACCTCGTCCACCGCGGGTACTGCGTCTACTCCCTCGACTACGGGCAGCTGCCCGGCGTCCCCCTCTTCAACGGGCTCGGCCCGATCGACAAGTCCGCCGGCCAGCTCGACGCCTTCGTCGACCGGGTACTGGCCTCGACCGGCGCCCCCGAGGTCGACATCGTCGGCCACTCCCAGGGCGGCATGATGCCGAACTACTACATCAAGTTCCTGGGCGGCGCCGCCAAGGTCAACGCGCTGGTCGGACTCGCCCCCGACAACCACGGGACCACCCTGTCCGGGCTGACCCAGCTGCTGCCGTACTTCCCCGGCGCCGAGGACCTGATCAGCTCCGCGACGCCGGGCCTGGCCGACCAGATCGCCGGATCGCCCTTCGTCACCAAGCTGAACGCGGGCGGCGACACCGTGCCCGGCGTGCAGTACACGGTGATCGCGACGAAGTACGACGAGGTGGTCACGCCGTACCGCAGCGCCTTCCTCCAGGGCACTGGGAGCAACGTGCGCAACGTCGTCCTGCAGGACCTCTGCCCGCTGGACCTCTCCGAGCACGTCGCCATCGGGCTCACCGACCGGATCGCCTGGCACGAGGCCCTCAACGCCCTCGACCCGGCGCACGCGGAGCGGACCACGTGCGCCTCGGTCTTCGAGTGACGGTCCGCGTTGGCGCCGGCGTGCGCTAGAGGCCGTCGCGCCGGCCCGACGCCGCACGGCGGCGGGCCACGGCGAACAGCACGGCCGACCCCACGGCCAGCACGCCCGCCCCGGCGATCGCGATCGCCGGGGTCGCGCTGCTGCCGCCGGTCTGCGCCAGGTTCCCGGGGCCGTCGCTGCCGCTGCCGCTGCTTCCCGCCGCCAGGGGCAGTGCGACCGGGGAGTCGGCGGTGGACCCGTTCGTCTTCGGGTCGTCGTCCCCGTGCCCGTCGTGCTCGACGGTGGACTTGCCCCGCCCGTCCGCGATCTGCTGCTCCGTCGGGGCCTTCGGCACGTCGGAGGGCCGCCCGGAGGGCCTGGCGCTCGGCTCGGCGCTCGGCTTGGCACTCGGCTTGGTGCCGGTCCCGCCGCCGTCCTTGCCGAACACCACGTCCGAGCAGGTGTAGAACGCCTCCGGACTGTCCGAACGCTGCCAGATGCTGTAGATGAGGTGGCGCCCGGACCTGGCGGGCACCGTTCCCGAGAACACGTAGTCCCCGTTCTGCATGCCCGGGTCGGTGGCCTTCGCGAACGGGGCCGGCTCCAGGTCGGACCACTTCAGCGGCTTCGACGGGTCGTAGCCGTCCTTGGTGATGTACAGCTCGAAGGTGCCCTTGTGCGGGGCCGTGCCCTTGTAGCGGAAGGTGTGGGCGCCGGAGGCCATCGGGCTGGCCGGCCAGTCCGCGCGGGCCAGGTCGAGGCCGCGGTACTTGTCGTTGCCGGCGGAGCAGAGCTGGCCGTTCGGGATCAGCGAGCGGTGGCCGCCCGCCGCGTTGGCGATGTTCACGGCGTTCCAGTCGTAGAACGGCTGGGTGCCGCCGGCCGCGACCGCCGCCTTGCACGCGGCCGACTTCGGGGACTCCGGCCCCTCCGCGTAGCAGGCCGCAACGCGGCTGACCGGATCCGTCATGGAGCCGTGCGCGGCCGCGGGTCCTGCGGCGTACGCGGCCACCGCGAGCGGGGCCAGTCCGGCGGCGGCGATACGGGTCACGGTACGGCTGCGGCGTGCGGGCATGGGTGGCTCCTCGGGACAGGGCAGCGTGGACGGGGTGGCGCGGCGCCGCCCCCCGTGGGCCCGGCGCCGCTCCCGGCTCCGCCAAACTAGCCGCCCCGCACCGGCATTCCGCCCGCTTCCCGCCCCTCCCGAAGATCCTTAGGCTCCGCTTAAGCCGGCCATAGGAAGCCCCTCAGGTAACACCCCCCGACGCCCGCGCCGACAGCCGCACCACCGCCCCCCGCACCCCGACAAGTCGCACGGCGCCCGCAGCCGGGGAGGGAGCCGGTGTCGGGATTCCGGCCCGTCGGCGGGGCGGGGGCGTCAGGCGAGGAGGGCCGTCAGGCCTGACGCCGAGCGGGCCTGGTGGGCCAGGGCGTCGAGGGCGCGGGTCGCCTCGGCGGCGGATCGGGGGTCGCGTTCGGCCAGGCCGCTCGCCGCGAACTCGTCCTCGTCCAGGCGCAGGACCTGCGAGCCGTCCGCGGAGACCCACAGGTCGAGGTCGAGGTCCTCGACGAGGATCTCGCCGTCCCGCACCACCGCGGGGCGGGTGACGTCGCAGTACCAGCCCTTCAGGACGCCCTCGCCCGTCCGGACCTCCTTGACCGCGTACCACCGCGTCCGCCAGAAGTGCTCCGTGAACACGTCGCCCGGCTCGAACCGCACGAACCCGAAGTCCCGTACGCCGTCGGCCGCCCACGGGGCCCGTACGGTGATCCGGTCGCCGGTGTCGGCGACCACCGCGGCCGGGTAGCGGATCTTGGTGCGGCCGGCCTTGGACAGGGCCACCGTCACCTCCGGCGCCGTGGCCGGCGCGTCCAGCCGCTTGCCGTGGCGGACCTCCGTCGCGCAGACCTCGTACCCGAACCACCGGTTGACGGCGAGCATCGGCCCGTTCCCGGCGTCGTTCCCGGTGAACGCCTCCCGGTAGCCCGCCGCGCGCGCCCGGTGCAGGGAGTCCGTCTTGGCCAGCTTGGCCAGCCCGCGGCCCCGGAACTCCCGCAGGGTGCCCGTCATCGCCGAGCCGTAGCGGTCCCGGCCGTCGGTCCGGGCGGCCGCGAACGAGGCCACGACCCCGTCCACCAGGACGACCGAGGTCAGCTCGTGGTCGAGCTCCGGGTCCTGCCAGACCGTGCGGACCCAGTCCTCGTAGTCGTCCAGCCGCACCGGCACGTCCCCCGGCTCGTCCGCGGAGGCCGCCGCGTCGGCCTCGAACAACGGGCGCGGGTCGTCCGCGAACGCGGAGCCCGGCCGCAGCTCCACGCCCGCCGGGAGCGCGTCCGGGTACGGCGGCAGCGTCCCGGCGGCCAGGTCCAGCCGCTGGAAGTGCGCCGTGCGGCTCGGCCGGTAGCCGCGCCGCTCCGCGAAGGCGCGCGAGGCCGCCTCGTCCGGCACCCAGGCGTGCACGTCCACCGCCCCCGCCGCGAGCAGGTGCTCCTCGGCCGTGCGCACCAGCGCGCCGCCCGCGCCGCGCCCGCGGTGTCCGGGGTGGACGCAGGCGTTCACGAACGCCTGCCCGGGCTCGACGCTGTCGTACGCGATGCCGACCTGGGCGGTGCCGATCACCGCCCCCTCGCCGTCCTCCGCGACCAGGAGGCGGTACTGCTGCGCGGCAGGGGCGCAGGCCAGTTCGAAGGCCACGCCGGCAGCGGTGCTGATCATGAAGGGCAGAGCAGCCCGGCGCACCCGGGCGACGGCCTCCGCGTCCGAGGGGTCGCCGGGGCGGAGGTCACGGATCGATACGGTCATGGGGCCGACGGTAGGCGCCGGGACGGCGGTCGTGCCTGCGAATTTCCGCGCGGTGGGGGAGAATCGGCCGCGTGACCTCGACGAACCTGAAGATCCGGATCGACGGCTCGGCCGGCGCGGCCGCCCCGTACGAGCAACTGCGCGCACAGATCGCCGAGGCGGCGAGGGCGGGCCGGCTCCCGGTGGGCTTCAAGCTGCCGACGGTGCGGGGCTTCGCCGAGGAACTCGGACTCGCCGCGAACACGGTGGCGAAGGCGTACCGCGCACTGGAGACGGACGGGGTGATCGAGACGCGGGGCCGGGGCGGCACGTTCATCGCGGCCGCCGCCGACTCCGCCGCCCGCGAGGCCGCGGCCGCCGCACAGGCCTTCGCGGAGCGGGCGCTGCGGCTCGGGCTGACCTTCGACGAGGCGACCGCGGCCGTACAGGACGCCCTGCGGGCCCGGTTCGGCCTCTAGCCGGTAGGGCGGCGCCGCTACCGCCGGGGCTCGGGCGGCACCGGCCGGAGACGGGCGCTGAGGTGGTGGTGCATGGGCTGCCCCACGGCTGCCATGTCCTGCTCGACCGTCAGCTCCCCGTCGGCCACGGCGTACCGGCGCCGCGTGCCGGTGACCTCCTTGGCCTTCGGGGTGCACGCCACCGTGTCCGTGGCGAGCTCGATCCGGGTGCCGGCCACGCTGCCGAGGTACGTCTCCACGATGCCCGTCGGATGGGCGAGGACCACCTCGAGGGAGGCGTCCGGCAGGACCCGCCACCAGCCGCTCTCCCGCCCCGACGGGCGCAGGGCGGCTCCCGTCGCGTCGACCAGCCAGGCGCGGGACTCGTAGCGCAGGAACGGGCGGCCGTCGTGGCTGAAAGCGATCTCCTGGCGGTAGCGGAAGCCCTGCTCCAGCGTCGGGTACTCGCCGAGACCGGAGCCCTGCCAGCGGCCCAGCAGGTGCAGGACCGGCTCCAGCTGCGGATGCGGCTCGGGGCCTTCGCCGAGGAGCTCGGTGTCGGGGTAGGGGTTCTCCTGCGGGGCTTCGGGCACGGTGCACGCTCCTGGTTCGGTGTGCGGCCCATTCTCCCGCCCCCGGCCCCGCGAGGCCGCTGCCGCCGCTCCCGCTCCCGCTGCCGTGCCGCTGTTCCGCTGCGCGGAGCGGATCCCCTCCCCGCCCCTTCCCGTTGTGCCGGCTATGCGGCTCAGCCGCGTGGCGGGGCTCCGCCCGGACCCCGTTCCGGGCGCTTCGCGCCCGGGGCGCTCAAACGCCGCGCGGGCTGGATCCATCCAGCCCCGTCGTTCGTTTGAGGCGGCTCGGGGGCCGGGGCCGCAGGCCGCGCCACGCGGCGGAGCCGCATGTCCGGCACAGCGGGAAGGGGTGGGGGGAGAACGGCTCCCGCGCAGCGGCGGTCGGCGGGGTGGGTTCGCGAGCGCAGCGTCAGAGGTACAGGCCGGCCTCCGGGCCGTTTCCCTGCGGCGGGAGCAGCGCCGAGGGGCCGGCCGTGCCGCGGCGCAGCGCGAACAGTTCGGCCAGGGTGGCGCCTTCGCGGGAGATCCCCTCGTCGGTGCCGAGCCACTCGACCGCCTCGCCGTGGGTCAGCCGGCCGACCTCGATGCGGGCTAGGCAGCGTCCGGGCCGGACCACCGCCGGGTGCAGCCGTTCCAGGTCCTCGTTGGTCGTCACGCCGACCAGCACGTTGCGGCCCTGCCCCAGCAGCCCGTCGGTCAGGTTCAGCAGCCGCGACAGGGCCTGGCCGGCGGTGTGGCGGGCCTCGCCGCGGATCAGCTCGTCGCAGTCCTCCAGCAGCAGCAGCCGCCACCGCCCCTTCGCGGTGCCCTCGTCCTCGCCGATCGCGATGTCCATCAGGTAGCCCACGTCGTTGAAGAGCCGCTCCGGGTCCAGGACGCAGTCCACCTGGCACCAGTCCCGCCAGGAGCGGGCCAGCGTCCGCAGGGCGGAGGTCTTCCCCGTCCCAGGCGGCCCGTGCAGCAGCAGGAGCCGCCCGGCGATGTCGTCCGGGGTGATCTTCATCAGCCGGTCCATCGCCCCGGCCACCGGCGCGGTGTAGTTGGGCCGCACCTCCGCCCAGGTGCCCGCCGAGATCTGCCGGGTGGTCCGGTACGGGCCGCGCCGCGGGGAGACGTACCAGAACCCCATCGTGACGTTCTCCGGCTGCGGTTCGGGCTCGTCCTGCGCCCCGTCGGTGGCCTCGCCGAGGATTCCGGCGGCGAGCTCGTCGCTGACCGCCGTGACGGTCACGTCCGCTCCCCGGCTCCAGCGCGAGACGAGTACCGTCCAGCCCTCGCCCTCCGCGAGGACGGCGCTGCGGTCGGAGTCGCGGGCCGAGCGCAGCACGGTGGCCCGGGCGGGCAGCAGGGTCGCCTCCGGCTTGACCCGCTCGATGGTGACGCTGCGGGAGTACGGCTGCTCGCCGGACGCGAACCGGCCGAGGAACAGCGCGTCCACGACGTCCGAAGGTGAATCGCTGTCGTCGACGTTGAGCCGGATCGGCAGTGCGTCCTGCGGGTTGGCTGACATGGCGCCCATGATCCGGCACGAACTGGCCCCGTGCACCCGTGTTTCCCCGGATCGGGTGCCCGGGTTCCCCCTTCAAACGCGGCGGCGGTGAAGATTCCGGGCGCAAGTCTGCGCCGAACCTCCTTGGCATGGACACTTCCAGCGCATCCCGGCTCCTTGTACCACGGACTCAGGAGCCACCCAACTCCTGAGTAACCCCCACCTCCCCCCACGGAGCCGCACATGCCCGAGCGACGCCTGCCCCGCCTGCCGCGCATCGCCGCCTGGACCTCCTCCCTGTTACTCGCCGCCGGCGCCGCCCTCTTCGGCGCGGGCCAAGCGGCCGCCGCCACGGCCGACTTCGGCTACGTCGCCCTCGGCGACTCGTACTCCTCCGGCGTCGGCGCCGGCAACTACGACAGCGCGAGCGGCGCCTGCAAGCGCACCTCGCGCGCCTACCCCGCCCTGTGGGCGGCCGCCCACAGCCCGCAGACCTTCGCCTTCACCGCCTGCTCGGGCGCCCGCACCGGCGACGTGCTCTCCGGCCAGCTCGGCCCGCTCAACTCCGGCACCGACCTCGTCAGCATCACCATCGGCGGCAACGACGCCGGGTTCTCCGACGTCATGACGACCTGTGTGCTCCAGTCGGAGTCCTCCTGCATCAGCCGGGTCAACCAGGCCAAGGCCTACGTCGACACCACCCTGCCCGGCCAGCTCGACCAGGTCTACGACGCCATCCGCGGCCGCGCGCCCGGTGCCCGCGTCGTGGTCCTCGGCTACCCCCGCTTCTACAAGCTGAACGGCTCCTGCATCGCCGGCCTCACCGAGGGCGAGCGCTCCGCCATCAACGGCGCGGCCGACTACCTGAACGCCGCCATCGCCAAGCGCGCCGCCGACCACGGCTTCACCTTCGCCTCGGTCGTCGGCGCCTTCACCGGCCACGAGATCTGCTCCGCCAGCCCGTGGCTGCACAGCGTCAACTGGACCAACATCGGCGAGTCGTACCACCCCACCGCGGCCGGGCAGTCGGGCGGCTACCTGCCCGCCTTCACCGGCGCGGCCTGACCGGATCACGGCGCGGCGTCACGGCGCCGGCTCCGCAGCCGGCGACGGTGACACCGGGGCCGGCGAACCGCTCGCACCGGGGGAGGAGGCCCCGCCCGTCGGGGTCTCCTTCTCGCAGGTCACCGAGTACTCCACCCACTCCGACACCGCTTGCGCCGCCCCGCGCACCTCCAGCCGGACCGCGTCCTCGAAGGTCGCGGCCGGGTAGTACGTGAGCGCGGTGTGCTCCGACTCCCTGCTCGCCGGTCCGGCCTCCGTGAAGCCGACGGGCTGCCAGCCGGTGCCGGAGCCCGCGACGCCGCTGCGGGTCGCCCACCGGTACTCCAGCGCCGCGGGCCCGCTGTCCACCCGGACGGTCCCGGTGAAGGCCGGGGCCCGTGAGGGGGCCGGCGGACAGCTCCCGCGGTACTCGGCCCGTACGGCGTGCACCGTCACCGTGACGTGCGGCGCGGCCGGGGCCGAGGCCGAAGGCGACACCGGCACCGACGCCGCGGAGGACGCCGACGGCCGGCCCGACCGCCCCGCCGAAGCCGAATCCGACGCCGAAGCCGGGGCCGAGGCCGGCGCCGAGGTGGCCGCACCGCCCGCGTGCCCGCCCGAGCCGCCCCCGCCCGTGCCCCAGCCGTCCTCGAACAGCAGCCAGGCCAGGACGGCGACCGCCAGCAGCAGCGCAATGATCCCGGCGGCCAGCACCGCCCCGGCGCGCCCCGAGCCGCCCGCCGCAGCAGGGCCGGCCCCGCCGGGACCCGGCAGCGGTGCGGGCAGCGGCAGCGGCGGTGTCGCCCCGGCGCGGTCGCGGTCGGGTGCAGCCCCCGGCCCGGGGCCGTGGTGGGCGACGGCCGTCGGCGAGTCCGGCCCCGACACGGGCCCGCCCGCGTCCCGTACGGCCCCGCCCGCCCCGATGACCCGCAGCATCCGGGCCGCCTCCGCGGCCGGCAGCCGGTCGTCGGGGTCCTTGCGCAGCAGCCCCTCCAGTACGGGCGCCAGCGGCCCGGCCCGGCGCGGCGGCGGCAACTCCTCGTCGACCACGGCCCGCAGCGTGGCCAGCGGCGTGTCCTGGCGGAACGGCGAGACCCCCTCCACGGCGGCGTACAGCAGCACCCCGAGCGACCACAGGTCGGACGCCGGGCCCGGATCGCGTCCCAGTGCCCGCTCCGGCGCGAGGAACTCGGGGGAGCCCACCACCTCGCCCGTCACGGTGAGCTCCGAGGAGCCCTCCAGGCGGGCGATCCCGAAGTCGCCGAGCACCACGCGCCCGTCGTTGGCCAGCAGCACGTTGGCGGGCTTGACGTCCCGGTGCAGCACGCCCGCCTCGTGCGCCGACCGCAGCGCGGCCAGCAGCTGTTCGCCGATGTGCGCGGCCCGCTGCGGGGTGAGCGGGCCCTCCGCCTCCAGGACCTCGGCCAGCGACAGGCCGCGGACCAGCTCCATCACGATCCAGGGACGGCCCTCCTCGGTCACCACGTCGTAGACGGTGACGACCCCGCGGTGCGCGACCCGGGCCGCCGCCCAGGCCTCCCGTTCCAGCCGCCGGTACAGCCGCCCGACCTCGGCGCCGTCCAGCCCGGCCGGGGCCCGTACCTCCTTGACGGCCACCTCCCGGCCCAGGACCTCGTCCCGGGCCCGCCACACGGTGCCCATGCCGCCCCGGCCCAGCAGGCCGAGCAGCCGGTAGCGGCCCGAGACGACGCGGCCGGAGCCCGCTTCCGCGTCCGTCCCGCCCATGCTGTCAGTCACGCGAGCCCCCAGGTGAGTCCATGCGTCATCGGGCGGTCACTCCAAGTTAGCGCAGGGGGCGCCACCCGGACCCCGGCACGACGGGACTCGGGGCGTCCCGTCCCTGAAACCCCCTCAGGAGGCGCCGTGCCTGCGGAGAGTAACCGTCGACTCCGCTGAGTAACCGTCAACTCCCCGTCCACATAGGGGTAATTCACACCACCGGGATACCCGAGGACGTAGTGGGGGCGATAGGGTTACCCTGCCCGGGCCGGGTGCCCTCGTACGGGTGGGGAGAGATCATGGAACAGATAGCAATGCGCAGCAGGCCGCCACGCGTGCCTGCCATCACCTGCGGCAGCAGTGCGAGCAGCTCGCGCCTCGACCGCCACCTCGCCGTGCTCGGCGGGCCTGCCGTCCCGCACCGCGAGACCGCCGAGGCGACCCTGCTGATGCGCGAACTCACGTCCCGCGACCACACGCACCGTCTGCGGAGCCGGAGCGCACGCGTGTCGCTCTTCGCGCCGCTGCGCCGGCTGCGTCGCTCGCTCTTCGGCAGCCGCCGTTCGTAAGAACTGTCCCCGACCCCGAGAAGTTTCGCCCCGGCCCTACGCAACCACACCTTCCCGGCGCAGTGTCGTGATCTGCGCGCCCGTCATCCCCAGGGCGCGCAGCAGGGCCTCGGTGTGTTCGCCGAGTGCCGGCACCGTGCCCATGTGCGGTTCCGCGCCTCCCGGCAGCCCGATCGGCGGCAGCAGCGCCCGCAGCGGACCGGCCGGTGATCCCACCTCCCGCCAGCGGTCGCGCGCCGCCAGCTGCGGGTGGTGCGCGAGCTGCTCCACCGAGTTCAGGCGGGCGCAGGCGATGCCGGCCGCCTCCAGCCGTCCGATCGCCTCGCCGGCGTCGAGCCGGGCCAGCGCCTCCGCCACCACGGCGTCGGTCTTCTCCCGGCCGCGGGTGCGCGCCGCGTTCGTCGCGTACGCCGGATCGTCGGCCAACTCAGGGCGCTCCAGCACCTGTTCGGCGAGCCGCCGCCATTCGCGGTCGTTCTGTACGGACAGCAGCACCCGGTCGCCGTCCGCCGTCGGATAGGCGTCGTACGGGGCGATCACCGCGTGCGCCAGACCCGTGCGCGCGGGCCCGTGCCCGCCGTGCATCGTGTGGTGGAGCGGGTGCCCCATCCACTCGGCGAGCGCGTCGAGCATGGAGACCTCCACCCGCCCCCCGCGCCCGGTGACCCCGCGCCGCACCAGCGCCGCGAGGACGCCCGAGAAGGCGTACATGGCGGCCGCGATGTCCGCGGCCGGGATCCCGGCCTTGACGGGCTGCTCGGGCGTGCCCGTCACCGACACCAGGCCCGCCTCGCACTGCACCAGCATGTCGTAGGCGCGCTTGTGGGCGTACGGGCCGTGCGCGCCGTAGCCGGAGACGTCCACGGCGATCAGCCGCGGGTAGCGCGCGCACAGCGCGGCCGAGTCCAGGCCGAGGCGGGCGGCGGCGCCGTGGGCGAGGTTCTGCACGAACACGTCGGCGCCGTCGAGCAGGCCGTGCAGGATCTCCAGGCCGCGCGGGTCCTTCAGGTCCAGCGCGATCGACTCCTTGCCGCGGTTGGCCCACACGAAGTGCGAGGCGAGGCCGTGCGCGGCCGTGTCGTAGGAGCGGGCGAAGTCGCCGCCGTCGGGCCGCTCCACCTTCACCACCCGGGCACCGAGGTCGGCGAGCTGGCGGGTGGCGAACGGCGCCGAGACCGCCTGCTCGACGGCGACGACGGTGACCCCTTCGAGGGGCAGCGGTTCCACGGGCTGCGCGTGCGTGTCAGGTGCCATGGGGCCTGCCTACCGGCTCGGACCCCGCGCTGTCACCAGGCCCGATCAGGCCGCTGCCGATATCCGGTGCTTCGTGCGGTATTTCCGCACCCGCCGGCCCGGCCCGGCCCGTCGGCGCTGCCGGCCGCGCCCGTCCCTCCGTCTTCCGGGGGCGGCGCCGGCCCCGGAACTGCGTACGGCCTACGCACCTAGGATGGGGCGCGAGGTGATGAGCGATGACAGCCAGCGGCCGATCCGCTGAACCCGAGGTGATCTGGGCCCGCCCGCAGCGCTCCGGCCGCGGCCCGCGGCCCGCGCACACCCGCGAGTCGATCGCGGCGGAGGCGGTGCGGATCGCCGACGCGGAGGGGATCGACGCCGTCTCCATGCGGAGGGTGGCGGCCGGGATCGGCGCCGGGACGATGTCCCTGTACAACTACGTGCCGCGCAAGGAGGACCTGTACGAGCTGATGGTCGACGCGGTCAGCGGCGAGTACGTGCTGAGCCCGCCGACCGGGGACTGGCGGGCCGACCTGCTCGCCCTCGCCCGCCAGACGCGGGAGCTGATGCACCGCCACCCGTGGCTGCCGCGGCTGCTGTCGCCGGTGTACGGCTTCAGCCCGCACGCCCTGCGCTACCTGGAGCACAGCCTCGACTGCCTGGCCCCGCTCCAGGTGCCCGGCGGGGAGAAGCTGGAGCTCGTCGCCGCGCTCAACGGGACGGCGGCGACGTTCGTGGCCAACGAACTCGCCCTGGCCGAGCGGGCCCGCTCACTGCCGTGGAGCGAGGCCGCCGAGCAGGGCGTCCGGATGGCCTGGCTCGGCTCGTGCCTGGCCAGCGGCGCCTACCCGCGGCTCGCGGAGGCCCTCGCCGACAGCCACCCGGTGACCGAGGCGGCCGCCGACATGGCCGCCGTCTTCGACCGCCTGGTCATCCGGCTGCTGGGGGCGTGGGACCAGGCCTGAGGCGCCGGACCGGACCCGGGACCGGCGGGAGTCCGTCGGGAGTCCGTCGGAAGTCCTCGGGAGCCCGGCGGCCGGGGAGTGGCGTCGGCCGGGGAGTCCGGCGGCGTGTCAGAGCAGGGCGAACTGCCCGCCCGGGCCCTCCTCCTGGTGGTCCAGCACCGACGCCGGGCGGCGCGCCCAGTGCGGCACCGGCAGGACCCCGGCGGCCGCCAGCTCCTCGCGCGCCAGCAGCGGCCCGGCCGTGAAGGCCTCCCGCTCCCCGGCCAGCCCGGCGAGCAGTGCGAGCGTGGTCACCAGGGCCGGCAGCTCCGAGGTCCAGGCCTGCGGCCACTGGGCCGGGCCCAGCGCGTCCAGCCCCTGCGCCTGCGGCTCCCGGTGCGCGCAGCGGGCGGCGAACCAGGCCGGGAGCACCCGCGTCCCGCCGTGCAGCTCGTACGCCCAGGCCTCCTGCGGCACCGGCGAGACCGTGCCCGCCCCCAGGCTCAGCGTCTGCGTCTCGGGGTCGTACTCCAGCGCGTCGGGCCAGGCCCTGACCGCGGAGCGCACGTACGGGCGGCGCCCGCCCGGCAGCCGGGGCGCCTCGCCCCCGGGCCCGCCGCGCAGCTGGACCGCGAGCAGCCGCCGGCCCAGCTCCAGCCCGGCCCGCCAGACCCCGGGATCCGCCGTGAGCGGGACCTCGTACCGGCGCGGGCCCGGACGGCCCGCGGCGAGGATCCAGCACAGCACGTCCTGCGGGGCGACCGGCACGCCGTAGCGCTCGGCCAGCAGCTCCGGCAGGCCCGGCGCGAGGTTCGGCTCTTCCCCGCCGGGACGGCGGTACAGCGGGCGGATCCCGACCCGGCCGACGGGCAGGTGGGCGGTGGCCAGCAGGCCCGCGCCCGGGGTCTCGACGGCGAAGAGCTGGTGCCCGTCCAGCACCCGCCACAGCTGCGGCCGGGCGGTGTCGATCAGCCGCTGGTCCGGCAGCAGCCACTGCTCGTCGAAGGGGGCGCGCAGCACCCGTACGGGCTCCGGGCAGGGGCCGGGCGCCTCGGCGAAGCCGGAGGTGGAGGCCGGGCGCCGGCCGGGCAGCGCGGCCGCCCCGGCGGTGGCGGACCGGGTCCGGGTGGGCCGGAACAGCCGCTCCTGCTCCGCGCCTTCGGCCCCGGCCAGGGCCGCCCAGCGGGCGCGCAGGGTGGCCGGATCGGGGGCGGCGACCCAGTCGCGGCCCAGGCGCGGGCCGCTCACGGCCCAGGGCATCAGCTCGTCCAGCCACAGGGCCGGCGGCGGGAGGTCAGCGCTCACCCGGCCGATGGTAGCGACGGCCTCCGGCGGCCGGGCGGCCCGAACGGCTGTGCCCGGATCGAAGCGTTACGCTCCTTGTGTACGGAAGGTTCGCATCTGCGCCATCCGCAGAGCCGAGGAGTGGTCATGAGTCAGTACGACGAATACTCGACTCCGTCGCAGGCCGAGGGCGAGCGGCTCGACGAGGACATGGACGAGAAGGAGAAGAGGGCGGCCCACCACCCCCAGACCCAGCGCACCACGCCCTCGCAGGCGGAGGGCGAGCGCGGCGCCGAGGACGACGAGAAGTAGCCCCGGCGGCGCGAGCCCGACCCGGTGGCGCGAGCCCGACCCGTCGGCGCGCGAGCCGGACCCGGCGGCGCGAGGGCCGTCGGCGGCCGTCAGTGGGCGTCGACGGTCACCGTGAAGGAGAACCGGTCGCCCCGGTACCGGATCCGCGCCACGTCCACCACCCTGCCGTCCTCGTCGTACGTGACGCCCGTGTAGTGCAGGATCGGGCTCAGCAGCGGCACCCGCAGCAGCTCCGCCGTCTCCGGGTCGGCGAGCCGGGCCTCGACCGTGTCCGTGATCCGGCTGATCCGCACCCCGACCACGTCCCGCAGCACCTTCGTCATCGGCCAGCGCGCCAGGTCGTCCAGGTCGACCGCCTCCGCGATCTCCGGACGGACCGCGTTTTCCGCCCAGTTGGTCGGCTCGCCGCTCTCGCCGTCGTGGCGCAGGCGCCGGTACGTGACCACCTCGGCCGCGTCCGGGAAGTGCTCCAGCAGCTCCCCGGACACGGCCGTGCGCGCGTGGCCGAGCACCGTCGTGCGGTCGCCCGACTGCTGCGCCACGATCGCGTCGACCGAGCCCAGCAGCCGGACCGGCGCCCCGCGCCGCGCGCCCGGCTCGATGAACGTGCCGCGCCGCCGGTGCCGGCTGATCAGCCCCTCGCCCTCCAGCTCCTTGAGCGCCTGCCGCATGGTCAGCACGCTCACCCCGTAGTGCTCGGCGAGCTGCTCCTCGGTGGGCAGGCGCAGCGAGGCGTCCGGGGTGCGTCCCAGTATCGAGGCGCGCAGCGACTGCGACACCTGGTACCAGAGCGGCAGCTTCCGGTTGAGCACCAGCGAATCGGGGGCGAAGGCGGTCACGGGTGGTTCTCCGTAGGGACGAGGTGGGGGCCCGCAGCCCTCCCGGCGGTGGCCGGGGGAGCATCTTAGGCGCGGAAGTGGCGCTCCAGACCCTGCCAGACGTCGTCGTAGCCCTGCTGGAGGTGCTCCGCGCCGGCCGCCTGGGCGGTGGTCGTGATCGGCCAGCGGGTCTCGAACATGAAGGCCAGGCCGTCGTCGATCTTCTGCGGCTTGAGCTCGGCGGCGCTGGCCCGGTCGAAGGTCTCGCGGTCCGGTCCGTGGGCGGACATCATGTTGTGCAGCGAGCCGCCGCCGGGGACGAAGCCCTCGGCTTTGGCGTCGTACGCGCCCTCGATCAGGCCCATGTACTCGCTCATCACGTTGCGGTGGAAGTACGGCGGGCGGAAGGTGTCCTCGCCGACCAGCCAGCGCGGGGCGAACACCACGAAGTCCACGCCCGCCAGGCCCGGCGTGTCGGACGGCGACGTCAGCACGGTGAAGATCGACGGGTCCGGGTGGTCGTAGCTGATGGAGCCCAGGACGTTGAAGCGGCGCAGGTCGTAGACGTACGGGGTGTGCGTGCCGTACCAGGCCACCACGTCCAGCGGGGAGTGGTCGTAGGTGGCCGACCACAGGTTGCCGCAGAACTTGTTGACCACCTCGGTCGGGCGGTCCCCGTCCTCGTACGCCGCCACCGGGGCCCGGAAGTCGCGGGCGTTGGCCAGGCCGTTGGCGCCGATGGGGCCGAGGTCCGGCAGTTCGAAGGGGCGGCCGTAGTTCTCGCAGACGTACCCCCGCGCGTCGTCGTCGAGCAGCTCGACGCGGAAGCGGACGCCGCGCGGGATCAGGGCGACCTCGCCGGGGCGGGCGGCGAGCAGGCCGAGCTCGGTGCGCAGCAGCAGGCCGCCGCGCTCGGGGACGATCAGCAGCTCGCCGTCGGAGTCGCTGAACACGCGGTCGGTCATGTCGGCGTTGGCGGCGTAGAGGTGGATGGCCATGCCGGTGCGCTGGGTGGCGTCGCCGTTGCCGCCGAGGGTCCACAGGCCGGCCAGGAAGTCGGTGCCGGGGGCCGGGGCGGGCATCGGGTTCCAGCGCACGCGGTTGGGGTCGGCCACGGCGTCCGTGAAGGGCGCCGTGCGCAGGGTGCCGTTGTCGGTGCGGGCGAACCGCGGGTGGGCGGCGGAGGGGCGGATCCGGTACAGCCAGGAGCGGCGGTTGTGGCGGCGCGGCTCGGTGAACGCGCTGCCGCTGAGCTGCTCCGCGTACAGGCCGAGGGGGGCGCGCTGGGGCGAGTTGCGGCCGTGGGGGAGTGCGCCGGGGACGGCCTCCGAGCTGTGCTCGTTGCCGAAGCCGGTGAGGTACTCCAGGGCCTCGGCCGTCTTCCTGGCCTGCTCGCTCATGGGTGCTTCCGCTCTGTCGAAGGAATCCTATGGTCGACAGTAGGATTCAGCGGCGCGCGCGTCAATGGCACCCCGGGGGGGCGCGGCCCGGAGCCGTGGATCCCGATTGGTCCTGCCGCGGGGGCTCCCAAAAGATGAACATTGCTCTACTCTCTCGCGCATGTCGTGGACCCCATGGACGCCATGGACCCTGCGGAGCCCCCGGACCCGCCGGCTCCGGCTCCCTGCCGCCGCGCCGACGGCGCTCCTCGCCGCCGTCGCCGCCCTCCTCGCCTGCCTCGCCCTCCTCGCCGCCGCGCCCGCCGCCCTCGCCCACGAGGAGCGCCCCGTGGCCCTCCCCGACGGCTCCGGCTCCGTGCCGCAGTACCGGCAGGCCGAGCCCGACCTGCTGGTCTGCAAGACCGACCGGCCGGCCTTCGAACGCCGGATCTCCGCCTTCCCCGAAGCGCTGCGGGCGCGCAACCTGGCCCTGTACGAGCGGTGCGAGAAGAACGGCTACCGGCACCTCCAGGAGGCCGTCGACGCCGTGGACCGGCCCGGCATGAACATCGCGATCCTCCCCGGCCTGTACGAGGAGGAGCCGTCGCTGCCCAAGCCGACGGGGGAGTGCGCCGCGCTCAAGGCCCCGAACTCCGCGCTGGGCTACCAGATCCTGTCGTACGAGCAGCAGGTGCAGTGCCGGCACAACCAGAACCTCGTCGCGATCCTCGGCAAGACCGACCTGCAGATCGAGGGCACGGGCGCCTCCCGCCTGGACGTGGTCATCGACGCCAAGTACCAGAAGCTGAACGCCATCCGCGCCGACAAGTCCAACGGCATCTACTTCCGCAACTTCACCGCCCAGCGCACCACCTTCAACTCCCTGTACGTCCTCGCCGGCGACGGCTTCGTCATCGACGACGTACTGACCCGCTGGAACGACGAGTACGGCTTCCTCACCTTCGCCAGCGACCACGGGCTCTACAAGAACTGCGAGTCGTACGGCAACGGCGACTCCGGCATCTACCCGGGCAGCGCCTCGAACATCAACGACGGGCGCGGCTACGACGTCCCCCGCTACTCCATCGAGATCACCGGCTGCCGCAGCCACCACAACATGGTCGGCTACTCCGGCACCGCGGGGGACTCCGTCTGGGTCCACGACAACGAGTTCGACGGAAACATGGGCGGCGCCTCCATGGACAGCGCCTTCCCCGGCCACCCCGGGCTCCCGCAGAACCACGCCCGCTTCGAGCGGAACCTGATCCACGACAACAACGCCGACTACTACCACCACGTCGCCGACGGCACCTGCGCCAAACCGCCGATCGAGCGCGGCTACGAGCAGGGCGTGGTCTGCCCGCAGATCTCCATGCCCCCCGGCACCGGGATCATCACCGCCGGCGGGAACTGGAACGTCTACGAGCACAACTGGGTGTACGGACACCGGCGCGCCGGCTTCTTCCTCTCCGCCGTACCGGCCTACATCCGCGGCGAGAAGGCCTGGTCCAAGCAGGCCGACACCTCCCACCACAACCGGTACGCCGGCAACGTCCTCGGCCGGGACAGGTCCGGCGCCTCCCGGCCCAACGGGATGGACGTCTGGTGGGACGGCCAGGGCCGCGGCAACTGCTGGCAGTCCGGACCCGACGGCTCCACCCCGGGCGCGCTCCCGCAGTGCGGGGAGCGCCGGGGCGCGGTGTCGGGCGGCTCGGCCCGCCTGGTGGGCGAGCCGGTGAAACTCGCCCAGCTGCTCGTCTGCGCCGACTACAACGTCCAGGCGCGCCGCCTCCCGGCCGGCTGCGACTGGTACGGGGCGCGCGGCACGGCCCGCGTCGAGACCCAGATCGCCCTGGCCGCGGCGGCCGTGCTGCTGCTCGTCGGCGGGGTGCTGTGGTGGCGCCGCCTGCGCCGCTCCCGCCTGGGCACCGCGGCGTCGCTGCTCGGCCTGGCCGGAGTGGTCCTGGACGTGGCCGGCTCCACCCTGCCCCTCACCGCCACCGCCGTTCCGGCGCTGGCCCTGCTCCTGCTGGGCCTGTGGTGGACGGGCGCGGGCCTCGCTCTGCGGGCCGACCGCCCCTGGCTGGCACGGCTGACCCTGCTGCTGGGGGCGCTGACCCTGCTCGACGCCTTCGACAAGGCCGTCCTGATGATCCCCTGGACCCCCGTCGGCCCGGCCTGGCCCCGCGCCCTGGTCGCCGTGGTGTGGGCCCTGTGGGCGGTCGTCGCCTCGGCCCGCCCGGGCCGGACGCCGGCCGCCCCCGGCGGCCCGGGCGGCGACCCCGCGGGCGACCGGGCCCCCGCACCCGCCCCCGCCGGCCCGGCCGCCGAAGCCACGGCAGCCCCGACCCCGCACCCCGGAACGTGACCCGGGCCGCGCGGCCGGGGAGCCGCCTGCGCACTGCCGCCCTCGCTGCCGCCGCCCTGCTGCTCGCGGGGGGTGCGGCGGCGGGCTGCGGCGGGCGGCCCACGACCCACCACAAGCCCGGCACCAGCCACGAGCAGGCCGGCGGGAGCGTCGGCACCCTCCTCGACGCGCAGGACGGCAGCGGTCACCGGCTGCGCGAGGTGCCCGCCGAGGGCGCACCGCAGGTCCGGGTCACGGTCCGCCCGGACTCCGAGGACGGCTGGAACCTCCAGCTGGCCGTGGAACACTTCCGGTTCACCCCCGACAGCACCGGCGGCGCGGCCCTCCCGGGCGCAGGCCACGCCCACCTGGAGCTCGACGGCCGCAAACTGGCCCGGCTGTACGGCCCCTGGTTCCACCTGCCGGCCGCGCAGGTCCCCGAGGGCGCGCACACCCTGACCGTCCGCCTCTACGCTGACGACCACACCGCCTGGGCGGTCGCCGGAAAGCCCGTCGAGGGCATGGCCGCGCTCACCGCCGCCGCACCGGGCGCGTCCGGCAGCGGCCACGACCACGCCGCACCCCCGACCGGCCAGGCCCCGACGGGCCAGGCCCCGACCGGCCCCGCCCCGTCCGACGGGCCCCCGCCGGCCGGGGTCGACCGGACGGTCACCCTCACCGTCCGGGACGGCAGGGTCAGCCCCGCACCCGGCCGCACCGAGCTCAAACGCGGCGAGCGCATCGCCCTGCGCGTCACCAGCGACCGCGCGGACACCCTGCACGTCCACGGCTACGACAAGGAACTCGCCCTGCCGGCAGGCCAGGAGGCCACCCTGGTCCTGACGGCCGACCGCACCGGCCTCTTCGAGGTCGAGACCCACGCCTCCCGCCTCGTCCTGACCCAGCTCCTCGTCCGATGACCCCGCCGACCGCGTCAGGGCAGGCGCTGCCGATCGAGGCGCTCGCCGGCCCCCTGCCGGGTCCTGTCCCCGGTCTCGTCCCCGGTCTCGTGCCGGGTCCCGTTCCCGGCGCGGGCGGCGGTGGCGGCGGCCAGGGCGTGGTCCTTCACCCGGCCGACCCGCTCACCGCGCTCGCGCACGGGATCGGGTCCCGGCACGATCTGCCGATCTCTCCCTTCTATGCATTCGCCGGCGCCTTCACCGCCCTCTTCGTCTCCTTCCTCGCACTCGCCCTGCTGTGGTCCTCGTCCCGGTTCCGCGGGGACCGGTCGGGCCTCGCCCTGCCCGCCTGCCTCCAGCGGGCCGCCGACGCCCCCGCCACCCGCGCCGTCCTGCGCGGGCTCGGTCTCGCCGCCTTCCTCGCGCTCCTCGCCTGCCTCCTCTTCGGTCCCGACGACCCCGCCCGCAACCCGGGCCCCGGCGCCGTCTACGTCCTGTTCTGGGTCGGCCTCGTGCCCGCCTCCCTCCTCCTCGGCCCCGTCTGGGGGCTCCTGAACCCGCTGCGGACCCTGCACCGGGCGCTGCATCGCGCGCTGCACCGCCTGCTGCCCCGCCCCCGGCTCCGCCGACCCGCCCCGCTCCCCGCACGGCTCGGCCAATGGCCCGCCGCCGCCGGACTGTTCGGCTTCACCTGGCTGGAACTCGTCGCCCCCGATCCCGCATCCACCACCACCCTTCTGACCGCTCTCACCCTCCACACCGCCGGCCAACTCGCGTTCGCCGCCCGCTTCGGCGAGCGCTGGTTCGCCGACGCAGACCCCTTCGAGGCCTACTCCGCCCTGCTGGCCCGGCTCTCCCCGCTCGGCCGGCGCGCCGACGGCCGCCTCGTCCTGCGCAACCCCTTCCACGGACTCGACGCGACGCCCGAGCGGCCCGGACTCGTCGCCACCGTCTGCGTCCTGCTCGGCTCCACCGCCTACGACGGCTACAGCGACAACCCTTCCTGGATCGGCACCCTGCAGACCTCCCCCCTCGGCCGCACCCTCACGGCCACCCTCGGCCTCCTGGCCTCCATCGCCCTCACCGCCGCCCTCTACTGCCTGTGCGCCGCGGCCACCCGACTGGTCAGCGGCCCCCATTCCCGCCCGCTGACCGCCTTCGCGCACTCACTCGTGCCGATCGCGCTCGGCTATCTCACCGCCCACTACTTCTCCCTCCTCGTTACCGAAGGACCACGCACGGTAAGCATCGCACTCGGCACTGACAACGCCCCCGAACCCTTGCCCCCCTTGGGTTCCGGCGCCCTCGCGGCCCTCCAGGTCATCGCCGTCGTCGCCGGGCACGTACTCGGTGTGATCGCCGCCCACGACCGCTCCGTGCGCCTCTTCCCGCCCGACCGGGCCGTCGCCGGCCAGCTGCCGCTGCTCGCGCTGATGATCACGTACACGCTCGGCGGCATCGCCCTCCTCCTGAACTGAGGGCGGCCGCCGCCCCCGCGCGCCCGGAGCGGCATCATGGACCCCGTGCCCCCCACCCACCCCCTGCGCCGTACACCCGTCCAACAGCGCAGCGCCGACCGGCTCGCCCGGATCCTCGACGCCTGCGCCGCACTCCTGGACGAGACCGGCTACGAGAACCTCAGCACCCGCGCCGTGGCCCAGCGCGCCGGCGTGCCGATCGGCTCGGTCTACCGCTTCTTCGGCAACAAGCGCGCCATGGCCATCGCCCTCGCCCACCGCAACCTGGACCGCTACACCGAGGGCATCGCGGACCGCCTCGCCGAACTGCCCGACGCCGACTGGCGGCCCGTGGTCGACGCGGTGCTGGACGAGTACCTCGCGATGAAGCGGACCGTTCCCGGCTTCGCGCTCGTCGACTTCGGGGTGCCCGCCCCGCCCGAGGAGGGGCCGGACGCCGATCCCAACCGCCACGTCGCCGTACGCCTCACCGAACTGCTCGGCGCGCACCTCGGCCTGAGCCCGCACCCCGGTCTGGAGCGGGCCGTCCTGGTGGCGGTCGAGGCCACCGACGCGCTGACCAAGCTCGCCTTCCGCAGCGACCCGGCCGGCGATCCGGCGATCGTGGCCGAGATCCGGGCGATGATGCACGCCTACCTGGCCGGCGTCCTCGACTGACGCGCCCCGCCTCCCGGGCCGCCCGGGCCCGGTGTTCCGCCACCGGGCCCTCCCCAGCATGCGTACTGGTCGGTATGCTCTTGCCGCCCGCGTGCCGCATGCCACGGGCTGCAGCCGCTGCCCCCGGGAGGGCCCCATGCCCCGCACCGCCCTGCGCATCTGCCCCCTCTGCGAAGCCACCTGCGGCCTCACCCTCACCCTCGAGGGCAGCACCGTCACCGGCGCCCGCGGAGACCGCGACGACGTCTTCAGCCGCGGCTTCGTCTGCCCCAAGGGCGCGGCCTTCGGCGCACTCGACGCCGACCCCGACCGGCTGCGCACCCCCCTCGTCCGCCGGGGCGGCCGGCTGCGGGAAGCGACCTGGGCCGAGGCCTACGAGGCCGTCGCCACCGCGATCCCGGCCCTCGTCCGCGCGTACGGGGCCCAGAGCGTCGGCGTCGTCCTCGGCAACCCGAACACCCACACCATGGCCGGCGCCCTGTACCCGCCGCTGCTCCTGAAGACCCTCGGCACGCGCAACCTCTTCACCGCCAGCACCCTCGACCAGATGCCCAAACACGTCTCCAGCGGGCTGCTCTTCGGCGACCCCTTCGCCATCCCGGTCCCCGACCTCGACCGCACCGACTTCCTCCTGCTGATCGGCGCCAACCCGGTCGAATCCAACGGCTCCCTGTGCACCGCCCCCGACTTCCCGGGCCGGCTCAAGGCCCTGCGCGCCCGCGGCGGCACCCTCGTCGTGGTCGATCCGCGCCGCACCCGCACCGCCCGGCTCGCCGACCGCCACCTCGCGCCGCGCCCCGGCAGCGACGCCCTGCTGCTCGCCGCGCTCGCCCACACCCTGCTCGCCGAGCGGCTCGCCGCCCCCGCCGAACTCGAAGGACACCTCTGCGGACTCGGGGAACTCGCCGAGGCCCTCGGGAGTTTCACTCCTGAGGCCGTGGCCCCCGCCTGCGACCTCACGGCCGCCGAGATCCGCACCCTCGCCCGCGACCTGGCGGCCGCGCCCACCGCTGCCGTCTACGGGCGGATCGGCAGCTGCACCGTCGAGTACGGCACGCTCGCCAGCTGGCTGGTGGACGTGCTGAACATCCTCACCGGCAACCTCGACCGCCCCGGCGGCGCCCTGTTCCCGCTCCCGGCCGCCGGCCCGCGGCCCCGCCCCGCGGGCCCCGGCAAGGGCTTCGCCCTCGGCCGCTGGCACAGCCGCGTCAGCGGCCACCCCGAGGCCAAGGCCGAACTGCCCATCGCCGCCCTGGCCGAGGAGATCGAGACCCCGGGAGACGGCCGGATCCGCGCCCTCGTCGCCATCGCCGCGAACCCGGTGCTGTCCGCCCCCGACGGGCGGCGCCTCGACGCGGCCCTGGCCGGGCTGGAGTTCATGGTCAGCGTCGACCCGTACCTCAACGAGACCTCGCGCCACGCCCACGTCGTCCTGCCGCCCCCGCCGCCCTCCCAGAGCCCCCACCACGATTTCGCCTTCAACGGGTTCGCCATCCGCAACCAGGCGCGCTACACCCGCCGCGCCGTGCCCCTGGAAGCCGGGCTGCTCGACGAGTGCGAGATCCACGCCCGGCTCGTCCTCGCCGTCGCGGGCCTGCACGGCGCCGCCGTGCCCGACGCCGCGGCGGCCGTGGACGAGCCGGTGATCCTCGCCGCCCTCGCCAAGGAGGCCGCCGACCCGCGCTCGCCCCTGCACGGGCAGGACCCGGCCCGCCTCGCCGGCCTGCTCACCGGCGAGAGCGGCCCGGAGCGGCGGCTCGACCTGATGCTCCGACTCGGGCCGTACGGAGACCTCTTCGGCGCCTCGGGCCGGCCCGCCCCCGCGGAAGGGCATGCGGACGCGCGCCCCGGCGGGGGCGGGAGCGAGGGTGCGGGTGCCGGCCCCGGCGAGGGGCTGAGCCTGGAGCGGCTCCTCGCACACCCGCACGGCATCGACCTGGGCCCGCTGCGGCCCCGGCTCCCCGGCGTACTGAGGACGCGCAGCGGCAGGATCGAGCTGCTGCCGGACCCGATCGCGGCCGAGCTCCCCAGGCTGCGCGCGGCGCTCGCCGAACGCCCCGCCGCCCTGGTGCTCGTGGGCCGCCGCCACCTGCGGTCCAACAACAGCTGGTTGCACAACGTGCCGGCCCTCACCGGAGGTTCCAACCGCTGCACCCTCCAGGTGAACCCGCAGGACGCCGACCGGCTCGGCCTCACCGAGGGCGGCCGGGCCCGGGTCACCGCCGAGGGCGGCAGCCTGGAGGTTCCGGTCGAGGTCACCGACACCGTCCGCGCGGGCGTGGTCAGCCTCCCGCACGGCTGGGGCCACGACCGCGAGGGCGTCCGCCTCACGGTGGCCGCCGCCGAGCCCGGTGCCAACGTCAACCAGCTCCTCGACGGCTCCCGACTCGACCCGCTCTCCGGCACGGCGGTGCTCAACGGCTTCCCCGTCGCCCTCACACCCCTGCCCTGAGCTGGGGTTTTGCTCGTATTGCTCACGGCCGGACGTCTTGTTGGGCTCCCCTGGGGGCCCTACGTTCCCTGCATGCTGACCTTCCTCGGCTTCGCCATGATCGCCACCTTCCTGGTCCTGATCATGCTGAAGAAAATGTCACCCATCGCGGCGCTCGTCCTGGTCCCGGCCGCCTTCTGCGTGTTCGCGGGAAAGGGTGCCCACCTGGGCGACTACGTGATCGAAGGCGTCGGAAAGCTCGCGCCGACCGCCGCCATGCTGATGTTCGCCATCGTCTACTTTGGCGTGATGATCGACGTCGGCCTCTTCGACCCGGTCGTGCGCGGCATCCTGCGCTTCTGCAAGGCCGACCCCGTGCGGGTCGTCGTCGGCACGGCGGTGCTGGCCGCCGTCGTCTCCCTCGACGGCGACGGATCCACCACCTTCATGATCACCGTCTCGGCGATGTACCCCCTGTACAAGCGGCTCGGCCTCAGCCTCGTCGTGATGACGTGTGTCGCCGCCACCGCCAACGGGGTCATGAACACCCTGCCCTGGGGCGGCCCCACGGCCCGCGCCGCCACCGCCCTCAAGCTCGACGCCGCCGACATCTTCGTCCCGATGATCCCGGCCCTCGCGGTCGGCCTGCTCTTCGTCTTCGGCCTCGCGTACGTCCTCGGCCTGAAGGAGCGCCGCCGGATCGGGACGCTCGCGCTGCCGACGGCAGCCGAGATCGAGGCCGAGACCGAGGCCGGGGCCGGTTCCGGGGCGCGCCTGGTGGCCGCCGGGAAGGGCTCCGCCGCGACCGGCGGCTCCGCGGAGGGCCCCGCCGCTCCGGTCGCCTCCGTCGCTTCCTCCTCCGACTCCGACGCCGGGCCCGATGCCCGCGCGGCCGAGGGCGGCCCCCGGGAAGACGGCTTCCAGGGGCTCGACCCGCACCGGCCGACCCTGCGCCCCCGCCTGTACTGGTTCAACGCCGGCCTCACCCTGGCCCTGCTCACCTCGATGATCACGGAGCTGCTGCCGATCCCGGTGCTGTTCCTCCTCGGTGCCGCCCTCGCCCTCACCGTCAACTTCCCCCACATGCCCGACCAGAAGGCCCGGATCGCCGCCCACGCCGACAACGTCCTGAACGTCGCCGGGATGGTCTTCGCCGCGGCCGTCTTCACCGGCGTCCTCAGCGGCACCGGCATGGTCAAGCACATGGCCGACTGGCTCGTCGGCGCCGTCCCCGAGGGCATGGGCCCGCACATGGCGCTGGTCACCGGCGTGCTCAGCCTGCCGCTCACCTACTTCATGTCCAACGACGGCTTCTACTTCGGCGTGCTGCCGGTGCTCGCCGAGGCCGGCGTTGCGCACGGCGTCTCCCCGGTGGAGATCGCCCGGGCCTCCCTCGTCGGCCAGGCCCTGCACATGTCCAGCCCACTGGTTCCGGCCGTCTACGTCCTCGTCGGCACGGCCCGCGTCGAATTCGGCGACCACACCCGCTCCACCGTCACCTGGGCGGCGCTGACCTCCCTCATCGTCCTCGGAGCGGGGATGCTTTTCGGCGTCATCTGAGCGCGCGGGGCCCCGGCCCCCGCACAACCGCCGGAGCTCGTTTGTAGGCTGTCCGCACGAGGCCAGACAGGTCCACGCGCTCGCGCGTGCTCGGGAGGGATGCCATGAAGGCGCACGACGGGATGTATATCGCCGGCGAGTGGCGGCCCGCCGCCGGACACGACCGGATCGAGGTGCTCAACCCGGCCGACGAGCAGGTCATCGGCGGGGTCCCGGCCGGTACCGCCGAGGACGTGGACGCGGCGGTGCGCGCGGCGCGCGCGGCCTTCCCGGGCTGGGCGGCCACGCCCCCGGCGGAGCGGGCCGCCTTCATCGGGGCGGTCCGCGACGTGCTGGTGGCCCGCAAGAGCGAGTTCGCCGAGCTCATCACGGCCGAACTCGGCTCGCCGCTCGGCTTCTCCGAGATGGTCCACGTCGGGGCGCCGATCGCCGTCTCCTCCTCCTTCGCCGAGCTGGGCGCCTCGTACGCCTTCGAGGAGCGGATCGGGAACTCCACCGTGCTGCTGGAGCCGGTCGGCGTCGTCGCGGCCATCACGCCCTGGAACTACCCCCTGCACCAGATCGTTGCCAAGGTGGCGCCCGCTCTCGCCGCCGGCTGCACCCTCGTCCTCAAGCCGGCCGAGGACACCCCGCTGACCGCACAGCTCTTCGCCGAGGCCGTGCACGAGGCGGGCGTTCCGGCCGGAGTGTTCAACCTGGTCACCGGGACCGGCCCGGTGGCCGGGCAGGCCCTGGCCGCCCACGAGGGGGTCGACCTCGTCTCCTTCACCGGCTCCACCGCGGTCGGCAGGCAGATCGGCGCCACGGCCGGCGCCGCCGTCAAGCGCGTCGCCCTCGAGCTCGGCGGGAAGTCGGCCAACGTCATCCTGCCCGGCGCCGACCTGGCCAAGGCCGTCGCGGCCGGCGTGGGCCACGTCATGAACAACTCCGGCCAGAGCTGCAACGCGCTCACGCGGATGCTCGTCCACCGCGACCAGTACGAGGAGGCGGTCGCCCTCGCGGGCGCGGCCGTCGCGAAGTACCCCTGCGGCGATCCGCGCGAGCCGGGCACCCGCCTCGGCCCGGTGATCAACGCCAAGCAGCGCGACCGCGTGCGCGGCTACATCGACCGGGGCATCGAGGAAGGCGCCCGCCTCGTCGGCGGCGGCCCGGACGCCCCGCACCCGCAGGGCTACTACGTCGCACCGACCGTCTTCGCCGACGTCACCCCCGAGATGGCCATCGCGCAGGAGGAGATCTTCGGCCCCGTGCTGTCGATCCTCCCGTACGAGGACGAGGACGACGCCCTGCGCATCGCCAACGGCACCGTGTACGGGCTGGGCGGCGCCGTCTGGGCCGCGGACGAGGAGAGCGCCGTCGCCTTCGCCCGGCGCATGGACACCGGCCAGGTGGACATCAACGGCGGCCGCTTCAACCCGCTCGCACCCTTCGGCGGCTACAAGCAGTCGGGCGTCGGCCGCGAACTCGGCCCGCACGGCCTGGCCGAGTACCTCCAGACCAAGTCCCTGCAGTTCTGACCCCGGTCCCTGCACTCCCGCCCCGCCCACCGTCCGAAAAGCCCGCACGTCCGAGAGACGGAGTCGTCATGGTCCGCGCCGCCATCCTGCCCGCCGTCGGAGCCCCGCTGGAGATACGGGAGATCGTCCTGCCCGACCCCGGCCCCGGGCAGGTCCGGGTGCGGCTCGCCGCGGCCGGGGTCTGCCACTCCGACCTCTCCCTCACCGACGGCACCATGAGGGTCCCCGTCCCCGCCGTCCTCGGCCACGAGGGCGCCGGGACGGTCCTCGCCGTCGGCGAGGGCGTCACCCACGTCGCCCCCGGCGACGGCGTGGTCCTGAACTGGTCCCCGTCCTGCGGGCAGTGCCACCACTGCTCGATCGGCGAGGTGTGGCTGTGCGCCAACGCCCTCACCGGCGTCGGGGCGGTCTACGCCCACGACGCTGCGGGCACGCCCCTGCACCCGGGCCTGAACGTGGCCGCGTTCGCCGAGGAGACGGTCGTCGCGGCCAACTGCGTCCTGCCCGCGCCCGAGGGGATCCCGCTCGCCGAGGCCGCGCTCCTGGGCTGCGCCGTGCTCACCGGCCACGGCGCCGTCCACCACAGCGCCCGGGTCCGCGCCGGCGAGTCGGTGGCCGTCTTCGGCGTCGGCGGTGTCGGCCTGGCCGCGCTGCAGGCCGCCCGGATCGCCGGTGCCGGCCCCATCGTGGCCGTGGACGTCTCCGCCGCCAAGGAGGAGCTGGCCCGGGCCGCCGGGGCCACCGAGTTCCTCCTCGCCTCCGACACCACCGCCAAGCAGATCCGGGCGCTCACCGGCGGCCAGGGCGCGGACGTCGCCGTCGAGTGCGTCGGCCGGGCCGCCTCCATCCGCGCTGCCTGGGACTCCACCCGCCGCGGCGGGCGCACCACCGTCGTCGGCATCGGCGGCAAGGAGCAGCAGGTCGCCTTCCACGCCCTGGAGATCTTCCACTTCGCGCGCACCCTCACCGGCTGCGTCTACGGCAACAGCGACCCGGCCCGCGACCTCCCGGTGCTCGCCGACCACGTCCGCGCCGGCCGGCTCGACCTCGGCGCGATGGTCACCGACCGCATCACCCTCGACGGGATCCCGGGCGCCTTCGACGCCATGCTCGCCGGCAAGGGCGGCCGCTCCCTGGTCGTCTTCTAGCCCCGGACCAGCCCCGCCGCCCTCCTCCCCCGCCGCAGTCACCCCGGCCGCGACTACCCCCGCCGCAGGGCCTCGAACTGCAGGGCCAGGCCGTCCAGCAGGGCGGTCAGGCCCGTTTCGAACGCGCCCTCGTCCACCTCGCGCTGCCGCTCGGCCAGCAGGTGGGCGCGGCCGAGGTGGGGGTAGTCCGCCGGGTCGTACGCGGCCTCGTCGTCCGGGAAGCCCCGGGCGAACGAGCCCACCGCCGAGCCCAGGATGAAGTACCGCATCAGCGCGCCGATCCGGGTGGCCTGCGCGGGAGGCCACCCGGCCGCCGTCATCGCCCCGAACACCGCGTCCGCGAGCCGCAGTCCGGCCGGCCGCCGCCCCGGGCCGCGCGCCAGGACGGGCACGATGTTCGGGTGGTCCGCCAGCGCCGCCCGGTAGGAGTGCGCCCAGTCGTGCAGGGCCTCCCGCCAGTCCCGTCCGGCCCCCGCCTCGAACATCGACAGGTCGACCCGCGCGCTCACCGCGTCGGCCACCGCGTCCAGGATCTCGTCCTTGGTCCGGAAGTGGTTGTACAGCGAGGGCCCGCTCACGCCCAGCGCGGCCGCCAGCCGCCGCGTCGACACCGCCTCCAGTCCCTCCGCGTCCACCAGCGCGCCCGCCGCCTCGACGATGCGGTCGCAGCTGAGGAGGGGCTTGCGCGGTCTGGCCATGCGCCACATAGTAGGGCTGCCCCCCATAAACTACCGGTGCTAGTTAAGTGGCCGCCGCCCCCGGAGGTGCCCCGTGGACATGGAACTCAGCGAGGAGCAGACCGCGGTGCGCCGGCTCGCCCGCGCCTTCGCCGAGCGCGAGATCGCCCCGTACGCCGCCGCGTGGGACCGCGCCGAGAGCGTGGACCGCGGCATCGTGAAGAAGCTCGGCGCACTCGGCTTCCTCGGCCTGACCGTCCCCGAGGAGTACGGCGGCTCCGGCGGCGACCACCTCGCGTACGCGCTCGTCCTGGAGGAGCTCGGCCGCGCCGACTCCGCCGTGCGCGGCATCGTCTCCGTCTCCCTCGGCCTCGTCGCCAAGACGATCGCCGCCTGGGGGACCGAGGAGCACAAGCGCACCTGGCTGCCCCGCCTCTGCTCGGGCGAGGCGCTCGGCTGCTTCGGCCTGACGGAGCCCGGCACCGGCTCCGACGCGGGCAACCTCAGCACCCGCGCCGTTCCCGACGGCGACGCGTACCTCCTCAGCGGCACCAAGACGTTCATCACCAACGGCACCTGGGCGGACCTGGCCCTCGTCTTCGCCCGCACGAACGACAGCCCCGGCCACCGCGGCATCTCCGCCTTCCTCGTGCCGGCCGCCGCGCCCGGCCTCACCCGCCGCGAGATCCGCGGCAAGCTCGGCCTGCGCGGCCAGGCCACTGCCGAACTGGTCCTGGACTCCGTGCGCGTGCCCGCGGCGGCGATGCTCGGCCCGGAGGGCAAGGGCTTCTCCGTGGCCATGTCCGCGCTGGCCAAGGGCCGGATGTCGGTGGCCGCCGGCTGCGTCGGCATCGCGCAGGCGGCCCTGGACGCGGCCGTGTCGTACGCGTCGGAGCGCGAGCAGTTCGGCAAGCCGATCGCGCAGCACCAGCTCGTCCAGGAGCTGATCGCCGACATCTCCGTCGACGTGGACGCGGCTCGCCTGCTCACCTGGCGGGTGGCCGACCTGATCGACCGCGGGCAGCCCTTCGCGACCGAGTCCTCCACCGCCAAGCTCTTCGCCTCGGAGGCCGCCGTGCGCGCGGCGGGCAACGCCCTCCAGGTCCACGGCGGCTACGGCTACATCGACGAGTACCCGGCCGGCAAGCTGCTGCGCGACGCCCGCGTGATGACCCTGTACGAGGGCACCAGCCAGATCCAGAAGCTGCTCATCGGCCGCGCGCGCACCGGGGTCTCCGCGTTCTGAGCACCCCTCCCGGCGCCCGCCTCCCGCCTTCCCGGCACCCGCCTCCCGAGCGCGCGTCTTCTGAGTACGCGGCTGAGTACGCGCACGGATGTGGCGCCGGTCACGCCGCGGCGATGCTGGCGCCCATGAACGAGACACCGGTCAAGCAGCGGAACACGGGGGCGTACTACGCCCAGGCCGTCGCCTCCTTCGGCATCGCTCTCGGTGCCGTGGCCCTCGGGATCTACCACCTGGCCGTGGACGGCTGGGTCCGGGCCTTCCTCGGCATCGCCGTCCTCTACCTCACCACCTCGGCCTTCACCCTGGCCAAGGTGGTCCGGGACCGCCAGGAGCTCACCCAGATCGTCAGCCGCGTGGACCAGGCGCGGATGGAGAAGATCCTCGCCGACTACGACCCCTTCCAGCCGAAGCTCTGAGCGGCCCCGGCCGACGCGCCGACGGCGGCTAAGCGCTTGCTCACCCTCCGGTAAGCTGGTCGCTTCCTGCAGTGACGAGAGGGTGGGCGAGCGATGGACAGCGCGGAGGAGACGACCGGCGGCTACCGGCCGTGGTCGGAGGTCACCCCCGACGCCGCGCGGCGGCTGCTCGTCGCCGCCGTCGAGGCGTTCGCGGAGCGCGGCTACCACGCCACCACCACGCGGGACATCGCGGGGCGGGCCGGGATGAGCCCCGCCGCGCTCTACATCCACTACAAGACCAAGGAAGAGCTGCTCCACCGGATCAGCCGGATCGGGCACGACAAGGCGCTCGACATCCTGGAGACCGCCGCCTCCCGCCCGGGCTCGGCGGCGGACCGGCTCGACGCCGCCGTGCGCTCCTTCGTGCTGTGGCACGCCGCGCACCACACCACCGCGCGCGTGGTCCAGTACGAGCTTGATGCCCTCGCTCCGGAGCACCGCTCCGAGATCGTGGAGCTGCGCCGCCAGAGCGACGCCGTCGTGCGCCGCATCCTGACCGAGGGCGTCGCGGCGGGGGAGTTCCACGTCCCGGACGTCCCCGGCACCACGCTCGCCGTGCTGTCGCTGTGCATCGACGTGGCCCGCTGGTTCAACGCCGCGGGCCGGCGCACGCCGGAGGAGGTCGGCGCGCTCTACGCCGACCTCGTCCTGCGCATGGTGGGCGCAGCGGCTCAGAAGGAGTAGCGCGAGCCCAGGAGGAGTAGCGCGAGCTCAGAAGTAGTAGCGCGACAGCGACTGCGCCACGCACACCGGCTTGTCGCCGCCCTCGCGCTCCACGGTGACCGTGGCCGCGACCTGGACGCCGCCGCCCGCCTCCGTCACCTCCGTGATCACCGCCGTGGCGCGCAGGCGCGAGCCGACAGGGACGATCGCGGGGAAACGCACCTTGTCCATGCCGTAGTTGATGCCCATCCGCATGCCCTCGACCCGCATGACCTGCGGCACCAGGCTCGGCAGCAGCGACAGCGTCAGGTAGCCGTGCGCGATGGTGGAGCCGAACGGCCCGGCCGCGGCCCGCTCCGGGTCCACGTGGATCCACTGGTGGTCGCCGGTCGCGTCGGCGAAGAGGTCGATCCGCTTCTGGTCCACCTCCAGCCAGCCGCTCGGACCGAGCGTCTCGCCGATCGCGGCGCGCAGTTCCTCGGGGGACGTGAACACCTTCGGCTCGGCCATGCCTCTCCTCTTCCGTGGGTGGAGCGAACAAGCGCTTGCTCAGCATGCTGGGGCCGCATGTATCTGTCAACGGAGCGCCGCCGGGCCGACTACCCTCGGCCTCGTGCCGCAGATTCCCGAGAACATCCACGAGCTCACCGTCGGCCAGCTGTCCGCCCGCAGCGGCGCGGCCGTCTCCGCGCTCCACTTCTACGAGACCAAGGGGCTGATCAGCAGCCGCCGGACCTCCGGCAACCAGCGCCGCTACAGCCGCGACGCTCTGCGCCGGGTGGCGTTCGTACGCGCCGCCCAGCGCGTCGGGATCCCGCTCGCCGCCATCCGCGACGCGCTCGCCCAGCTCCCCGAGGAGCGCACCCCCAACCGCGAGGACTGGGCGCGGCTTTCGGAGATGTGGCGGGGCGAGCTGGAGCAGCGCATCAGCCAGCTGATGCGGCTGCGCGACCACCTGGCCGACTGCATCGGCTGCGGCTGCCTCTCGCTGCAGAACTGCGCCCTGTCCAACCCGGACGACATCTTCGGCGAACAGCTCACCGGTTCGCGGCTCTAGGTTCTCCCGGCGGGCCGACCGCCCACGCCACGGCAGCGGCGGCGGTGGGCCCACCGGCTCAGGGCCGTCACCCCCGGGCCGCGGCCTCCCGGATGAGAGGCCCGAACTCCCGCCGCACCCTGGCGGGCGTCCTTCCCAGCACCAGCGTCCTCATGGCCGTTCCCTCCGGTACGTCGACATCGGCGCTCCCGACCGTAGAAGCCCAAGCGGACTTGAGGTCAACCCGGCTGCCGCCCGGGCGTCCGCCGCCCGCTCTCCGACCACCGTCCTCCCTGGTCAGCGGTGCTCATTGGACCTTCCGCCGAGGGCCCTCGGTGTCCATGGTCGAGACGGCGCATTGCCTGCGGGGCAGGTGGACCCTTGGATGGCCAAGATCAACGCGGGGACGGCTCCGCGGCGCCGAGAAGGGGGGCACATCCATGCTCGACGGCTGCACGCCCTGGCCCGAGGAGTACGTCGACCGCTACTGGGCGGCCGGGCACTGGCGCGGCAACACGCTGGACAACCTGCTGCGCGGCTGGGCCCTGCAGTACGGGCCGCGCACCGCGCTCGTGCACGGCGGCACCCGCCTCACGTACGCCGCCCTGAACCGGCGCGTGGACCGCATGGCCGCCGGGTTCCGGCTGCGGGGGCTGCGCCCCGGGATGCGGGTGGTGGTCCAGCTGCCGAACGTGCCCGAACGCGTCGTGACGGTGTTCGCGCTGATGCGCGCCGGCACGGTCCCCGTGCTGTGCCCGCTCCCGCACCCCGCGGCGGGGCTGGCCGAGCTCGTGCGGATCACCCAGGCCGT
Organism: Streptomyces sp. NPDC046866; assembly: GCF_040704625.1. Lineage (NCBI taxonomy): Bacteria > Bacillati > Actinomycetota > Actinomycetes > Kitasatosporales > Streptomycetaceae > Streptomyces > Streptomyces sp. NPDC046866. The sequence continues at coordinate 81,229 of NZ_JBEYXN010000011.1, forward strand.
CGGGTACGTGGGCCCCGCCGCGCACGAGGGCCTCGACCTCACCGCGGCGGCCGCGGACATCGCGGCGCGGTGGCCCTTCCTGCGACGGGTGTTCACCCTTGAGGCGCCGGGCGCGGAGTCCCCGTACGGCGGCCTCACCACCGACCCGTCGAACTGCCAGTACTCCCCGCTCGGCACCGTCGACGCCCCGCCCGAGCCGGCGCTTGCGCAGAGCGCCGACCAGGTGGCGTTCCTCCTGCTCTCCGGCGGCCCGGCCGCGGCGCCCCGGCTCGTCCCGCGCACCCACAACGACTACGCCCGCCAGGCGCGGGCCGCCGCCGAGCTGGTGTCCCTCACCGAGGACGACGTGTACCTGGCCGCGCTGCCCGCCGGGGCGGACACCGTCCCCGCCTTCGGCTGCCCCGGCATCGTCGGCACCCTCTCCGCGGGCGGCACCGTCGTCCTGGCCGAGACCGCGGAGCCCGGCACCTGCCTCCCCCTCATCGCCCGCGAGCGGGTCACCGTCGCGTCGGTGGCGCCCGACGCCGCGGGGCGCTGGCTCGACGCGCTCCCCGCGGCCGGGGCCGACGTGAGCAGTCTCCGCCTGGTTCAGATCGGCGGCGACGCAAGGCCGTTGCCCCGGGCGAGCGCCGAACGGATCGGCGCCGCGCTGGGCTGCCGCCTCCAGCAGGTCTTCGCCCTGCCCGAGGGCCCGCTCCTGCTCACCCGGCCCGGCGACCCGGACGAGACCGTGCTCGGCACGCAGGGCCGCCCGCTCTCGTCCGACGACGAGATCCGCATCGTCGACGCCGAGGGCAAGGACGTGCCGGACGGGGAGCCCGGGGAGCTCCTCGCCCGGGGACCGTCCACCGTGCGCGGCTACTACCGGGCGCCGGAGCAGAACGCGCGGTCCTTCACCCCGGACGGCTGGTTCCGCACGGGCCGCCTCGCCCGGCGCGCCCCTGACGGCAACCTGGTGGTGACCGGCCGCCTCCGCGCCGTCCCGCACCCGTTCTGACCCAGGCCGCAGCCACCAGGCGCCTATCGAGGCGTGATCAATCTGCGGGATGCGGGATTCGCCGTCTCGGGCGGGGCCTGGACCGGTACATCGTCGTCACGGACCAGGCGAGTTGTGTCCGGAATGCTTCACCTGTTCGCGATGTTGACCGGTGAGGCGATCGCCGACGACAGGGGGGATGAGAAGGTGACACAGGTCAGGGAGCTGTACCTGAGCGTGGCGGAATCGGCGGGGAGGCTGCTGGCAGAGCCGGCGGTCGCAGGCGGCTGGCACCAGCCCTCCGCGCTGGAGAAGCTCAGCGTCCGTGGGCTGGCGGGCCACCTGGCCGGGCAGGTCTTCTTCATTCCCGCAGTACTGGCTGAGCCAGAACCTTCCGAGCCCACCATCTCGATCCACGAGTACTACAAACGAGTGAGTTGGATCGGCTCGGACATCGACACGCCGTTCAATCAGGGCATCCGATCCGCCGGAGAGGACGAGGCGGCCGATGGCCCCGCCGCACTGGCCGCGCGAGTCGCCACGTGCGTCGACGAGCTGCGCGGCACCTTGCCGGCCGCGCCGGATCGACGCGTCCGCCGCCCGACCTGGGGACCGTGGTCGATCAGCCTCAACGACTTCATCACCAGCCGGACCCTGGAGCTCATCGTCCACTCCGACGACCTCGCGTGCAGTGTCGGGCTGCCCACACCGGAGTTCCCGGCCCTGGCCGTGGAGACAGTCGTGGACCTGCTGTCGCGGATCGCACTGCGCCGCCATGGAGCGACTGATGTGCTGCGCGCACTGAGCCGCGCCGAACGCGCACCGGCCTCCATCTCGGCTCTCCAGGCATGCATCGGTCAGTGATCAAGAGACGGCCTGGGTGAGGTCTTTCCTCCAGATCATCGAGGGCCGCAAGTGGAGGCCGGCGAGGTGGCTGTCCGGGGTCTCGTCGTATCGGTTGGTGATGCCTCGCCAAGACTCGAGCTTTTGATCAGGCGTTCGACGGTGTTCCGTTCCTTGCAGAGGTCGGCGTTGTGGCCGACGGGCCGGCGTGGTCCAGGGCGGCGGCCTCGGCCCGCGCCGCGGCCACCAGCGCGGCGGTCGAGGATGCCGGGCGGCCGTCGGGCAGGTGCAGTACGTCGCCCACGCCGATCCGCACGGCGGCCCCGCACCGCGCGGCCAGCCGCAGCACCGGCCAGGCGGCGCCTTCCCGCCCGACCAGCACCAGTGCGACCCCGGGCAGCAGGCGCCGCAGCCGCCCCAGCGCCTCCGCCCCCTTCCCCGAGGACTCGACCACCACCCGGAGCCACCCGCCTGCGGGCTCCCCGGGCGACCGCCGCAGGAAGGGCGTCAGCCCGTGCAGCACGGCCCGCTCGGGGACGCCGCCGTGGGCTGCGGCCGGCGGGGGCCACGGGAGCACTGCGTCCACCGCGACGCCGCGGGCCAGCAAGCTCCGGGCCAGTTCACCCGCTCCCGGCTCGGTGAAGCGCACCGCGGCCCGGTCCGGGAGGACCGTCCAGGACCGGACCCGCGCCGCGCGGCCCGCGGGGTCCGGTTCGGCGGCGATGCTCGCGCACACCGACAGCGGTACGGAGACCCCCGCGCCCCGCAACGCCTCCAGCAGCGGCCCCACCACCCCCGGCGACAGGCTCTCCCGGCCGCACGGGGTCCGCGGGTGGACCAGCAGCTCCGCCGCGCCGGCGGCCACCGCCCCGCGCGCGGCCTCCACCACGTCCCCGGGGGACAGCGGCACGGCCGGCCCGTCGCCGGCGCCGCGCGTTCCGTTGAGCGAGGCCTGGATCCGCGGGATCCCAGGGCCCGGTCTCATGCCGCCCCGGCGGAGGCCGCCGCCGGAGCCCAGGCCGAGTCCGCGAGCGCCGGCCTGGGCACCACGATCCCGCAGCCCGCGCAGACCGGGCCGTCCCAGGCCCACGCTCCCTCCCACGGCCCGGGCCCGGCTCCGGCGGCCGCCCGGCCCCGTCTCTGCGGCGGCACCGGCGCGGGCCAGTGCAGCTCCTGCTCGCCGCAGACCGGGCAGCCCGTCCCCGGCTCCGACTCCAGCGCCGCGACCAGCCGCCGCAGCACCTCCCCGAGGGTCCCCTCGGGTCGCACGCCCGGATCCGCGCACCGCACCACCGCGTCCCCGCTGCCGCCCCACGCCCATTCCGGCCGCCGCAGCCCGTGGTGCTTCTCGCGCCTGCGGCGCTCCGCGAACTGGCGCTCGTACGCCAGCCAGACCGCCCGTGCCTCCTCCAGCTCCTCCAGCGCCGCGACCAGCCGCTGCGGATCCGCCGCCCGGTCCTCGGGGCCGATCCCGTGGCGGTCGCACAGATGCCACCAGGTCGCCCGGTGCCCGTACGGTGCGAACCGCTCCAGGCACCGGCGCAGCGAATGGCGCCGCAGGGCGCGGTCGTTGCGCGCATCCCGCACCTGGTAGGCCAGACTCCGGAAACCTGCCATCACACCTTCACCTCCGTCGCGCCCACGCCCGCACCGCGGCGCCGTACTCCCTCGAACGACGACGCACCGTGAGACGTGCCCAACATGCCCGGTCAGGCCCAGGCGCATGCGGGGGCGGACGAGGCGTGCGGGTGGCACATGGCCGGAACTCAGCGCCCCATGCGCCCCGCAGCCACCACGACCCGGGCCAGCTCCTCGTGGCAGATGTCGCTGTGCGCCCCCGACGGCGGACCGCCCCGCCGCACCACGGAGGCCGCGTCCACGCTGACGCAACCGGCCGCCGGCACCCCCTGGCGCAGCGCCGCGTCGAGCGTGAGCCGCAGTGCGCCCGGCACCGCCTGCACCCCGTCGTGCCCGACCGCGCCCCACCGCTCGTCGAAGCCCAGCAGTCCGGCCGAATCCCCTGCCATCCGGGAGGCCAGCGGGTAGAAGACCTTCAGCGCGGAGTCGTGCTCGGAGTGGCAGGCCACCACGGGGCCCGCGACCTTGTGCTGCAGCCCGTGCAGGGCGCCGCCGCGGCCCCGGTCGTGGGGGAGCCGGTCGGCGAAGGCATAGTGCGAGAAGGCGCCTTGGAGCAGCGTCAGGGAGGCCGCGTACCGGGCGCCGTCCGGCACCGCGCGCAGCGAGAACGACACCACCCGCGCCCCGAAGCTGTGGCCGATCAGGTGCATGCGCAGGGCGGGCCGCCGCGCCGCCAGCTCCGCGAGGACCGGCCCGAGGCCGCGCTCGCCGACGACCCCGGCCCGCTTCTTCATCTGGTAGTACGAGGCCTGCCGCAGCAGCTCCTTGGCGCCGCCCCACATCGTCCGCAGGCCCGGCCCGGGGGCGAACCCCGTCCCGCCGCCGGCCCCGGGCGCCGGCCCGCCCGCCGCGACCAGCCCCGCGGCGAGGGCCCGGCACACCTCCCGCACGTCCTCGGCGAAAATGGCGGGAACGTCCCGCCGGACCGCATCCGCCCCGGCTGCCCCGGCCGCGCCCGCCCCGGCCGCTTCCGGCCCGACGCCCGCCAGCTCCCGTACGAGCGTGCCGAACTCGGCGAGGGCCGCCTCCGACTCGGGCCGGTCCTCCAGGAGTTCGGCGATCCGGTCCAGCTGGGCTTCCCGCCCCGGCCAGAACTCCGCGAGGGCCCGCCGGGGCTGCGGGTCCAGCGCCGTCCCGTGCCCGGGCTCCGCGAGGACGCCGGGGGAGTCGAAGTCCGGGATGGGCTCGTCCGAGAACCGGATCGAGGGCCAGACCACCCCCGCGTACCCCAGCCGTACCCCCCGCCCCACCAGCCCCGGGAAGGGGGCGAAGAAGCGGTCGAACAGGCGGGTCGAGGCGGTCCGGTCGCTGTTCCAGCCGTGGGCGAAGACCAGCAGGTCGGTGGCCTCCATCGCCGCGACCGCCTGCACCCCGGCCCCGTCCGTGTCCCCCTCGGCATCGAAGGTCAGCTCCGCGTACGGCCCGACCCCCACCCCGGCCCCGACTCCGAGCCCGGCCCCGACCGCGACTCCCTCCCCGAGCCCGACTCCCTCCCCGAGCCCGACCCCTGCCCCGATCCGGCTCCCGCTCCCGGCCTCGGACTCCGCACCGCCACCGGCTCTGCCCGTTCCCGCCGCCATGGGTTCCCCCTCCGCGCCGCGTCCCTGGTGCCGTCCAGCATCCTGCTGCGGCCCCCGCCCGACCAGCCCCCTGCGCCTACCGGTACAGCAGGTACCGCTCCCGCACCGCCGCGAACCGCGCCAGCCCCACCGCCCACGCCCCGGTGACCTCCTCCACCCCGGCCCCCGCGTCGACCATCCGCCGCACCAGGTCCGAGCCGGTCAGCCGGTCGATCCAGTGGTCCTCCCGCCAGGCGAACCCGCTCCACGCCCGCCGCGCCGTCACCAGCAGCCCGATCCCCGCCCGGACCGGATCGAAGGACTCCCGGTCGTGGACGACCAGCCGGACCCCGCCGCAGGTCCGCCCGGCGTGCTTGGAGAAGGACGGCGTGAAGTACGCCTCCCGGAACCACACCCCGGGCAGCCCCAGCGCATCGGCCGCCTCCGCCCACCGCCGGTCGATGCCCTCCGCGCCCAGAACCTCGAACGGCGTGGTCGTCCCGCGGCCCTCGGAGAGGTTCGTCCCCTCGAACAGGCAGGTGCCGGCGTACGCGAGGGCCGTGTCCGGCGTCGGCATGTTCGGGCTCGGCGGGATCCACGGCAGCCCGGTCTCCCCGAAGAAGGAGCCGCGCCGCCACCCCGACATCCGCACGGTGTGCAGCCGGACGGGCCGGTCGCGCAGGAACTCCCCGTTGAACAGCAGCGCCAGTTCGGCCGCCGTCATGCCGTGGGCGAGGGCGATCGGCTCCCGGCCCACGAAGCTCGCGTACGGCCGTTCCAGGACGGGCCCGGCGGCCCGCAGCCCGCCCGCCGGGTGGGGCCGGTCCAGTACGACCACCGCCTTGCCGGCCAGGGCGGCCGCGCGCATGCAGTCGTACAGGGTCCAGATGTAGGTGTAGAAGCGTGCCCCGACGTCCTGGATGTCGAAGACGACGGTGTCGACGCCGGCCGCGGTGAACACGTCCGCGAGCTCCTGCCCGCTCTTGCCGTACGTGTCGTACACCGCGAGCCCGGTCGCCGGGTCCCGGCCGGGCCCCTCGGATCCGCCCGCCTGCGCCGTCCCGCGGAAGCCGTGCTCGGGGCCGAACACCGCCACCAGCCGGACCCGGTCGTCGGCATGGAGGACGTCGACCAGGTGGCGGGCGTCGGCGGTGATCCCGGTGGGGTTGGTGACCACCCCGACCCGCTGCCCGGCGAGGAGGGCGTACCCGTCCGCGGCGAGCCGCTCGAACCCGGTGCGCACCCGGCGGCCCGCGCGCCCGGCCACGCCCTCAGACCCCGCCGCACCCGTCACATCAGCCACGATCGCCCCCTTCGCCGCACCCGCCCCTCGCGAAGCGCCGGCCGCCTCCGCTGCCGCGGCCGGCCCCGCGGCAGCCACCGTTCCCGCCAGTCCCAGCAGCCCCCGTCGTGACAGCGTCATCCGGCCACGCTAGGGGCCCGCCCCCTTTCGCCCCGACATACCGACCGGTTAGTCTGCCCGGCGTCCGCCCCGCCAGGAAAGGTGATCCCGTGAGCGCGTACCAGGACCAGCGAGTCGTCGTCACCGGCGCGGGCGGCGGCATCGGAGCCGCCCTCGCCCACCGCTTCGCCGCCGAGGGGGCCACCGTCGTGGTCAACGACCTCGACGCCGCGAAGGCCGCCTCCGTGGCCGGCGCGATCGGCGCCCGCGCGATCCCGCTGCCCGGCGACGCCTCCGCCGTGGTCGAGGACGCCCGCCGGGCCCTCGGCGGCCGCGTCGACGTCTACTGCGCCAACGCCGGACTCGCCTCCGGCGGCGATGCGTTCGCCGACGAGGCCGTGTGGGAGGCCGCCTGGGAGACCAACGTCATGGCCCACGTCCGCGCCGCCCGGCTGCTGCTGCCCGACTGGCTGGAGCGCGGCGCCGGGCGCTTCGTGTCCACCGTCTCGGCCGCCGGGCTGCTCACCATGATCGGAGCGGCCCCGTACAGTGTCAGCAAGCACGGCGCGCTCGCCTTCGCGGAGTGGCTCTCGCTGACCTACCGCCACCGCGGGGTCCAGGTCCACGCCATCTGCCCGCAAGGAGTCCGCACCGACATGCTGACGGCCGCCGGTTCGGCGGGCGAGCTCGTCCTCGCACCGACCGCCATCGAGCCGGAGGCGGTGGCGGACGCACTGTTCGACGGCATGGAGAAGGGCCGGTTCTTGATCCTCCCGCACCCCGAGGTGGCCCACCACCACGCCGCGCGCGCCGCCGACCCGGACCGCTGGCTGCGCGGCATGAACCGCCTCCAGCAGAAATGGGAGAGCCGGTGACCGCACCGCCGGCCGCGCCCCCGCCGCCCCGGCCCGAGGAGCCGCCCGCGCCCGGCGGCTCCCGCTACGCCGCCAGGCCGTGGCTCGCCCTGCTCAGCCCGGCCCAGCGCGCCCCCCTCGCCGCGCCGCCCAGCGTGTTGCACGCCTTCCGCGCCGCGGCCGCCCGGGCCCCCGGGCGCACGGCGCTGGCCTACTTCGACGGCCGCATCGGCTACGCCGAGGCCGACGCCCTGTCCGACTCCCTCGCCGGCCACCTCGCCGCCCACGGCATCGGCCGCGGCGACCGCGTCGCCGTGATGCTGCAGAACACCCCGGCCTTCGTGCTGGCCGTCCTGGCCGCGTGGAAGGCCGGGGCGATCGTCGTTCCGCTCAACCCCATGTACAAGGAGGCCGAGGCCCGGCACGTCCTCGCGGACTCCGGGGCCGCCGCCCTGGTCTGCGAGGCCCGCGCCTGGACGGCGTACCTGCGCGCGGCAGCCGCGGGCACCGCCGTACGGGCGGCGCTGACGGCCGCCGACGCGGACTTCCAGACCCGCGACGACGTACGCGTCCTCCCGCCCGGGCGGGAGCCCCGGGCACCGGACGCCGCCGACCTGGCCACCGTCGCCCGCCGCGGCCTGCCCGCCCCGCCGGACCCCGCCCTCACCCCCGCCGACACCGCGCTCATCAGCTACACCTCCGGCACCAGCGGAACCCCGAAGGGCGCGATGAACCCGCACGGCGCCCTCACCCACAACGCCCAGCGGCAGGTCGCCGGGCACCCGCTCGCCGAAGGCGCCGGCTATTTCGCGCTCGCACCGCTGTTCCACATCACCGGCATGGTCTGCGAGCTGGCCGCCTGCTTCGCCAACGCCGGCACCCTCGTCCTGGCCCACCGCTTCGACGCCGGCGTCGTCCTCGACGCCTTCCTGGAACACCGCCCCGCCTACACCGTCGGCCCCGCCACCGCCTTCATGGCCCTCGCCGCGCACCCCGCCGCCACCGCGGACCACTTCGCCTCCTTCCAGGTCGTCTCCAGCGGCGGCGCCCCGCTCCCGCCGGCCCTCGTCGCCCGCCTGCGCGCCGACTTCGGCATCCGCCTGCGCAACGGCTACGGCCTCACCGAGACCACCGCCGCCTGCGCCAGCGTCCCCGTGCACCGCGAGGCCCCGGTCGACCCCGCCTCCGGCACCCTCTCCGTCGGACTGCCCGGCGCCGACACGGTGGTCCGCATCCTGGACGAGCACGGTGCCGAGGTGCCCTTCGGCGAAACCGGCGAGATCGCCGTCCGCGGCCCCCAGGTGGTGTCCGGCTACTGGGGCCTGCCGGAGGAGACCGCGCTCGCCTTCCCCGGCGGCGAACTGCGCACCGGGGACATCGGCTTCATGGACGAGGACGGCTGGCTCTACGTCGTCGACCGCAAGAAGGACATGATCAACGCCTCCGGGTTCAAGGTCTGGCCGCGCGAGGTGGAGGACGTGCTCTACACCCACCCCGCGGTGCGCGAGGCCGCCGTCGTCGGCGTCCCCGACCCCTACCGCGGGGAGAGCGTGAAGGCGTACGTGAGCCTGCGTCCCGGCGCCTCGGCCGGGCCCGCGGAGCTGTCCGCGTACTGCGCCGCCCGCATCGCCGCGTACAAATACCCCCGCCAGGTGGAGATCCTGCCTGTCCTGCCGAAGACGACGAGTGGCAAGATCCTGCGACGGGAATTGCGCGACCGCGGCTGAAAACGGCCGCCGGCCGCCGGCCGGCCCCGTACCGGCCGCGCAACAGGGAAGGGAAGGTCACCGCCATGGCTGCAAGGACGACGGAGCCCGGGAACGCGCACGAGGCGCCCGTGCCGCAGCGGCTGCTGGCGGTGGCCACCCGGCTGTTCGCCGAGCGCGGCTACGACCGCACCTCCGTCCAGGAGATCGTCGAGGCGGCCGGCGTCACCAAGGGCGCCCTCTACCACTACTTCGGCTCCAAGGACGACCTGCTGCACGAGGTGTACGCACGGATGCTGCGCCTGCAGCAGCAGCGCCTCGACGCCGTCGCCGACTCCGACGCCCCCGTCGAGGAGCGGCTGCGGGCCGCCGCCGCCGACGTCGTGGTCACCACCATCGAGAACCTCGACGACGCCGCGATCTTCTTCCGGTCGATGCACCACCTCAGCCCGGAGAAGTTCAAGCAGGTGCGGGCGGAGCGGCGCCGCTACCACGAGCGCTTCCGGGCGCTGATCGAGGAGGGGCAGCGCACCGGCGTCTTCTCCACCGCCACGCCCGCGGACCTGGTGGTGGACTACCACTTCGGCTCCGTCCACCACCTGTCCACCTGGTACCGGGCCGACGGCCCGCTCACCCCGCAGCAGGTCGCCGACCACCTCGCGGACCTGCTCCTGCGGGCCCTGCGCCCGTAGCGGCTTCGCGCCCCGGCGGCCCCGCGGCCCCACAGCCCCGCGGGCGGACCGGTCAGCGGTACCGCTTCAGCTCCCGGTGGGCCAGGGAGCGCTGGTGGACCTCGTCCGGGCCGTCGGCGAGGCGCAGCGTGCGCGCCGCCGCCCACAGCTCGGCCAGCGGGAAGTCCTGGCTCACGCCGCCCGCGCCGTGCAGCTGCACCGCGTCGTCCAGGATCCGCACCACCGCCCGCGGAGTGGCGATCTTGATGGCCTGGATCTCGGTGTGCGCCCCGCGGTTGCCGACGGTGTCCATCAGCCAGGCCGTCTTCAGCACCAGCAGCCGCAGCTGCTCCACCGTGACCCGCGCGTCCGCGATCCAGTTCTGCACGACACCCTGGGCGGCCAGCTCCTTGCCGAAGGCCGTACGCCCCACCGCCCGCCGGCACATCAGCTCGATGGCGCGCTCCGCCATGCCGATCAGCCGCATGCAGTGGTGGATCCGGCCCGGGCCCAGGCGGGCCTGGGCGATCGCGAAGCCCGCGCCCTCCTCGCCGATCAGGTTCGCGGCCGGCACCCGGGCCCCGTCGAAGACGACCTCGGCGTGGCCGCCGTGGTCGTGGTCCTCGTACCCGTACACCGTCATCGCCCGGCGGACCTCGACGCCCGGGGTGTCGCGCGGCACGATGACCATCGACTGCTGGCGGCGCGGATCGGCCCCGTCCGGATCGGTCTTGCCCATGACGATGAAGACCTTGCAGTCCGGGTTCATGGCGCCGGAGATGAACCATTTCCGCCCGGTGACGACGTACTGCGAGCCGTCCGCCGAACGCTCGATGCGGGTCTCGATGTTGGTGGCGTCCGACGAGGCCACCTCGGGCTCCGTCATCGCGAACGCGGACCGGATCTCCCCGGCCAGCAGCGGCTGGAGCCACTGCTTCTTCTGCTCCTCGCTGCCGAACTGGGCGAGCAGCTCCATGTTCCCGGTGTCGGGCGCCGCGCAGTTGGTCGCGGTCGGCGCCAGGTGCGGGCTGCGGCCGGTGATCTCGGCGAGCGGGGCGTACTGGAGGTTGGTCAGCCCGGCCCCGTACTCGGCATCGGGCAGGCCGTGCCGGTCGACCAGGAACAGGTTCCACAGGCCCCGGCGGCGCGCCTCGGCCTTCAGTTCACCGAAGACGGCCGGGGTGTCCCAGGGCGAGGCCAGCCGCGCGCGCTGCTCGGCGGCGACGGGCTCCGCCGGGTACACGTACTCCTCCATGAACGCGAGCAGCCGGGTGCGCAGTTCCTCGGTCCGGGCGTCGAATGCGAAGTCCACGGGTATTCCTCAGCCTTCCTGGAGGGTGGTCAGACCGTGCTCGATGAAGACCGGGACCAGCTCGCCGATCCGGTCGAAGCCCTCGCCGACCGTCTGGCCGAGCGTGTAGCGGTAGTGGATGCCCTCCAGGATCACGGCGAGCTTGAACCAGGCGAACGCCGTGTACCAGGAGATCGCGCCGGTGTCCCGGCCCGACCGGGCGGCGTACCGCTCGATCAGCTCGCCCGGCGAGGGGTGCCCGGGCGCGGCGCTCGTCGTGCTGACCGGCGAATCGGCCAGCCCCAGGTCGGAGCTGTACATCACCAGCAGGCCGAGGTCGGTCAGCGGATCGCCCAGCGTGGACATCTCCCAGTCGAGCACCGCCCGGACCGTGTCCCCGGGGCCGCCGACGAGCACGTTGTCGAGCCGGTAGTCGCCGTGCACGACGGTCGGCGCGGGGGAGTGGGGCAGAGCGCGGCCGAGTGCGCCGTGCAGCTCGTCGATGCCGGGCAGCTCCCGGCCCCGGGAGGCGGCGAGCTGCTTGCCCCAGCGGCGCAGCTGCCGGTCGAGGAAGCCCTCGGGGCGGCCGAAGTCGCCCAGGCCCACCGCCGCCGGATCCACCGCATGGAGGTCGACCAGGGTGTCCACCAGGCCGAGGACCACCCGCCGGGTGCGCTCGGGGCCCAGGGCGGCCAGCCGCCCCGCGCTGCGGTAGGGGATGCCCTCCACGAACTCCATGACGTAGAACGGCGCTCCCAGCACCGACTCGTCCTCGCACAGCAGCAGCGGCTCGGGCACCGGCACGGCCGTGCCGTGCAGCGCCTCGATGACCCGGTGCTCGCGGCGCATGTCGTGCGCGGTGGCCAGGACGTGGCCCAGCGGCGGGCGGCGCACCACCCAGCGGCCGCTGCCGTCGGTGATCTCGTACGTGAGGTTGGAGCGGCCCCCCTCGATCAGCCGGCCGCGCAGCCGCCCGGCCACGAGCCCGGGCCGGGCGCGGTCGAGATGGCCGCGCAGCCGCTCCAGGTCGAGGCCCCGGGGGTCGGTCGGGGCAGACGCCGATGCCATGGTGCGCACCTCCGTACGGAGTTGACGGTGACGGGATGACGTTCCGGCGCACCGGCGGCCCGGGCGGGCACGGACGGAAGCACCGGAGGCCATCATGCCGACCAGTCGGTATGTCGTCCAGTGCGCCGTGCGGCGGAAGCGGGGCGGGGCCGGCCGGAAGCGGAACGGGCCCCCTCCCGCGCGCACGCCGCACGGGACCCGCCGCAGGCCCCGTCCCCGGGCCCGCGGTCGATCCGTGCTTCAGGCGTGGCAGAGGATCGGCGTCCCGCCGTTCATCACGGTCATGTCCCGCAGCACCGCCAGGATGTCCAGCGGCGCCCCCTCCGGCTCGCCCGCCAGCTCCGCGTAGGCCCGGTGCAGGTTGGCCACCAGCCGCTCGCTCTCCCGCCAGGCCGCGAACTCGCCGAGGTCGGCCTTCTGCGCCACCTCCAGCGGGGCCAGCCCCTGCGCCCTGCCCTCCCGGGCCAGCCCGTCCACGTACCGCAGGTAGCGCTCGGTGGAGTCGTACGCCGAGGGGTCGGTCAGCGGCCCGTGCCCCGGGACCACGGTCTCCGCGTCCAGCGAGCGCAGCAGCTCCAGCGCCCGCAGCGAACCGGCCAGCGAGCCCATCGCGAGGAACGGCGTGCCGCCGGCGAAGACCAGGTCGCCGGTGAAGACGACCCGCTGCTGCGGCAGCCACACCACGGAGTCGCCGGTGGTGTGCGCGACGCCGGGGTGGATGACCTGCACCTGCGTCCCGCCGAGGTGCAGGGTCGTGCGGTCGCTGTACGTGAGGTCCGGCGGGGTGATCTCGATCGCGCCGAAGTCGGTCTCCGGCCAGATCATCTCCAGCTGGTGGCCGGCGGCGAGCTGCTCGCTGCGCGCGTTGTCGTGCGCGAGGATCAGCGCCTCCCCGGCGAAGACGCCGTTGCCGTAGGTGTGGTCGCCGTGGTGGTGGGTGTTGACCACCGTGCGCGGCAGCGGTACCCCGGCCGCGACGACCGCCTCGCGCAGGGCGAGCGCCCGCCGCTCGGTGGCCGCGGTGTCGACGAGCAGGGTGCGCCCCCCGTCGCTGACGAAGCCGGCGTTGTTGAGGCACCAGCCGCCGTCCGGCTGGACGTAGGCGTACAACCCGTCCGCGGGCTGGACGAGGTAGGGCTCTTCCGCGGTCATCTGGGCTCTCCCCGGTTCGCTGTGACAGGCGGTCAGCATCCTGCCAGCCGGGCGGGGACCGGGGGAGAGGGGGGTGCGGTCGCCGGACGGGGTCGTCAGTGGTCGTCAGTGGTCGTCGTAGTGGCCGGCGTGCGCGGCGTGCCGGTGCCCGTCGTGCAGGTAGTCCAGGTGGTCGCCGTGCGGGACGGAGGCGTGGCCGCAGCCCTCGCCGTGCGCATGCCCGTGGTCCTCGTGCGGGGTGTGCCCGCCCGGTTCGCACTCGTCCCAGTGGCCGGAGTGCTCCCGGTGCAGGTGCCCGTCGTGGGCGTAGTCGACGTGGTCGCCGTGGGCGACCTCGGTGTGCCCGCAGCCGGGGCCATGGGTGTGCTCGTGCGTGGGGTGCTCGTGGTGCAGGGTCGTCATGGCGCCGAGGCTAGTGCGCAGTGCCCCGTATTGCCGGTTATGCCCCTCCGGAACGTCGGGAATGTCGGGCGCGGCGCAAAGGGATCCGACCATCCGATCGGCAGCTCAGACGATGACCGCCATCGCGAACACCGCCAGTGCCACCGTGCAGGCCACCGCCGCCAGCGCGGCCCGCGGTGCGAGCCCGGGCGGCCGGCCCGCCGCCAGCGCGCGCATCCGCCGGTGGGCCACCCCCAGGAACGCCAGCCAGATCAGCGCGATCAACGCCGTGCCCACCACCTCCGTCGGCGAGCCCGACCCGCGCAGCGCCTGCCGCAGCGCCAGCACGGCGGCCACCGAGCAGGCCAGCGTCGTACGCCGCCACGCGAGCCGGGTCCGCTCCGGCTGCAGGCCGGCGTCGCGCCCCTGCGCGGGCGGGCCGGTCACGGCCGGTCCGTCCCGCCGAGCAGCACGACCACCACCATCGCCACCGCGACCAGCCCCACGCCCAGGCCCAGCAGCACCGGGAAGCGGGAGGGCGGCAGGTCCTCGCCGCGCCGCATGGCCAGCTCGCACCGCACCCAGTGGTTCACCGCCCGCAGCGCGCAGGCCGCACCGACCGCGAGCAGCGCGAACGCCATCCCGACGCGTACGCCCCAGCGCAGGTCCGGCAGGAACTGGTCCACCGCGAAACCGCCGCCGATCAGGGCGAGGGCGGTCCGGATCCAGGCCAGGAACGTCCGCTCGTTGGCCAGCGAGAACCGGTAGTCCGGGGTCTCGCCCTCGTCCCGCACGCGCTGCGGTGCGAACCAGAGGCGCACGTCCTTGCCGAAGTCGATCACACGGCCAATCTACGTCCCGCCGCCGGCCGCGGCCCCCGCGGCTGCCGCGCCCCTGCCCGCGCGTGGGGGGCACGTCCGGTCTCACCCGCGCGTGGGCCGTCCGGTCCGGCACATTCGGCCTCGCCCACGCGGAACGGGGACCGGCGAGGCGGGAAAAGCAGGCGTCGGCGGGGCTACGGCAGGCCCCGGAAGGCGCGCAGGCGCCGGTAGGCCTCCAGGCCGTCCGGCACCCACGGCCATGCCCCGTCCGCGACCCGCGCCGCCAGCTCCTCCTCGGACAGCCAGGCGTGCCAGGCCACCTCCGACTCCTGCGGCCGCACCGGCGCATCGCAGCGCACCTCGTGCACGTACGACCACCACGCCCCGCCGGGCCCCTCGTACAGGAACTTGAACAGCGGCTCCGGCCGGGGGAGCCCGGCCACGCCCAGCTCCTCCCCGGCCTCCCGCAGCGCGGCCTCGGCGTAGCCCTCCCCGGCGCCGAGGACCCCGCCCACGAACATGTCGTAGCAGGAGGGGAAGACCAGCTTCGACGCGGTCCGCCGGTGCACGAAGATCCGCCCGGCCGCGTCCCTGGCCAGCACGAACGCGCACCGGTGGAGCAGCCCGCGGGCGTACACCTCGCCGCGCGGCGCCTGCCCGGTCACCCGGTCCTCGCGGTCCACCACGTCCAGCACTTCGTCGGCAGCACTCACAGGGCCCATCCAACCACCGCCATTGACTGGTTACCGCCCCGTAGCCAAAGATCTGCCCCACCGGCGACCGGAGGGCAGTTGCGCATGACGTACGACGCAGACGTGATCGTGATCGGGGCGGGGCTCGCGGGGCTGGTGGCCACCGCCGAGCTCGTCGACGCGGGCTGCAAGGTGATCCTGCTCGACCAGGAGCCCGAGCAGTCCCTCGGAGGGCAGGCGCACTGGTCCTTCGGCGGCCTGTTCCTCGTCGACTCGCCCGAGCAGCGCCGGATGCGCATCAGGGACAGCCGTGCGCTCGCCCTCCAGGACTGGTTCGGCACCGCCGGCTTCGACCGGGAGGAGGACGCCTGGCCGCGCCGCTGGGCCGAGGCGTACGTCGACTTCGCGGCCGGCGAGAAGAGGCCCTGGCTGCACGCCCGCGGAGTCCGCTTCTTCCCCGTGGTCGGCTGGGCCGAACGGGGCGGCTACGACGCCCTCGGCCACGGCAACTCCGTCCCCCGCTTCCACATCACCTGGGGCACCGGCCCCGGCCTGGTCGAGCCGTTCGAGCGCCGCGTCCGGGCCGGGGCCGCCCGCGGCCTGGTACAGCTGCGATTCCGCCACCGGGTCACCGGGCTCTCCCGCACCGGCGGCGCCCTGGACACCGTCACCGGCGAGATCCTGCGGCCCTCCGCCGCCGTGCGCGGCACCGCGAGCAGCCGCGAGGCCGTCGGGGCGTTCTCGCTGCGGGCCCAGGCGGTCATCGTGACCAGCGGGGGCATCGGCGGCAACCACGACCTCGTGCGCAAGCAGTGGCCGGAGCGCCTCGGCACCCCGCCGCAGCGGCTGCTCTCGGGGGTCCCGGCGCACGTGGACGGCCTGATGCTGGGCATCGCCGAGGACGCCGGCGCCCGCCACATCAACAAGGACCGGATGTGGCACTACACCGAGGGCATCGAGAACTGGAACCCAATCTGGGCCCGGCACGGCATCCGCATCCTGCCCGGCCCCTCCTCGCTCTGGCTCGACGCCACCGGCCGGCGGCTGCCCGTACCGCTCTTCCCGGGTTTCGACACCCTCGGCACCCTCGAACACATCATGCGGACCGGCCACGACCACACCTGGTTCGTCCTGAACCAGCGCATCATCGGCAAGGAGTTCGGCCTCTCCGGCTCCGAGCAGAACCCCGACCTCACCGGCCGCTCCGTCCGCGACGTCATCGACCGGGCCCGGCAGGCCGTGCCCGGTCCGGTCAAGGCGTTCATGGAGCACGGCGCGGACTTCGTGGTCGAGCGCGACCTGTCCGCGCTGGTGCGCGGCATGAACGCGGTCACCAAGGAGGACCTGCTCGACGAGGAGACCGTCCGCCGCGAGCTCACCGCCCGCGACCGGGCGATCGCCAACCCGTTCACCAAGGACCTCCAGGTCACGGCCATCCACGGCGCCCGGAAGTACCTCGGCGACCGGCTCATCCGCACCGCCGCCCCGCACCGCATCCTGGACCCGAAGGCCGGCCCGCTGATCGCCGTGCGGCTGTCCGTGCTGACCCGCAAGTCCCTCGGCGGCCTGGAGACCGACCTGTCCTCGCGGGTCCTGACCGAGTCCGGCGACCCGCTGCCCGGCCTGTACGCGGCCGGGGAGGCGGCCGGGTTCGGCGGCGGGGGCGTGCACGGCTACCGCGCGCTGGAGGGCACCTTCCTCGGCGGCTGCATCTTCTCGGGCCGCGCGGCGGGCCGCGCCGCGGCCGCGGCGGTGGCCTGACGGGCCGCAGGCGCCGCCGCCGCGGTCGCGCGCCCGCTACGCGAGCCGCTCCACGACCCGGAACCGCTCCGCGACGACCAGGGTGTCGTCGCCGACCGTGTACTCCGGGTCGCCCAGCCCCTCCCGGACCGGCCCGCTGTGCCAGAACGCCTCGTGCGAGGCACGCCATTCGGCCACGGACGCGTACCCCTCGCCCTCGTCCAGCGCGTGCCGCAGGTCCACGTCGGCGAGCCGGAGCACCCGCACGTCCGTCACCTCCACCACCGCCAGGGCCCGCTCCTGCGAGTCCACCAGCACGCCCCGGTCGCCCGGCGCGGGCAGCGGCTCGCCCTCGGCCTCGTACTCGGGCAGCAGCCCCGTCGTCGCGGTCTTCGCACCGCTCAGCACCGCCGCCACCAGCTGGTCGCGCTGCGGCCCGGGGAAGCCGAGCAGGTACGGCGGGAGGTCTTCGTACGTCGTCATGCGGCGACGATACGGCCCCCACCGCCCCGCACCCCAACCCCCACCGAACCGGAACGAACCACTCAACAACCGCCGCTGCACGACCAGTTGAAACGCGCCACCCGGCGGACCGGACCTTGACGCGGAGCTGTGCCTACCGGTTTGCTGTGCGTGATCATCCCTGTCGCCCCCGTCATGCCGTCCGCCCGCGCCCGTGTACCGCGCCCGTGTCCTGGAGGGAAAACCGCGGATGTCCCCGCCTCCGCCGCCGCCCCTCGGCCGCGCCCGCAAGCGGGACGCCCAGCTCTTCGACCCGGCCCTGTGCGACACCGAGCTGGTCGAGGTCCGCTCCCAGTTCACCCAGGGCCGGTGGGCCAAGGTCCGCGCCCTCCTCGCCGGCACCGGAGACGACTGGGACCGCCGCGGCCACCGCATCGTCGTCCTCGCCGAGACCCCGGCCGCCACCGCCTGGGCCGGCGAATGGCTCCTCGCCGAACCCGAGAGCGCCGACGCCGCCACCCTCCTCGCCTGCGCCGCCGTCTTCACCGCCCTGCGCCGCAAGGGCAGCCCGGAAGCGGCCGAGGAGGCCTGCCGGCGTGCCGCCGCGCTGCTCCCCGCCGACCCCACCCCCTGGCTCGGCCTGCTCATGCTCTCCCGCGCCTTCGGCAGCGCCGAGGAGTTCAGCCGCCACTTCGACCAGGTCCGGGCCCGCCACCGGGAGCACCACCACGCCCACCACCTGATGGTCGCCCGCCTCGCCGAGCACGCCCCCGCCTCCGGCCACGACCCGCTCCACGAGGTCTACGACTTCGCCGCCTGGGCCGCCGAGGAGTCCCCGGCCGACTCCCCGCTCGCCGTCCTGCCGGTCATCGCCCACGCCGAGCGCTACCGGGTCCTCGCCGCCACCCACGGCCGGACTCCCGACGGCGCCGCCGCCCACTGGTCCAGCCGCCGGGCCCGCCAGGTGCTGCGCGCGGCCTTCGACTGGTGGCTCGAATGGGAGCGCGAGGACCACCCCCGCAACCGGGTCGACCTCAACTTCCTCGCCCACGCCAAGCTCTGCGAAGGCCGCCCCGCCGAGGCCGCCGCCCTCTTCCACCGCATCGGCAGCCACGCGACCCGGGCCCCCTGGTCCTATCCCGACCTCGACCCCCACAAGGCCTTCCTCGCCGCACGCAGCGCCGCACTCGGCACGTGACGGCAGCGCGCGAGCGCACCGCACCGCCCCACGCTTCGACCTTCCCCCGAAAGGACACCCGCCATGGCGACGGGCAGATCCACCACGCTCGGCACCGCTCCGGAGATCCGGACCTACAAGGGCGAGGACCGCGCCCTGCGCGCCGACCGCCTCGGCACCGCCGGCCTGCTGCTCTCCGTACTGGCCGCGAGCGCCCCCCTGATGGTCGTCGCCGGTGTGATGCCCACCACGTTCGGCGTGATGGGCGTCGTCGGCCAGCCGCTGCTGTTCGTGATCCTCGGCGTCGTGCTCGCGCTCTTCGGCGTCGGCTACGCCGAGATGAGCCGCCACGTCCACAACGCGGGCGCCTTCTACGCGTACATCGCCCGCGGGCTGGGCCCCACCGCCGGCGCCGGGGCCTCGCTCGTCGCCCTCGTCGCGTACAGCGCCATGCAGGTCGGCGTCTACGGCATCCTCGGCTTCGAGATCTCCAACCTCTTGGCCACCTACCTCAAGACCGACCTGGCCTGGTGGATACCCGCCCTGGCCGCCGTCGCCCTCACCGGGGCCCTCGGCTGGCTCAAGATCGACCTCAACGCCCGCGTCCTCGGCGTCCTGCTCCTGATCGAATGCGCCCTCGTCGTCATCTTCGACGTGGCCGCCCTCGGCGACCCCGGCGCCGAAGGCCTCTCCCTGCACGCCTTCAACCCCTCGACCCTCGGCGGCGCGGGCCTCGGCACCGCCCTGTGCTTCTGCATCGCCGCCTTCGTCGGCTTCGAGCAGTCCCCGGTCTACGCCGAGGAGACCAGCAAGCCGCACATCGTCGTCTCGCGCGTGATGTTCCTCGCGGTCGGCTTCGTCGCCCTGTTCTTCGCCTTCAGCGCCTGGGCCCTGACCGTCGCCACCGGCCCCTCGGAGATCGTCAAGACCTCCGCCGAGGCCGGGCCGGGCCTGCTCTTCCAGCTCACCGAGAGCCGCCTGGGCGCCGCCTTCACCGACGTCCTGCACGTCCTCTTCGTCACCGGCATGTTCGCGGCCATGCTCAGCTTCCACAACGTCGTCGCCCGCTACGCCTTCGCCATGGGCCGCGAGGGCCTGCTGCCCGCTTCCTTCGGCCGCACCAACCCGGGCACCGGCGCCCCCGCCACCGGCTCCCTGCTCCAGACGGCCGTCGCCACCGTCGTCGTCCTCGCCTTCGCCCTCACCGACGACGGGCCCGGCGGCGACCCCACCGCGCCCGTCCTGCACCTGTTCACCTGGATGGGCAGCGTCGGGGCGCTCGGTGTGACCCTCCTCATGGCGGCCGCCTCCTTCGCCGTCATCGCCTTCTTCGTCCGCCGCGGCACCGCCGCCGCCCAGCTGTGGCGGCTCCTCGCCGCCGGACTCGCCGGGCTCGCCCTGCTCGGCATCGCCGTCTACACCGTCAAGGACTTCGGCGTCCTGGTCGGCGCCGAGAAGGGCTCGGCCCTCAGCTGGCTGCTGCCCGCCATCATCGGCGCGGCCGCCGTCGGCGGGCTGCTGTACGGGGTCCTGCTGCGCCGCAGCAACCCCGAGGTGCACGCCCGCATCGGCCTGGGCAACGAGGCCTTCCGCCTCGACCAGGCCGCGGAGGCCGCCCCCCGCGGCTGACGCCCCGCGGACCGGCCCGAGCGGCCGCGGTCCGCGCTTCCGTGCCCGTACCAGGCCCCCGGCGACCGTTTCCAGGTCGTCGGGGGCTTCGGCGTCATGGGGCCGGGTTTTGGCCATGGCCGGGGCTCATGGTCTCCTATGGCGACAAAACCACCGGACCACCGCACAGGTGACACCACCCAGCTCCCCTGCGCCAGGCCCGGACATGCCTGTCCCACCCACGAAGGCGAAGCACCACATGAGCGACCGCACCTTGACCGGGGCACCCGCCCCGGCGTCCTCCAGCCACGTCGACGCAGGTGACGAGGGTTACAGCAAGGACCTCAAGTCCCGCCACATCAACATGATCGCCATCGGCGGGGCGATAGGCACCGGCCTGTTCCTCGGCGCCGGCGGCCGCCTCCACGGCGCCGGCCCCTCCCTCGCGATCGCCTACGCGGTGTGCGGCGTCTTCGCCTTCTTCGTCGTCCGGGCCCTCGGCGAGCTCGTCCTCTACCGCCCGTCCTCCGGCGCGTTCGTCTCGTACGCGCGCGAGTTCATGGGGGAGAAGGGCGCCTACACGGCCGGCTGGCTGTACTTCCTGAACTGGTCCACGACCACTGTGGCGGACATCACGGCCGCCGCCACCTACGCGCACTTCTGGTCGATGTTCACGAGCATCCCCCAGTGGGCCCTGGCCCTGATCGCCCTCGCCGTCGTCCTCACCGCGAACCTGATCTCGGTGAAGTACTTCGGCGAGATGGAGTTCTGGTTCTCCCTGGTCAAGGTCGCCGCCCTGGCGATCTTCCTGGTCGTCGCGATCTACCTGGTCGCCACCAGCCACGACATCGGCGGCCACACGCCGGGCCTGTCCACCATCACCGACAACGGCGGCATCTTCCCCTCCGGCGTCATGCCGATGCTCCTGGTCGTCCAGGGCGTCGTCTTCGCCTACGCCTCCGTCGAGCTGTGCGGCGTCGCCGCGGGCGAAACCGAGAACCCCGAGAAGATCATGCCGAAGGCGATCAACTCGATCATGTGGCGCGTCGGCCTCTTCTACGTCGGCTCCGTCGTCCTGCTGGCGATGCTGCTCCCGTACACCTCGTACTCCGCCGACCAGAGCCCCTTCGTCACCGTCTTCGACAAGCTCGGCATCCCCGGCACCGCCGGCATCATGAACCTCGTCGTGCTGACCGCGGCCCTCTCCAGCCTCAACTCCGGCCTCTACTCCACCGGCCGCATCCTGCGCTCCATGGCCATGTCCGGCTCCGCGCCGAAGTTCACCGCCCGCATGAACAAGGGCAAGGTCCCCTACGGCGGCGTCCTGTTCACCGCCGCCTTCGGCCTCGCCGGCGTCGGCCTGAACTACCTGATGCCGAAGGACGCCTTCGAGCTCGTCCTGAACTTCGCCTCGCTGGGCATCCTCGGCACCTGGGCGATGGTCATGATCTGCTCGCTGTTCTTCTGGCGCCGCGCGCAGAACGGCCTCGTGGAGCGCCCCGCGTACCGCCTGCCGTGGGCCCCGTACACCCAGATCGTCACCCTGGTCTTCCTGGTGTCGGTGCTGGTCCTGATGTGGTGCGACGGCGGCGTCGGCCGCACCACCGTCCTGTGCGTCCCGGCCATCGGCGCCGCGCTGGTCGGCGGCTGGTTCCTGGTCCGCCGCCGCGTCGCGGAGATCGCCGCCCGCGGCTGAGCCCCCTCGGCCCGGCCGAAACGCAGAAGGACCCCGCCCTCGGGCGGGGTCCTTCCCGTATGCGAGGCCCGTCAGGCCTTCTTCACCACGCCGGACTTCAGCTGCATGGCGCCGAAGCCCTCGATCCGGCAGTCGATGTCGTGGCCGTCGACCCCGTCGACGATCCGGATGTTGCGCACCTTCGTCCCGGCCTTGATCCCCGAAGCACTGCCCTTGACCTTGAGGGCCTTCACAACGGTCACGCTGTCCCCGTCCTGCAGGACGTTGCCCACGGAGTCCCTGACGACCCGCTCACCACCCGCAGCGGCTTCCCGCTCACCGCCCTCGGCGGGGACCCACTCGTGGCCGCACTCGGGGCACACCACGAGCGCATTCATCTCGTACGTGTACTCACAGGAGCACTTCGGGCAAGGGGGAAGATTCTCGATCACACCCCCAGGATAGCGGCAGAACCACCGGGAAAAGCAGAGAACCCCTGCTCAGCAGGGGTTCTCAGTGGTGTCCGAGGGGGGACTTGAACCCCCACGCCCGATAAAGGGCACTAGCACCTCAAGCTAGCGCGTCTGCCATTCCGCCACCCGGACAAGGTGTCTGTCTCGCGGCCCTCGGCCGTTCCGACGTGGAAAACATTACCAAACATTCCGGGGCCCTCGATCACACCCCCCTCGGCCGGGGATCGCCCTTGGGCCGGGCGGGCCGAAGCGGGAGGATGGGGGCAGCCGGTACCGATCAGTGGGAGGAAGCAGCGTGAGCCAGTCGAGCGCGGGCAGGACCGTCTCGGGCGAGGACGAGGTCGTCGACCTCTGCCGGGACCTCATCCGGATCGACACGAGCAACTACGGGGACCACTCCGGCCCCGGTGAGCGCAAGGCCGCCGAGTGGGTCGCGGAGAAGCTCGCCGAGGTCGGCCTGGAGCCGCAGGTCTTCGAGTCCCACAAGGGCCGCGCCTCCACCGTCGCGCGGATCGAGGGCGAGGACCCCTCGCGGCCGGCGCTGCTGATCCACGGGCACACCGACGTGGTGCCCGCGAACGCCGCCGACTGGACGTACGACCCGTTCTCCGGCGAGATCGCCGACGGCTGCCTGTGGGGCCGCGGCGCCGTCGACATGAAGGACATGGACGCGATGACGCTCGCCGTCGTCCGCGACCGGCTGCGCAGCGGCCGCAAGCCCCCGCGCGACATCGTGCTGGCCTTCCTCGCCGACGAGGAGGCGGGCGGCGTCTACGGCGCCCGGCACCTCGTCGACAAGCACCCCGGGCTCTTCGAGGGCGTCACCGAGGCGATCGGCGAGGTCGGCGGCTTCTCGTTCACCGTCAACGAGAACCTGCGCCTGTACCTGGTGGAGACCGCCCAGAAGGGCATGCACTGGATGCGGCTCACCGTGGAGGGCACCGCCGGCCACGGCTCCATGACCAACACCGACAACGCCATCACGGAGCTGTGCGAGGCCGTGGGCCGGCTCGGCCGCCACCAGTGGCCGGTGCGCGTCACCAAGACCGTGCGCTCCTTCCTGGACGAGCTCTCGGACGCCCTGGGCACGCCCCTGGACCCGGAGGACATGGACGCCACCCTCGCCAAGCTCGGCGGCATCGCCAAGATGGTCGGCGCGACCCTGCGCAACTCGGCCGCGCCGACCATGCTCGGCGCCGGCTACAAGGTGAACGTCATCCCCGGCCAGGCCACCGCGCACGTCGACGGCCGCTTCCTGCCCGGCTACGAGGACGAGTTCTTCGCCGACCTCGACCGGATCCTCGGCCCCCGCGTGAAGCGGGAGGACGTGCACGCGGACAAGGCCCTGGAGACGGACTTCGACGGCCGCCTCGTCGACGCCATGCAGAGCGCCCTCAAGGCGGAGGACCCGATCGCGCGCGCCGTCCCGTACATGCTCTCCGGGGGTACGGACGCCAAGTCCTTCGACGACCTCGGCATCCGCTGCTTCGGCTTCGCACCGCTGCAGCTGCCGCCGGAGCTCGACTTCGCAGGGATGTTCCACGGCGTGGACGAGCGGGTGCCGGTGGAGGGGCTCAGGTTCGGCGTACGCGTGCTCGACCGGTTCATCGACAACTGCTGAGATTCGAGAGGGTGTGCGCTTTCCACTGGGAAGAGTGAATGCGCTCATACGCTCGTAGCTCCGGTGATCCCTCCTCGTTACAGGTGGTGCGGTCCGCGGCTGGGACCGCATTGCCTACTAGGAGGAACAATGCTCAAGAAGGTTGTGGCCGCTGCCGCTGCCACCGGTGGTCTCGTTCTCGCCGGTGCGGGTCTGGCCGTTGCCGACGCGGGTGCCCAGGGTGCGGCCGTCGGCTCCCCCGGTGTCGTGTCCGGCAACGTCATCCAGGTTCCGATCCACGTTCCGGTCAACGTGTGCGGCAACACCATCAACATCGTCGGCCTGCTGAACCCGGCCTTCGGCAACACCTGCGTCAACGCCTGACGCATCCGAGGTCTTGGGCCCCGGAGCGCATTCCAGCGCTCCGGGGCCGCCGGGCTTTACGGCCCGGAGGTTCGTACACAGCAGGGGGAATCGACAATGCGACGACAAGCAGCGGTCACCAGGAAGACCCTGATCACGATGGCGGCTGCGGGGGGTGTGCTCGCACTCGGCGGGGGCTACGCGCAGGCCGACTCCGGCGCGTCCGGCCATGCCGCGAACTCCCCGGGCGTGCTGTCCGGGAACACCGTGCAGGCGCCGGTGGACGCACCGGTCAACGTCTGCGGCAACACGGTCACGGTGGTGGGAGGCCTGAACCCGGCCTTCGGAAACCGCTGTTCGAACCATGCGGCCGCATCGCCGGGGCAGCCCGGCCAGCCCGGCCAGCCCGGCCAGCCGGGCCACCCCGGCGGACCCGGCCAGCCCGGCGGGCCGGAGGAGCCGGACGAGCCGTGCGACGAGGACGAGGAGCAGCCGGGGCACCCGGGCGGACCGGGGACGTCGGGGACTCCCGGTACGCCGGGGAACCCGGGTACGCCCGGCAACCCTGGGAACCCCGGTACGCCCGGCAACCCCGGAACCCCGGGGAACCCGGGTACGCCTGGGACTCCGGGACACCCGGGTACGCCGGGGACTCCGGGGAACCCCGGGACACCGGGGCAGCACGGGACACCGGGTACGCCCGCCCACCCCGGCCAGGGGACCGGCACCGGGACCGCCGTCGGGCTCGGGTCGACCCACCAGGCGGGCCTCGCGGCCACGGGAGCCGGTGACGCCCTCGGCATCGCCCTCCCGCTCTCGGCCGGCACGCTGCTCGCCGGAGTCGTCCTCTACCGCCGCGCCCGCAGCGCGGCCTGACGGCCCCTCACCGGCGCGGGTCCCACTCGTCGAGCGGGGCCCGCGCCACCGTCACCAGGTCGCGCGGACCTGACGGATGATCCGGCGGCGCAACCGCACGCGGCGGCTGCCGTCCCGGTGCAGGGTCAGCCGGTCGAGCTCCCAGTTCCCGTACTCGGCATGGTCGGTCAGCAGGCGGGTCGCCTCGCTGCGGGGGACCCCGCGAGGCACGTACACGTCGACGAATTCGTATTCCGGCATCGCATCTATTGTGCGGGCACGGCCCTGCTGCGGATAGCGTCTGCACTATGTCTGATGCCGCTCTGCCCCCTGTTGCCGAGGTACGCGCCGCCGCCGAGGCGGTCAAGGCCGCCATCGACCGTCACCTCGCCGCGGTCGAGAGCAGGATCGGGGACGAGGACCCGGCCGTCTACGCCGCGTTCAACGAACTCGCCGCCGCCGCCGAGGAGTACGACGAACTCCTCTACGACCGCTACGACGAGGTCACCCCGTTCGAGATCCCCACGCCCGAGGACGGCGCCCCCTACGCGGGGCCCGCGGAACCCGCCGCGTTCAGCGTGCTCATCCGCCGCGACTACACCGTGGTCCAGCCGTCCCGGCTGATCGCGCAGGCCGACCGGGTGGCCGCGCACGACCGGGAGGCCGAACTCGTCCACGACGGCGGGACCGCCGGCGCCCTGGGCGTGCTGTTCGGGGAGTACGAGCCCGACGAGATCGCCTCCCGCGCCAGGGACTTCGGCCTGGAGGAGGGCGACTCGACCCTCTGGATCGCGGCCGCGCACGAGGCCGCGGAACCGGGCGAGTGGCTCGGCGAGCCCTTCGGGAACACCGACCCGCAGGACGTGCTGCACCGGTTCGACGTCAGCTCCGTGTTCGACGAGGACACCGACGACTTCGACGAGGAGGAGGAAGAGGACGAGGCCGAGGAACCGGGCCTCGCGCCCGCCTGAGCCGTCCGCCCCGCGCCGGAACGCCGCGGCCCCCGCCCCTCCCAGGGCGGGGGCCGCGGCATGCACGGGCCGGAGCCCGGCCCCGCCGAACGCCTACTCGGGCTGCTCCTGCGCCGCCGCGGCGAGGCCCCGCAGCAGGCCCGCCAGGCGGGTCGTCCGCGGCTTCGGCGGCACCTGCGCGACCGCCTGGGCCAGCGCCTGGTCCACCCCGTGCACGACCGAGAGGTGCCGCTCGGCCCGGCCGAAGGCCGTGTACACCCAGTCCCGCGACAGAGCCTGGGCCGCATCGCCCGGCAGTACCACCACCACCGCGGGCCAGCGCGCACCGACCGCCTGATGGGCCGTCACCGCCCAGCCGTGCCGCACCTGCGACTCCACCCGCTCCCGCGGTACGACGATGCGCCCGCCCGCGGCGTCCAGGTGCAGGCCCTCGGCGTCGGCCGACACCACGCGGGCCGGCACCGCCCGCCCCGGCGAGGGCACGTGGACCACGCGGTCGCCGGGGTCGAAGCCGCCGAACCGGCCCGGGCCGGGGTTCAGCCGCTCCTTCAGGGCCGCGTTCAGCGCGCGCGTGCCCGCCGGGCCGCCGTGGGACGGGGTGATCACCTGGATGCCGTCCGCCGCGGTCCCGAAGGCGCGCGGCACCGACTCGGCGACCAGCTGCACGGTGCGGTGCACGGCTTCGCCGGCGTCGCGGACGGGGACGATGACGACCTCCTTGCCGGGGGCGTCGACCTGGTTCAGCTCGCCGATCCCGATGCCCGACACCAGCTCGCCGAGCGGGCCGGGGTCCGGGATGCGGGAGGTCGGCTGCGGGCAGACGCGGGCCGCGAGCACGTCCGCGAACACCCGTCCCGGGCCGGCCGACCCGAGCACCGCCGGGTCCCCGGACAGCACCAGGCGGGCGCCGTCGGGCAGCGACTCCACCAGGGCGGCGGCGGTCTCCACGTCCAGCTGCGGGGCGTCCAGGACGACCAGCAGGTCGAGCTCGAACTGCCCGTCCGCGTCCCGCGGCGGGCCCTGCGTGCCGGAGAGGAGGCCGGCCACCGTCACGGCCTCCCGGCCCGGGGCGTGCGCGGCCAGGCAGACGCGCAGGCCCCGCTCGCGGGCCGCGGCCACCAGGGCCAGCGGCTCGGCGCGGGCGGCCTCGCCGCCGGTGTGCACCACCAGGCCGTGGCCGGCGACCGCCCGGATCAGCTCGGCGCCCGGGCCGGTGGCGGCGCCCCAGTCGGCCGGGTCGGCGAAGGTGCCCGCCAGCCGGGCCAGGCCGTCGGCGAGGCTCTCCTCGGCCAGCGCGCAGCCCTCCAGCCCGACCAGGACGCGGACCGGCTGCTCCTCGTCCTCCGCGGTGGAGTCGGTGGCGGATTCCGTGGCGGAGGGCCCCAGCGGCTCGTGGAACACCAGGACCGACCCCTCGGCGATGGCCTGCTCCAGGGCCTGCGCGGGCTGCGGCACGCCGTACTGGGCCAGGGCCGCTTCCAGGGTGGGCGCCTCCAGGGCGGTGTGCCCCTTGAGGGCGGCCTGCTCCAGCAGCCAGCCGACCAGGGCGGCGGCGCGGCGGTCGTCGGCCGGGCCGGCCTCGGGGCCGAGCAGGGCACGGGCGAAGCCGTCGGCCTGGGTGGGGCGGACGCCGGCGACGGCGAGGAGCCGCCACGGGTTCTCGGTCAGCTCCTCGGCGGCCGTCTCGCCGAGCGTGGCGGCGGCGCGGGCCGCCAGCTCTCCGGGGGCGCCGCCGCGGGCGAGGACGGCGCGCACGGCCTCGATGCGCTCGGGGGAGGGGGCGGGGGCCGTCGGCGCCGCCGGCGCCGCTGCCGGGCGGGGGCGGGACTGCGGCTGGGGTTGCGCGGCGGGGGCCGGGGCGGGCCTCCTCGGCCCGCTCGGAGCCTCGTCGAAGTAGCGGGGGGCGGGCTTCTCGCCGCTCTCCACGGCCCGTACGGCGGCCAGCAGGTCCGCGGCCTTGCCGCTGAGCTTCGCGCCGGCGTCGACCGGGCCCTGGCGCTGGGCCTTGCGGCGCTCGATCCGCTCCCGCTCGACCTTCTGCGCGGCCAGCTCCGCCTCGGCCTCGCTCAGCTGCGGTGCGGCGTCGCCTGCGGCGCTTTCCCCCACCCCGCCCCTTCCCGAAACCGGGGACTCCGCCCCCGGCCCCCCTTCCCCGGCTCCACCGGAGCCGACGACCGGCTGCGCCGAGCCACCCGCCTCCGCCTCGGCGGCGTCGCCCGCGTCGTGGTGAGCGCGCTCTTCGTCCGCGGCTCCGCCGGACCGCCCGGCCGTGGCCTGCTCGCCCCCGGCTTCGCCGGAGGCGGCGCCGGCCTGCGCCGCGCCGGTCGGCTCCGCTTCGGCGGTGTCGCCTGCGTCGTCCGAGGCGGCGTCCGGCTCCGCCTCGGCGGTATTGTCCGCGCCGCCGGGAGCGGTCTGCTCGGCCCCGGCTTCGCGGGAGGCGGCGTCGGCCTGCGCCGGGGCGGTCGGTTCGGCCTCGGTGGCGTTCTGTGCGGCTTCGGGTGCGTCGGCGGGGGCGGGCTGGTTGGCCCCGGCTTCGCGCGGCTGGGCCTCGGCGGTGTCGCCCGCGTCGCTGGAGGCCGCGGCGGACTGTGGCGGGCCGGCTTCGGCCGCGTTGGCGGGTTGCTCGGTCCCGGCCGTGCCGGAGGCGGTGGCCCGGGGGTCGCCGGGGGCCGCCTCGGGGGTGGCCTCGGGGGCGGCGGGATGGCGGTCCGTGCTCACAGCGTGCTCCAGTCGTGATCCGGGTAGCGGTGCACCGGCGCCGAGACATCGTCCAGCGCCTGGCGGATTTCCTCCGGAAGGGTAAGGGTCTCCACCGACAGTGCCTCTGCCAGCTGCGGTGAGGTGCGCGCGCCGACCAGTGGCGCGACGACCCCGGGGCGGTCCCGGACCCATGCGAGGGCCACCTGCAGCGGCGTCACGGCCAGGCCGTGGGCGGCCGTGGCCACCGCGTGCACGATCCCGCCCGCCGCGTCGTCCAGGTACGGCTCCACGAAGCCGGCCATGGCGGGCGACGCGCCCCGGGAGTCCGCCGGGGTGCCGGCCCGGTACTTGCCCGTCAGTACCCCCCGCCCCAGCGGGGACGACGGCAGCAGGCCGACGCCCAGGTCCAGCGCCGCGGGGAGCACCTCCCGCTCCACGCCCCGCTGGAGGAGGGAGTACTCCATCTGGGTGGTGGCCAGGCGGGTGCGCGGCCCCGGCGCGGCCAGCTGCCACGTGGCCGCCTTCGCGAGCTGCCAGCCGCTGAAGTTGCACACCCCCGCGTACCGGGCCCGCCCGCTGCTGACCGCCAGGTCCACCGCGTGCAGGGTCTCCTCCAGCGGGGTGCCGGGGTCGAAGGCGTGGACCTGCCACAGGTCCACGTACTCCGTTCCCAGCCGGGCCAGGGAATCGTCCAGCGCGGCGAGCAGGTGCCCGCGCGAGCCGTCGAAGCGCCGGTCCGGATCCGGCACGCCGCCCGCCTTCGTCGCGATGACCAGCTCCCGCCGCGGCACCAGCGAGCCGACGAGCCGCCCGAGCAGGTACTCGGCCTCACCGCCGCCGTACACGTCGGCGGTGTCGACGAGCGTGCCGCCCGCCTCCCAGAAGGTCTTCAACAGCTCCGCGGTGCCCGGCTCGTCCGGGCCCTGCGCGGCACGGCCCCACGTCAGGGTGCCGAGGCCGATCCGGGACACGCGCAGGCCGGTGCGGCCGAGATGCCTCTGCTCCATGAACGCTGAGACTAGCGGGGCACTGACGCCGCGGACCCGGGCGCGCTACAGTCCCTGCCCAGACCTACGTTACTGATCGGTAAACCGGTAAGGGGACGACACATGCGGCTCGGCATCAATCTCGGCTACTGGGGCGCCGGCATGGACGCGGACAACCTGGCCGTGGCCCAGGAGGCGGACCGCCTCGGCTACGACGTCTGCTGGGCCGCCGAGGCCTACGGCTCGGACGCCCCCACGGTGCTCGCCTGGGTCGCCGCCCGGACCGAGCGCATCGACGTCGGATCCGCGATCATGCAGATCCCGGCCCGCCAGCCCGCGATGACCGCCATGACGGCCGCCACCCTCGACTCCCTCACCGGCGGCCGCTTCCGCCTGGGCCTGGGCGTCTCCGGCCCCCAGGTCTCCGAGGGCTGGTACGGCGTGAAGTTCGACAAGCCGCTCGCCCGGACCCGCGAGTACGTGGAGATCGTCCGCAAGGCGATGACCCGCGAGCGCCTCACGTACGAGGGCGAGCACTGGACCCTGCCCCTGCCCGGCGGCCCCGGCAAGCCGATCAAGCTGACCGTGCACCCGGAGCGCGAGCACATCCCGCTCTACATCGCCGCCATCGGCCCGAAGAACCTCGAGCAGACCGGCGAGATCGCCGACGGCGCCCTGCTGATCTTCCCGGCCGCCGAGCACCTGGAGGCAACCGCGCTCACCCACATCCGGGCGGGCCGCGAGAAGGCCGGCCTCACCATGGACGGCTTCGACGTCTGCCCGACCGTCCCGCTGGCCGTCGGCGACGACGTGAAGGGCCTCGCGGACGTGTTCCGCCCCTACACGGCCCTGTACGTCGGCGGCATGGGCAGCCGCAAGCAGAACTTCTACAACCAGCTCGCCCAGCGCATGGGCTACGAGAAGGAGGCCGCCGAGATCCAGGACAAGTACCTGGCCGGCGACAAGACGGGCGCCGCCGAGGCCGTCCCGCACTCGCTGATCGACTCCACCACCCTGCTCGGCTCGGTCGAGCGGATCGCCGACCGGATGCAGGCCTACGCCGAGGCCGGCGTCACCACGCTGACCCTCGCCCCGGCCGGGTTCACCCTCGACGAGCGGATCACCGCGCTGCGCGCCGGCACCGAGGCCCTGGAGCGCGCCGGCCTCGCCTGACCCGGCGCAGGGGC
This sequence comes from Streptomyces sp. NPDC046866, assembly GCF_040704625.1. Taxonomy (NCBI): domain Bacteria; kingdom Bacillati; phylum Actinomycetota; class Actinomycetes; order Kitasatosporales; family Streptomycetaceae; genus Streptomyces; species Streptomyces sp. NPDC046866. The sequence goes on from NZ_JBEYXN010000011.1 coordinate 112,080, forward strand.
CCCTGCGGCCGTGGTGGGGGCTCGGGGGTCTTCCCCGCCACGGCCGACACAGCCAACAACGCGCACGGGCCCCGCCGGGTTACGCCCCGGCGGCACCCCGTTCGGCCGAGTCCCTGCGGCCCCTCGGTTGCCCGGCCCCGCGAACGGCCGTTGACTCGAGGCATGCTCTCTGCCCGCAGCCTGTTCCAGGAGATCGTCGACCACGACGACTCCTTCCAGCTCTTCTGCTCGATCGCCGCCAGCGGGGAGTCCCAGGGCGGCTGGGAGAACGCGCGGATCGCGGCCCTCGTCCCCGACAGCATGCGCGAGCTCGCCCCCAAGATCACCCGGCACGGCGCCGACGAGGACAAGCACGGCCGCATCTTCCAGGCCCTGCTGCGCAAGCGCGGCCTGCCGGCCGTCCCGGTCCCGCCCGAGACCGACTACACGATGCTGCTGGAGCGCAGCGGCATCGGCCTGGCCCACGCCAAGCTCCGCTCGGACGAGCCGCTGACGGAGCAGGACATCGTCGTCTACCTCTCGCACAGCCGGGTCACCGAACAGCGCGCCGCCGACCAGATGGACATGCTGGTGCGGCACTTCGGCGACCACCCCGAGGTCGGCAAGGCCATCCGCATGATCAGCCACGACGAGGACAACCACCTCGCCTACTGCCACGAGGAGCTGCTCCGCCTCGCCCGCGAGGGCCACGGCCGCACCATCCAGCGGGTGCTGCGCGAGAGCGCCCTCACCGAGATCGCCGTCTACCGCGACGTCAGCCTCGCCGTCATGGGCCACATGGGCCGGCTCCTGCACTGGCCCGCCGCCAAATCGGCCGCGCTGGCCGCCGGCATCCGCGGCATGTACGCCTGGGAGCGCTTCGCCGGCTGGCACCGGATGGTCGCCCTGCACCCGCCGCAGCGGCGCAACGCCCTGGGCGGCGCGCCCGAAGGCGCCCCCGAGTTCGCCTAGCCGCCGGTTCGCCCGGCCGTCCGGCGCGCTACAGCCAGCCGCGGGACTTGAAGAGCCGGTGCAGGCCCAGGCAGGCCGCCGCCATCACCACCAGCACCCCCGGATAGCCCCACGCGTGCCGCAGCTCCGGCATGTGGTCGAAGTTCATCCCGTAGATGCCCGCGACCATCGTCGGCACCGCCGCCATGGCCGCCCATGCGGAGATCTTGCGCATGTCGTCGTTCTGCCGGACGCCCATCTGCGCCAGGTGCGCGGCCAGCGCGTCCGACAGCAGCCGGTCCAGGCCCTCGATGTACTCGTTGGCCTTCGTCAGATGGTCCGCGACGTCCCGGAAGAACGGCCTGGCGTGGTCGTGCACGAACGGCACGGTCCCGGAGGCGAGCCGGTCCATCGGCTGCAGCAGCGGGCTCGTCGCCCGGCGGAACTCCAGCACCTGCCGCTTGAACCCGTAGATCCGGGCGGCGGTGTTCCGGGTGTCCGGGGCCACCGGTGCGAAGACCTCCGCCTCCAGCTCCTCCAGGTCCGCCTGGAGCTCGGCCGCCACCTCGATGTAGTGGTCCACCACCGCGTCGGAGACCGCGTACAGCACCGCCGTCGGCCCGTGCCGCAGCACCTCCGGCTCCTGCTCCAGCCGCCGGCGTACGGCGGCCAGCGCGGCCCCCTCGCCGTGCCGGACGGTGACCACGAACGAGTCGCCGATGAACACCATCAGCTCGCCGGTGGCCACCGTGTCCGCGTGCTCGTCGTACACCACCGGCTTCAGCACGACGAACAGCGAGTCGTCGTACACCTCCAGCTTCGGCCGCTGGTGCGCCGTCAGCGCGTCCTCCACCGCCAGCTTGTGCAGTCCGAACTCCCGGCTGACGTGTTCGAATTCCTCCTCGGTCGGCTCGTGCATGCCGACCCAGAGGAACGCGTCGCCCACCGCCCGCGCCTCGTCGAGGGCGTCCGAGAAGTCCTCGGGGGCGGGGGAGCGGCGGCCGTCCCGGTACATCGCGCAGTCGACAATCACGCCGGGCATTGTCCCCCGCCGGGCGCCCGCCCGCACCAGGGCGCCCGCCCTCCCCTCCGCCCTGCCCCCGCCCCCGGCCGCGCCCCGAGCCCCCTCCGCCCCCTGCCGCCGCATAGGCTTGGCGCCATGGCCACGCTGATCCTCGTACGACACGGGCGGTCCACCGCCAACACCGCAGGGCTGCTCGCCGGATGGACCCCGGGCGTGGCCCTCGACCCCCGCGGCGCGGAGCAGGCCGCGGCCCTGCCCGGGCGGCTGGCCGGCGTACCGCTGGCCGCAGCCGTCAGCAGCCCCCTGCAGCGCTGCCGCGAGACCCTGGAACCGCTGCTCGCCGCCCGTCCCGAGCTCGAGCTGCACACCGACGAGCGCATCGGCGAGTGCCACTACGGCGACTGGTCCAACCGCAAGCTCTCCGAGCTCGCCGACGAACCCCTGATGAAGATCGTCCAGCAGCACCCCTCGGCCGCCGCCTTCCCCGGCGGGGAGTCCCTGCGCGCGATGCAGGCCCGCGCCGTGGACGCCGTGCAGGAGTGGAACGCGCGGGTCGAGCAGGAGCACGGCGGCGACGCCGTCTTCCTGATGTGCTCGCACGGCGACATCATCAAGTCCCTTGTCGCGGACGCCCTGGGCATGCACCTCGACCTCTTCCAGCGCATCCACGTCGACCCCTGCTCCGTCACGGCCGTCCGCTACACCGCGACCCGGCCGTTCCTGCTCAGGCTCGGCGACACCGGCGACTTCGGCTCGCTCGCCCCGCGCCCCGCCCGCGTACCGGACGGGGCCGGCGCCGACACCGCGAGCTTCGAAGCGGCCACCGAGGACGGCGGGAACGCGGTCGTGGGAGGCGGCGCGGGCGCGGCGTGATCGAACGGCGCAGTAGGGTGGATGGGCCAACACTGGTGCGCACCCGTGCCCCTGCCGCCGAGACTTGGAGACTGGACGTGCCCCGTCAGGTGTTCCTCTACGACCCGCCGGACCGCTTCGTGGCCGGCACGGTCGGTCTGCCGGGACGCCGTACGTTCTTCCTGCAGGCCTCCGCCGGCCCCCGCGTCACCAGCGTCTCCCTGGAGAAGACCCAGGTCGCCGCGCTTGCCGAGCGGATGGACGAGCTGCTGGACGAGGTCGTACGGCGCACCGGCGGCAACGCCGCGGTCCCGGCCGTGGCCCCCGCCGAGGCCGCCGACACCGCGCCGCTGGACGTCCCCGTCGACGAGGAGTTCCGCGTCGGCACCATGGCCCTGGCCTGGGACGGCGAGCAGCAGCGCATGATCGTCGAGGCGCAGGCGCTGGTGGAGCTCGACGCGGATTCCGAAGAGGACCTCGCCGAGGCGGAGGAGCGGCTCCTGCAGGACGAGGAGAACGGCCCGCCGATGCTCCGGGTCCGCCTCACCGGCGCCCAGGCCCGGGCCTTCGCCAAGCGGGCCCTGGACGTGGTCAACGCCGGCCGGCCGCCGTGCCCGCTGTGCAGCCTGCCGCTGGACCCCGAGGGCCACGTCTGCCCGCGCCAGAACGGCTACCGGCGCCAGGTGTGAAGGCCATGGGGGAGCTCGAGGAAGTGCTCGCCAAGGGCGAGCTGACCGTCGTCGGCCGGATCCCGGGGGCGTCCAACGCGGTCCTGCTGTGCACGGCCGTCTACGGGGGCGCCGGCGTCGACTGCGTCTACAAGCCGGTCAAGGGCGAGCGCCCCCTGTGGGACTTCCCGGACGGCAACCTCGCCCGCCGGGAGGTCGCCGCCTACCTGGTCTCCGAGGCCACCGGCTGGGGCCTGGTGCCGCCGACCGTGCTGCGCGAGGGGCCGTACGGGGAGGGCATGGTCCAGCAGTGGATCGAGTCCCGGGACGGCGACGCCGATGCCGATGAGGACGCCGATGCCGACGCCGGTGAGGCCGCCCCCGGGAGCGGCACCGGCGCCGAGGGCGCCGACGGCGCGCAGGAGGCCGCCGGGAGCGCGCTGCTGGCCCTCGTCGAGGGCGAGGAGGCGGGGGAGGGCTGGAAGCCCGTCGGCCTCGCCGACGTCGGGGAGGGCCGCACCGCGCTCCTCGTCCACGCGGACGACCCGCGGCTGCGCCGCCTCGCCGTCCTCGACGCCGTGATCAACAACGGCGACCGCAAGGGCGGCCACCTGCTGCCCGGGCCCGACGGGCGCCTCTACGGCATCGACCACGGCGTGAGCTTCCACGTCGAGGACAAGCTGCGGACCCTGCTGTGGGGCTGGGCGGGGGAGCCCCTGACCGACGAGGCCCGGGAGGTGCTGGGCCTGCTCCAGGGGCGCCTCGCGGACGGGGAGGCCCTCGCCACCCGGCTGGCCGAACTGATCACCCCCGCGGAGCTGGCCGCCGTACGGGCCAGGGTGGCGCGTCTGCTGCGCACCGGGGTGCACCCCAAGCCCTCCGGGCAGTGGCCGGCCATCCCCTGGCCGCCCGTCTGAGCAGGACGGGCCCGGAGCACACCGCGACACGCACAGAACCGGCCGGACCGCAAGAGTGGCGATCAGGCCAACCCTGCTGGTCCGGTTCGTTTTCGGAACACGCGTCCGGTTAGGCTCGAGGCATGCATGCCTGGCCCGCTTCTGAGGTCCCCGCCCTGCCCGGCAAGGGCCGCGACCTCCAGATCCACGACACCGCGACCCAGGGGAAGATCACCCTCGACCCCGGTCCCGTCGCCCGCATCTACGTCTGCGGCATCACCCCGTACGACGCGACCCACATCGGTCACGCGGCGACCTACAACGCGTTCGACCTCGTGCAGCGCGTGTGGCTCGACACCAAGCGGCAGGTTCACTACGTCCAGAACGTCACGGACGTCGACGACCCCCTGCTGGAGCGGGCGCAGCGCGACGGCCAGGACTGGACCGAGCTCGCGGAGCGCGAGACCGCGCTGTTCCGCGAGGACATGACCGCGCTGCGCATCCTGCCCCCGCAGCACTACATCGGCGCCGTCGAGGCCATACCGGGCATCGTGCCGCTGGTGGAGCGGCTGCGGGACGCCGGCGCGGCGTACGAGCTCGACGGGGACGTCTACTTCTCGGTGGAGTCCGACGCCCGCTTCGGCGAGGTCTCCCACCTGGACGCCGAGGCGATGCGGCTGCTGTCCGCGGAGCGCGGCGGCGACCCCGAGCGGCCGGGCAAGAAGAACCCGGTCGACCCGATGCTGTGGATGGCCGCGCGCCCGGGCGAGCCGAGCTGGGACGGCGGCTCGCTGGGCCCCGGCCGGCCCGGCTGGCACATCGAGTGCGTCGCCATCGCCCTGGAGCACCTGGGGATGGGCTTCGACATCCAGGGCGGCGGGTCGGACCTGGCCTTCCCGCACCACGAGATGGGGGCCTCGCACGCGCAGGTCCTCACGGGCGAGTTCCCGATGGCCAAGGCGTACGTGCACGCCGGCATGGTCGCGCTGCACGGCCAGAAGATGTCGAAGTCCAAGGGCAACCTGGTCTTCGTCTCCGCGCTGCGGCGGGCCGGGGTGGACCCGGCGGCGATCCGCCTCGCCCTGCTCTCGCACCACTACCGGGCCGACTGGGAGTGGACCGACGAGGTCCTCGCCGAGGCGGAGGCCCGCCTCGCGCGCTGGCGCGCGGCGGTGTCCCGGCCGGACGGCCTGCCGGCCGATGCGCTGGTGGAGGAGGTCCGGGCGGCCCTCGCCGACGATCTGGACGCCCCTGCGGCGCTGGCCGCGGTGGACCGCTGGGTGGAGGCCCAGAACGCCTCCGACGGCGACGACGTCACTGCCCCGGGCCTGGTCTCCCGCACGGTCGACGCCCTCCTGGGCGTCGCCCTGTAAGTCCGCCGCCCGTGTTCCGCTGCGCGGAGCTGTCCCCTCCCCGCCCCTTCCCGCTGTGTCGGACATGCGGCTCCGCCGCGTGGCGGGGCTCCGCCCCCAGACCCTCCCCCAGCTACCGCTGGGGGTAGCCCCAGCGCCTCGAACGCCGGCTGTATCAGCCCCGCCGGCGTTCGAGGCGAAAAGGGTCCGCTCCGCGCAGCGGCCACCCGCCGCTAGGAGACCGGCGGCTCCGGCGGGGCCGGGTCTTCGCCCGGGTCCTGGTCGGGGTCCGCCGGCCGGCGCGAGGGCCGCGTACGGCCCGAGGACGGGTCCCGGAGGTACGAGCCGTCGGCGCCGCCGGCCCCCGGCTCGGCGGCCGGATCCCGCCGCCGCAGATACCGTTCGAACTCCCGCGCAATGGCGTCCCCGGACGCCTCCGGCAGGTCCGCGGTGTCCCGCGCCTCCTCCAGCGTCTGCACGTATTCCGCGACCTCGCTGTCCTCCGCGGCCAGTTGGTCGACCCCCAGCTGCCACGCCCGTGCGTCCTCCGGCAGTTCGCCCAGCGGGATCCGGATGTCGACCAGGTCCTCCAGCCGGTTCAGCAGGGCCAGAGTGGCCTTGGGGTTCGGCGGCTGCGAGACGTAGTGCGGGACCGCCGCCCACAGCGACACCGCCGGCACCCCGGCGTGCGTGCAGGCCTCCTGGAGGATCCCCACGATGCCCGTGGGCCCCTCGTACTTGGTCTCCTCCAGGTCCATCGTGCGCGCCAGGTCGGGGTCGGAGGTGACCCCGCTGACCGGCACGGGCCGGGTGTGGGGGGTGTCGCCGAGCAGCGCCCCCAGGATGACCACCATCTCGACGCCCAGCTCGTGGGCGAAGCCCAGCAGTTCGTTGCAGAACGAGCGCCACCGCATCGACGGCTCGATGCCCCGAACGAGCACCAGGTCGCGCGGCTTGGCGCCGCCGATCCGCACCACGGACAGCCGTGTCGTCGGCCAGGTGATCTTCCGGACGCCGTTGTCCAGCCACACGGTCGGCCGGTTGACCTGGAAGTCGTAGTAGTCCTCGGCGTCCAGCGCCGCGAAGACCTCGCCCTTCCACTCCCGGTCCAGGTGCGCCACCGCACCGGAGGCCGCGTCACCCGCGTCGTTCCAGCCCTCGAACGCGGCCACCATGACCGGGTCGATCAGCTCGGGCACGCCCTCAAGCTCGATCACCCAGGTCTCCTTCCGAAGTTCCCTTGTGTACGTGGGAAAGCCTAAGCCTTGTGGGGACGGCTGCCACAGCCCACGACAGAGGGGCGGTTCCCCTCGGAACCGCCCCTCTTCCCCACCTGCGTCGGTGCTATGCCTTGCGGGCCAGCATCTCCTCGACGCGGCCGCGGACGGCGTCGTCGTCGAGGCCGCGGATGGTCACCGTCGTGCGGCGGCGCAGCACGTCGTCGACGGTCTCGGCCCACTCGAAGTCGCGGGCGTAGGCGACCTGCGCCCAGATCTCCGGGCCGTCGGGGTGGATCCGCTCGGCCAGCGCCGGGTCCTCGTTGGCCAGGCGCGCGATGTCGAAGGCGAGGGAGCCGTAGTGGGAGGCCAGGTGGCGGGCGGTCAGCGGGTCCATCCGCATGCCGGGCTCGCGGTCCACGAGCAGGCGGTGCGCGACGGCGTTGGGGTTGGCGACGCCGGGCAGCGGCACCCGGCGCACCAGGGACTTCACCGGCTCCATGTCGTCGGTGAGCGGGCTGCCGGGCAGCTTGGCCAGCTTGTCCATCACCACGCGGCCGATGTGGCGGTACGTGGTCCACTTGCCGCCGGCCACGGACAGCATGCCGCCCGCACCCTCGGTGACGACCGTCTCGCGCTTGGCCTTCTCGACGCCGCCGGGGCCGCCGGGCAGCACGCGCAGGCCGGCGAAGGCGTACGTCATCAGCGAGCGGTCGAGGTCGGCGTCCTTCACGGAGAAGGCGGCCTCGTCCAGGATCTGCTGGATGTCCTTCTCGGTGGCGCGCACGTCCGCCGGGTCGCCCTCGTACACCTCGTCGGTGGTGCCCAGCAGCAGCTGGTCCTCCCACGGCAGGGCGAAGGTGATGCGGTACTTGTCGATCGGGGTGGCCATCGCGGCCTTCCACGGCGACTTGCGCTTCATGACGATGTGCGCGCCCTTGGACAGGCGGATCGACGGCAGCGCGTGCTTGTCTTCCATGCGCCGCAGGTGGTCCACCCACGGGCCGGTGGCGTTGAGCACGACGCGGGCGTCGATGCCGAACTCGGTGCCGTCGAGGCGGTCTTTGAGCTCGGCGCCGGAGACCCGGCCGCGCGTGGTGCGCAGGCCGGTGACCTCGGCGTGGTTGAGGACGACGGCGCCGGACTCGACGGCCGCGCGGACCGTCATGACGGCGACGCGGGAGTCGTTCATCTGGTGGTCGTAGTAGACCGCGACGGCCTTGAGGTTGTCCGTCTTCAGGCCGGGGTTGTCGGCGACGGCACGGGCCGGGGATATGACCTTGCCCATGCCGTCGCCGAAGGCCGAGAGGGCGGAGTAGGCGAAGACGCCCGCGCCCAGCTTGGCCGCACCCACCGGACCGCCCTTGTAGACCGGCAGGTAGAACGTGAGCGGGTTGACCAGGTGCGGGGCCACGTCCTTGGCCAGCACCCGCCGCTCGTGGTGGTTCTCGGCCACCAGCTTGACCGCGCCGGTCTGCAGGTAGCGCAGACCGCCGTGGACGAGCTTGGAGGAGGCGGAGGAGGTGGCGCCGGCGAAGTCGCCGGCGTCCACCATGGCCACCCGCAGACCCGACTGCGCGGCGTGCCAGGCCACCGAGGTGCCCAGGATTCCACCGCCGATGACCAGCAGGTCGTACGTGGCCTTGGCCAGCTGCTCACGGGTCTCGGCGCGGCTCGCGTTCGAGCCGGCGGTCGGGTGCGTGCCCAGGGCGGGGACGCTCTGCAGGGTGCTCATGATCTCTTCAGCTCCTCATCGGTTCGTCGGCTGGTGCGGTCAGCCGGCGTTTTCCTCGTCGATCCAGCCCATGGACCGCTCGACGGCCTTGAGCCAGTTCTTGTACTCGCGGTCCCGCTGCTCGGCGGGCATGCGCGGGGTCCACTCCGCCGCGCGGCGCCAGTTGGCGCGCAGGGCGTCGGTGTCGGGCCAGAAGCCGACGGCCAGGCCGGCGGCGTAGGCGGCGCCGAGGCAGGTGGTCTCGGCGACCATCGGACGGACCACGGGGGCGTCCAGGAAGTCCGAGAGCGTCTGCATCAGCAGGTTGTTGGAGGTCATACCACCGTCGACCTTGAGGGCCGCCAGCTCGACGCCGGAGTCCTTGGTCATGGCGTCGGTGATCTCGCGGGTCTGCCAGGCGGTGGCCTCGAGCACGGCACGGGCGATGTGCGCCTTGGTGACGTAGCGGGTGAGGCCGGCGATCACACCGCGGGCGTCGGAGCGCCAGTACGGGGCGAACAGGCCGGAGAAGGCGGGGACGAAGTAGGCGCCGCCGTTGTCCTCGACGGAGGAGGCCAGCGTCTCGATCTCGGCCGCGGACTTGATCAGGCCCATCTGGTCGCGCATCCACTGCACCAGCGAGCCGGTGACGGCGATGGAGCCCTCCAGGGCGTAGACCGGCTTCTGGTCGCCGATCTGGTAGCCGACCGTGGTCAGCAGGCCGCTGTAGGAGTTGATGATCTTGTCGCCGGTGTTCATCAGCATGAACGTGCCGGTGCCGTACGTGGACTTGGCCTCGCCCTCGCTGAAGCAGGTCTGGCCGAACAGGGCGGCCTGCTGGTCGCCGAGTGCGGAGGCGACCGGGACGCCGGCGAGGACGCCGTCCTTGACGTGGCCGTAGACCTCGGCGGAGGACTTGATCTCGGGGAGCACGTTGAGCGGGACGCCCATGGACTCCGCGATCTTCTCGTCCCAGGCCAGGGTGTGCAGGTTCATCAGCATGGTGCGCGAGGCGTTGGTGACGTCCGTGACGTGCGCACCGCCCTGGGCGCCACCGGTGAGGTTCCAGATGACCCAGGTGTCCATGGTGCCGAAGAGGATGTCGCCGGCCTCGGCGCGCTCGCGCAGGCCCTCGACGTTGTCGAGCAGCCAGCGGACCTTCGGGCCGGCGAAGTATGAGGCGAGCGGCAGGCCCGTCTCGCGGCGGAAGCGGTCCTGGCCGACGTTGCGGCCGAGCTCCTTGCACAGGGCGTCGGTGCGGGTGTCCTGCCAGACCAGCGCGTTGTGCACCGGCTCGCCGGTGTTCTTGTCCCACAGGACGGTGGTCTCGCGCTGGTTGGTGATGCCGATCGCCTTGACGTCGGCGGCGGTGATCTCCGCCTTGGCGATGGCGCCGGCGACGACCTCCTGGACGTTGGTCCAGATCTCCTTGGCGTCGTGCTCGACCCAGCCGGGCTTGGGGAAGATCTGCTCGTGCTCCTTCTGGTCGACGGCGACGATGCGGCCGTCGCGGTCGAAGACGATGCAGCGGGAGGAGGTGGTGCCCTGGTCGATCGCGGCGATGAAGGGGCCGGTGCTGGTGGTCATGGTGGCTGCTCCTGGGAGGTCTGTGAGGTGCGGAACCAGTGGGCGGTGCGGCGTGCGAACGCGGCCGGTAGCTGATCAGGCGAACGCGATGTTGTACAGACCGCCTGCGAGGGCGGCGCCGGCGAGCGGGCCGACCACCGGTATCCAGGAGTAGCCCCAGTCCGAGCCGCCCTTGTTGGGCAGCGGCAGCAGGGCGTGGACGATGCGCGGACCGAGGTCGCGGACCGGGTTGATGGCGTAGCCGGTCGGGCCGCCGAGCGAGAGGCCGATGCCCACGACGACGAAGGAGGTGATCAGGACGCCGATGACGCCGAGGCCCTTGCCGTCGTCCTGCAGGCCCTGGGTGAGGATCGCGAGGACGAGGACGGCGGTGCCGATGATCTCGGTGACGAGGTTCTGCACCACGTTGCGGATCTCGGGGCCGGTGGAGAAGACGCCGAGGACGGGGCCCGCCACGTCGTGCGGGTGGGGGTCCTCCGGGCCGAGCTTGGCGTCGCGGATGTGCTCGGGGTCCGAGAGGTGGGCCCGGAACTGGCCGTAGTAGGTGACCCACATCAGCACGGCGCCGAGCATGGCGCCGAGGAGCTGGCCGGCGAAGTAGACCGGAACGTCGCTCCAGTCGCCGTTCTTGACTGCGAGGCCGACGGTGACCGCCGGGTTCAGGTGCGCGCCGGAGAGCGGGGCGGAGACGTAGGCGGCGATCAGTACGGCGAAACCCCAGCCGAAGGTGATCGAGAGCCACCCGGCGCCCCGGGCCTTGGAGCTCTTGAGGGTCACGGCGGCGCAGACACCGCCGCCGAGCAGGGTGAGCAGGGCGGTACCGATGGTCTCGCCGAGGAAGATGTCGGAGCTGGACACCCGCGACTCCTTTGTCTTACGTCCAGGGGTGGGCGGACCCGGGTTGACGTGACCCGCGGTCCGCGCACTCGGTGAGTGCTTCACCGGTCCTTGGCCTTGCCCCACCCTAGCGCGTATTGCCGGTAGGTGTTCGACAATGCCGACCGATGAACGGCAGTTTTTCGCCCGTGTGAAGAACGCGTCAAGAGTTGGCCAGGCCAAAGTGTCGGATCGTTACCACTCGGTGCGATCGATCAAATCCGGCCATGCGATGGCCGGGATATGACGAAAAGAGGGCAGAAAGCGGCCAGGATCCGGCCGAGAAGGGGTGGCGAAGGCCTAGAACCGGCCCGCGCCGAGGTCGCGGGAAACGGACCGCGCGCAGTCGCGCACGGAGGCCACCAGGGCCGGACGGGGCTCCCCGGACTCCCCGCAGACCCGCTCCACGGCGCCCGCGACGGCCACCGCGCCGACCGGCATCCGGCGCCGGTCGTGGATGGGGGCGGCCACCGAGGCGATGCCCTCCCAGGTCTCCTCCACGTCCGCGGCCCAGCCCCGCGCACGGGTCAGCTCCAGGATCTCCTCGAAGCCCGCGCCGTCGGTCACCGTGCGGGGCGTGAACGCCTCGCGCTCCGCCTCCAGGGCCTCGGTGTGCGCCACCGGGTCGTACGCCGACAGCACCTTGCCCAGCGCCGTGGAGTGCAGCGGCTGCATGGCCCCCACCTCCAGGACCTGGCGGCTGTCGTCGGGGCGGAAGACGTGGTGCATGATCAGCACCCCGCTCTTGTGCAGCACGCCCACGTACACGCTCTCGCCGCTCGCCCGGGCCAGGTCGTCGGTCCACACCAGCGCGCGGGCCCGCAGCTCGTGCACGTCCAGGTAGCTGTTGCCCAGGCGCAGCAGCTCGGCGCCCAGCTGGTAGCGGCCCGAGGCGGGGTCCTGCTCCACGAAGCCCTCGGCCTGCAGGGTGCGCAGGATCCCGTGGGCCGTGCCCTTGGCCAGGCCCAGCGCGCCGGCGATGTCCGACAGGCCGAGGCGCCGCTCCCCGCCCGCCAGGAGCCGCAGCATCGCAGCGGCTCGTTCGAGCGACTGGATGTTCCGTGCCATGGCTGCAGCCTCCTGCTGACGTAGTTCGACAATGCTGAACACTATCGGCCCATGCCGACCTCCCGCATGGTTGGGCACCTGTTCAGGCCGATGTCGTCCGGAAGTCCCGCGGGCGCCGCCCCCGCGCAAGCATGCAGTCCGCCACGTGGACGGCCCTCACCGGGGTTGCCGGGGCGCGGTTACCCTGACCGCGTGCACCCTTGATTCAGCAAGGGTGCAAAGCCGACAGCCGTCGCATCCCAGGGAGCTCTCATGGCCTCGTTGCCGAACCCGCCCGCAGACACCCAGACCCGGGCCGACGCCCTCCGCGAGGCGCTCGCCACCCGAGTGGTCGTCGCCGACGGAGCCATGGGAACGATGCTCCAGGCCCAGGAGCCGACCCTGGAGGACTTCCAGCAGCTCGAGGGCTGCAACGAGGTCCTCAACGTCACCCGCCCCGACATCGTGCGCTCCGTCCACGAGGCGTACTTCGCCGTGGGCGTGGACTGCGTGGAGACCAACACCTTCGGCGCCAACCACACCGCCCTCGCCGAGTACGACATCCCCGCGCGCAACTTCGAGCTGTCCGAGGCCGGCGCCCGCATCGCCCGCGAGACCGCCGACGCCTTCACGGCCTCGACGGGGCAGCAGCGCTGGGTCCTGGGCTCCATGGGCCCCGGCACCAAGCTGCCCACCCTCGGCCACATCGAGTACGGCACCATCCGCGACGCCTACCAGGTCAACGCCGAGGGCCTGCTCTCCGGCGGCGCCGACGCCCTTCTCGTGGAGACCACCCAGGACCTCCTGCAGACCAAGTCCTCCATCATCGGCGCCCGCCGCGCCATGGAGGCCCTCGGCGTCTCCGTGCCGCTCATCTGCTCCGTCACCGTCGAGACCACCGGCACCATGCTGCTCGGCTCCGAGATCGGCGCCGCGCTGACCTCCCTGGAGCCCCTCGGCATCGACATGATCGGCCTGAACTGCGCCACCGGCCCGGCCGAGATGAGCGAGCACCTGCGCTACCTGGCCCGCAACGCGCGGATCCCGCTGTCCTGCATGCCCAACGCCGGCCTGCCCGTCCTCGGCAAGGACGGCGCGCACTACCCCCTGACCGCCCCCGAGCTGGCCGACGCGCAGGAGACCTTCGTCCGCGAGTACGGCCTCTCCCTGGTCGGCGGCTGCTGCGGCACCACGCCCGAGCACCTGCGCCAGGTCGTCGAGCGCGTCCGCGGCACCGCCCCGGTCGCCCGCGACCCGCGCCCCGAGCCCGGGGCCTCCTCGCTGTACCAGACGGTCCCCTTCCGCCAGGACACCTCGTACATGGCGATCGGCGAGCGGACCAACGCCAACGGCTCCAAGAAGTTCCGCGAGGCCATGCTGGAGGCCCGCTGGGACGACTGCGTGGAGATGGCCCGCGACCAGATCCGCGAGGGAGCGCACATGCTCGACCTCTGCGTGGACTACGTGGGCCGCGACGGCGTCGCGGACATGCAGGAGCTGGCCGGCCGCTTCGCCACCGCCTCCACGCTGCCGATCGTGCTGGACTCCACCGAGGTCGACGTCATCCGGGCCGGCCTGGAGAAGCTCGGCGGGCGCGCCGTCATCAACTCCGTCAACTACGAGGACGGCGACGGCCCGGACTCCCGCTTCGCCAAGGTCACCCGTCTGGCCCAGGAGCACGGCGCGGCCCTCATCGCCCTGACCATCGACGAGGAGGGCCAGGCCCGCACCGTCGAGCACAAGGTCGCCATCGCCGAGCGCCTGATCGCCGACCTGACCGGCAACTGGGGCATCAACGAGTCCGACATCCTCATCGACTGCCTCACCTTCACCATCTGCACCGGCCAGGAGGAGTCCCGCAAGGACGGCATCGCCACCATCGAGGCGATCCGCGAGCTCAAGCGCCGCCACCCGGCCGTGCAGACCACCCTCGGCCTGTCCAACATCTCCTTCGGCCTGAACCCCGCCGCCCGCGTCCTGCTCAACTCCGTCTTCCTCGACGAGTGCGTCAAGGCCGGCCTGGACTCCGCCATCGTCCACGCCTCGAAGATCCTGCCGATCGCCCGCTTCGACGAGGAGCAGGTCGCCACCGCCCTCGACCTGATCTACGACCGGCGCGAGGGCGACTACGACCCGCTGCAGAAGCTGATGGCCCTCTTCGAGGGCGTCAACACCAAGTCCCTCAAGGCCGGCCGCGCCGAGGAGCTCCTGGCCCTGCCCCTGGAGGAGCGCCTGCAGCGCCGCATCATCGACGGCGAGAAGAACGGCCTGGAGGCGGACCTCGACGAGGCCCTCACCCTCCGCCCCGCCCTCGACATCGTCAACGAGACCCTCCTGGAGGGCATGAAGGTCGTCGGCGAGCTGTTCGGCTCCGGCCAGATGCAGCTGCCGTTCGTCCTGCAGTCCGCCGAGGTCATGAAGACCGCCGTCGCCTACCTCGAACCCCACATGGAGAAGTCCGACGCCTCGGGCAAGGGCACCATCGTGCTCGCCACCGTGCGCGGCGACGTCCACGACATCGGCAAGAACCTCGTCGACATCATCCTGTCCAACAACGGCTACAACGTCGTCAACATCGGCATCAAGCAGCCCGTCTCCGCGATCGTGGAAGCCGCGCAGGAGCACAAGGCGGACGTCATCGGCATGTCCGGCCTCCTGGTGAAGTCCACCGTGATCATGAAGGAGAACCTGGAGGAGCTCAACCAGCGCAAGCTGGCCGCCGAGTACCCGGTCATCCTGGGCGGCGCCGCCCTGACCCGCGCCTACGTGGAACAGGACCTGCACGAGATCTACGAGGGCGAGGTCCGCTACGCCCGCGACGCCTTCGAGGGCCTGCGCCTGATGGACGCCCTGATCGCCGTCAAGCGCGGCGTCCCCGGGGCGGCGCTGCCCGAGCTCAAGCAGCGCCGCGTCGCCAGGCGCGACACTCCCGTGCTCACGGTGGAGGAGCCCGCGGAGCCGGGCGGCCGCTCCGACGTCGCCACCGACAACCCCGTCCCGACCCCGCCGTTCTGGGGCACCCGCGTCGTCAAGGGCATCCCGCTGAAGGACTACGCCTCCTGGCTGGACGAGGGCGCCCTGTTCAAGGGGCAGTGGGGCCTGAAGCAGGCCCGCGCCGGCGGCGCCACGTACGAGGAGCTCGTCGAGAGCGAGGGCCGCCCGCGCCTGCGCGGCCTGCTGGAGAAGCTGCACACCGAAAACCTGCTCGAAGCGGCCGTCGTCTACGGCTACTTCCGCTGCGTCTCCAAGGGCGACGACCTGATCCTCCTCGACGAGCAGGGCAACGAGCGCACCCGCTTCACCTTCCCCCGCCAGCGCCGCGGCCGCCGACTGTGCCTGGCGGACTTCTTCCGCCCCGAGGAGTCCGGCGAGACCGACGTGGTCGGCCTGCAGGTCGTCACCGTCGGCTCGAGGATCGGCGAGGCCACCGCGAAGCTCTTCGAGTCCGACTCCTACCGCGAGTACCTGGAGCTGCACGGCCTGTCCGTCCAGCTCGCCGAGGCCCTCGCCGAGTACTGGCACGCCCGCGTCCGCGCCGAGCTCGGCTTCGGCGGCGAGGACCCGGCCGACGTCCAGGACATGTTCGACCTCAAGTACCGCGGCGCCCGCTTCTCCCTCGGCTACGGCGCCTGCCCCGACCTGGAGGACCGCGCCAAGATCGCCGACCTGCTCCGGCCCGAGCGGATCGGCGTCCACCTCTCCGAGGAGTTCCAGCTCCACCCGGAGCAGTCCACCGACGCGATCGTCATCCACCACCCCGAAGCGAAGTATTTCAACGCACGCTGAGCCTGATCGACGTACACTGGTCGGTCCCATACAGGCCGGTCGCCTGCTCCCCGGGGGAATGCCCTGCGGGAAGGCGGCCGGCCTTCTCGCTCCCTACGAGAGGTGTGCGCATGACCAGCACCGTTCCCGTCTCCGTCACCCGCACGGCCGACGGCTCGGCCCTCCAGGCGGTGCTGCTCGACATGGACGGCACCCTCGTCGACACCGAGGGCTTCTGGTGGGAGGCCGAGGTCGACGTCTTCGCCGAGATGGGCCACCGGCTCGACGAGGCCTGGCGCGACGTGGTCGTCGGCGGCCCCATGACCCGCAGCGCCGGGTTCCTGATCAAGGCCACCGGCGCGGCCATCAGCCTCGCCGAGCTCACCGTGCTGCTCAACGAGCGCTTCGAGGCGCGCATCGCCGACCGGGTCCCGCTCATGCCCGGCGCCGAGCGGCTGCTGTCCGAGCTGGCCCGGCACAACGTGCCGACCGCCCTCGTCTCGGCCTCGCACCGCCGCGTCATCGAGCGGATCCTGCACTCCCTGGGCCCCGAGCGCTTCGCCATGACCGTCGCCGGCGACGACGTCCCGCGCACCAAGCCGCACCCCGACCCGTACCTGCTGGCCGCCCGCAGCCTCGGCGCCCACCCCTCGCGCTGCGCCGTCATCGAGGACACCGCCACCGGTGTGGCCGCGGCCGAGGCCGCCGGATGCCGCGTCGTCGCCGTCCCCTCGGTGGGCCTGATCCCGTCCGCCCCGGGCCGGACCATCGTGCGCTCGCTGGAGGACGTGGACCTGCCGTTCCTGCGCTCCCTCATCACTCCGATGAACTGACCGCGCACACTGCGTGCCGAACGGAACCCCGGTCCCATGGGAAAGTCCCGGAAGGATCTTCCGTTCCTTGGGGCCGGGGCCGAAATTCCATCCTTTCGGTGGCAGGTGCGGCGGGTGACCTTTGTCACCTGCAAAGCCCCCTACGGACCTGTACAGGGATCCCACGGCATTCCCTTGTGTCCGGATTGATGATCTCCTGCCCGCATCTGCGACGACCCCGGCCCTGACAGGCAGTCCGCTCCCATCACCGTGCGATTACACCCCAAGTCCTGCCAGTTCAAGCCATCCCGTCCAAGGCCACTAATGTCGACGCGGGCACTGCGCACCGCAGCAGTCCCGGACACATACCCCTGTGCCGGGACCGTGTGGACCGATCGTCACAAAACCGGCCCGATCGTTCCGCCCTGAACGGGCGGCCGCCGCCAAGTGCCCTCTACGCCGCTTTGAACAAGTGCCGGTCATAGGGAGTACTTCCAGCATGAACCGCAAGACCCTGGTGCTGACGGCCGCGGCCGGCCTGCTCACCCCCTCGCTCGCCGCCTGCGGCAGCGCCACGGGCGGTGGAGCGGGAACCGGAGCGATCGTCGTCGGCACCACCGACCGGTACGAGGCGGCGGACTACGCCCCCGCACCGTTCGACCCGGCGTACGCCTACGACGCCGGAGCCTGGAACGTCCTGCGGCAGACGGTCCAGACCCTGATGCACACCCCGCGCGGCGGCGGCCAGCCGGTCCCCGAGGCGGCCTCCGCCTGCAACTTCACCGACAGCAGCAACCAGAGCTACCGCTGCACCCTGCGCCCCGGGCTGAAGTTCGCCGGCGGCGACCCGCTCACCGCCAAGGACGTCAAGTTCTCCATCGACCGCGTCCTGGCCATCAACGCCGAGAACGGCCCCTCCTCGCTGCTGTCCACCCTCGACACCGTCGAGGTCAAGGGCACCGACACCGTCGTCTTCCACCTGAAGACCCCCGACGCGACGTTCCCGTACAAGCTGTCCACCCCGGCGGCCGGCATCGTCAGCGAGAAGAACTACGACGCCAAGAAGCTCCGGCCGGGCTTCGCCGTCGACGGCTCCGGCCCGTACACGATGAAGGCCGAGGTCAAGGGCGACCACCTCGTCCGCGCGGTGTTCAGCAAGAACCCGCACTACAAGGGCGACCTCAAGCTGCAGAACGACAAGATCGAACTGCGCACCTTCGACGACTCGGCCGCCATGGTCAAGGCGCTGGGCGAGGGCCGCATCCAGATGGTCTCGCGCACCCTGTCCCCCGCGCAGATCACCGAGCTCTCCGCCAACCCGCCCAAGGGCGTCAAGCTGGTCCCGATGCCCGGCCTGGAGATCCGCTACCTCGGATTCAACACCGAGGCCCCGGCCGTCAAGGACAAGGCCGTCCGCCAGGCACTCGCCGCAGCGGTCGACCGGGGAGCCCTCATCTCCAAGGTCTACGGCAAGTCGGCCCAGCCGCTGTACTCGCTGGTCCCCACCACCGTCACCGGCCACGTCAACTCCTTCCGCAACAAGTACGGCGAGGCCAACACGGCCAAGGCCGCCCAGCTGCTGAAGGACGCCGGCATCAAGACCCCGGTCAAGCTGACGCTGAACTACACCGAGGACCACTACGGCGACGGCACCGCCGCCGAGTTCGAGACCCTCAAGAACCAGCTGAACTCCACCCAGCTGTTCGACATCACCGTCCAGGGCAACGACTGGACCGAGTTCCGGCCCGCGCAGAAGAAGGGCGACTACGCCGCCTACGGGCTCGGCTGGTTCCCCGACTACCCGGACGCCGACAACTTCCTCGCTCCCTTCCTGGAGCAGGACAACTTCCTGGGCACGCCGTACGCCAACACGACGGTGCGCACCAAGCTCATCCCCGAGTCGCGCAGGGCCGCCGACCGCAGCGTCGCCGCCCCCGCGATCACGGAGATGCAGGACATCGTCGCCGAGGACGTGCCCGTCCTGCCGCTGTGGCAGGGCCAGCAGTACGTCGCCGCGCGCGACGGGATCACCGGAGTGGAGTGGTCGGTCAACGCCATCTCCGACCTCCAGCTGTGGGAGCTCGGCCGAGGCGTAAGCGGCTGAGACCGGCAGGACCGGCGGCGGGTGTCGCAGGCCGGCGCAACGATTCAGTAAGACCGATAAGGACGTTCGCGTGATGAGACGTAACCAGTGGCTCGCAGCCCCGCTCGGCGCAGCCACCGCCGCCGCGCTGCTCAGCGGTTGCGGTTCGACCGATGGCCCGGCCGCAAAGGGCGGCAAGGGCGTGGTCATGGGCATATCCGACAAGGTGAAGTCCACCGACCCCGCGTCGGGTTACGACCCGGGCTCCTGGCTGCTCTTCAACAACGTCTTCCAGTCGCTGCTGAGCTTCCCCAAGGGCGGCACCACGCCCGAGCCCGACGCCGCGCAGACCTGCGCCTTCGACGGCAGCGACAGCAAGGTGTACAAGTGCACCCTGCGGCCCGGCCTGAAGTTCTCCAACGGCCACGCCCTCACCTCGCAGGACGTCAAGTTCTCCTTCGAGCGCACGCTGAAGATCAACGACGCCAACGGCCCCGCCGTCATACTGTCCTCGATCGCCGGCATCGACACCCCCGACGAGAAGACCGTCGTCTTCCGCCTCAAGACCTCCGACGCGACCTTCCCCAGCAAGATCGCCTCGGGTGCGGGCTCCATCGTCGACCACGCCGAGTACCCCGCCGACAAGCTCCGCACCGACGGCAAGGCCATCGGCTCCGGCGTCTACAAGCTCGACTCCATCAACGACAAGAGCGCCAGCTTCTCCGTCAACGACTCCTACAGCGGCAAGGCCAAGGCGAAGAACACCGGCGTCACGCTGAAGTTCTTCAACCAGGACCAGGCCGCCCTGAAGAAGGTCCTCGAAAGCGGCGACGTCGACTTCGCCTTCCGCGGCCTGGCCGCCAAGGACATCGCCGGCCTGTCCTCGACGAAGACCGGCAACAACAGCATCGAGGTCGTCCAGGGCACCGGCGCCGAGGTCCAGCACCTCGTCTTCAACGTCAAGGACGAGACCGCCGGCAAGCTGCCCGTCCGCAAGGCCATCGCCTTCCTCGTGGACCGCGAGGCGCTCGTCAAGGACGTCTACGAGTCCACCGCCACCTCGCTGTACTCCATCGTCCCGGCCGGGATCGCCTCCCACACCACGCCCTTCTTCGAGCGCTACGGCGGCACGCCGCAGCCGAAGAAGGCCGAAGCCGTCCTGCGCGCGGCCGGCATCAAGGACAAGGTGAAGATCACCCTGTACTCGACGCCCGCCCGCTACGGCCCGGCGACGGACCAGGAGATGCAGCTCATCGCCAAGCAGCTCAACGACAGCGGCCTGTTCGAGGCCGACGTCAAGTCCGTCGAGTACGAGCAGTACGAGAAGGACATCGAGGCCGGCAAGTACGGCGTCTACGTCAAGGGCTGGGTGCCCGACTACCCGGACGCCGACAACTTCACGCAGCCGTTCTTCGGGCCGAACAACGTCCTGAACAACAACTACGACAACAAGGAGATCACCGGGACGATCATCCCGGCGACCGCCGCCAAGTCCGACCGCTCGGCGGCCGGCCCCGACTACACCCGCCTCCAGGACATCGTCGCCGACGAGGTCCCGATCCTGCCCCTGTGGCAGGGCAAGCAGTACGCGGTCACCCGGCAGAACGTGACCGGCCTGCAGTGGTCGCTGGACGCCTCGACCATCTTCCGCTTCTGGGAGATCAGCAAGGGCTGACGACCCCTCGTTTGCGGCGGCCACACGTCCGCCCCGGCACCGTCAAAGGTGCCGGGGCGGACCCGTATCCGAACCGGCGGCTACTGCGCGGCCCCCGGCCGCACCAGACCGCTCTCGTACGCGTACACCGCCGCCTGCACCCGGTCCCGCAGACCCAGCTTCGTCAACACGTGCCCCACGTGCGTCTTCACCGTGGTCTCGCTCACGAACAGGTCCGCCGCGATCTCCGCGTTCGACAACCCCCGCGCCACCAGCTTCAGCACCTCGACCTCCCGCTCCGTCAGCGAGCCGAGGGCGTGCGGAACGCTCTCCTCGCCCGACGGCAGGTGCCCCGCGTACTTGTCCAGCAGCCGCCGCGTGATGCTCGGCGCGAGCATCGCCTCGCCGCCCGCCACCACCCGGATCGCCTGCACCAGCTCGTTCGCCGGAGCATCCTTCAGCAGGAACCCGCTGGCCCCCGCCCGCAGCGCCTCCACCACGTACTCGTCCAGGTCGAACGTGGTCAGCACCAGCACCTTCGCCGGACCGTCCCGTCCCGGACCCGTGATCTGCCGGGTCGCCTCCACGCCGTCCATCCGCGGCATCCGAATGTCCATCAGCACCACATCGGGCTGCAGCGCCCGCACCTGCTCCAGCGCCTGCAGACCGTCCCCGGCCTCCCCGACCACCGCCAGGTCCTGTTCGGCCTCCAGGATCATCCGGAAACCGGTGCGCAGCAGCGGCTGGTCGTCGACCAGCAGGACGCGGATCGCCACGGGGGAACACCTCGTATTCGTACGGCGCTACGGCGGACGCCACCCATTCTGCCCTGACCGGGTGATCAGGACGCCTCCGGACGGGCCTCCTCGGCAGCCGCCCGCGGCCTGATCATCAGAGGATAGGCCGGGGGAGTCCCGCCGAACTCCGGACACACCGCCCGGTGGTCGCACCAGCCGCACAGCTTCGTCGGCCGCGGCCGCCAGTCCCCGCTGGCCGTCGCCTCCCCGATCGCCTCCCACAGCGCCAGCAGCTTGCGCTCCACCCGTTCCAGGTCCGCCATCACCGGGTCGTACGTCAACACGTCCCCGCTGCCCAGGTACACCAGTTGCAGCCGCCGCGGCACCACGCCCTTGAGCCGCCACACCACCAGCGCGTAGAACTTCATCTGGAACAGCGCGCCCTCGGCGTACTCCGGCCGCGGCGCCTTGCCCGTCTTGTAGTCGACGATCCGCACCTCGCCCGTCGGCGCCACGTCCACCCGGTCGATGATCCCGCGCAGCCGCAGCCCCGACTCCAGCTCCGCCTCGACGAAGAACTCCCGCTCCACCGGCTCCAGCCGCGTCGGGTCCTCCAGCGAGAACCACCGCTCCACCAGCGCCTCGGCCTCCGCCAGCCAGCCCGCCAGCCCCGCCGCGCCCTCCTCGCCGCCCGCGAACAGCTCCGCCAGCTCCGGCTTCGCCTCCAGCAGCCGCTCCCACTGCCCCGGAACCAGCGCCTTCGCCCGCACCGCCGTCCGCTCCTGCGCCGGATGGTCGAACAACCGCTCCAGCACCGCATGCACCAGCGTGCCCCGCGTCGCCGCCGCACTCGGCTTCTCCGGCAGCCGGTCGATCACCCGGAACCGGTACAGCAGCGGACACTGCATGAAATCGCTCGCACGCGAGGGCGACAGCGAAGAAGGCGCCAGCGCAGCCGGCGCCACACCGGTCTCCGCCGCGCCCGACAGGGGACCGGGGCTCGTCGTCATGCACAAAACCCTACGGCCCGCCGCGGACACCCACGCACATACCATCGACGCAGGCCACCCTCGCACTGCATGATCGGAGCATCACAGCCCGCTACCGCCAGCCGCCGCCGCACCCGGCGCGCACGTGGACCACACTGGAAGAACCCACCGGCCGCACCCCGCCGGACAGCACCGAACGAAGGACATCCGTGGCAGACACCGACGACACCGGCGAGCGCGCGGGCAAACGCCCCGGACCGGGCGGCGGACTCCTCATGGGCCGCCCCTTCGGCGTACCCGTCTACGTCTCGCCCAGCTGGTTCCTCGTCGCCGCCCTCATCACCTGGGTCTTCGGCGACCGGCTCGACCGCGTCCTGCCCGACCTCGGGCCGGCCCGCTACCTCGTCTCCCTCTTCTTCGCCGTCGCCTTCTACGCCTCCGTCCTCGTCCACGAACTCGCCCACACCGTCGCCGCCCTCCGCTTCCGCCTGCCCGTGCGCCGCATCCAGCTCCAGTTCTTCGGCGGCGTCTCCGAGATCGAGAAGGAATCCGAGACCCCCGGCCGCGAATTCGTCCTCGCCTTCGTCGGCCCCCTGCTCTCCCTCCTCCTCGCCGGCGCCTTCTACCTCGGCATGACCGCCGTCGACCCCGCCACCGTCCCCGGCGTCCTCCTCGCCGGCCTGATGATCTCCAACCTGCTCGTCGCCGCCTTCAACCTCCTGCCCGGCCTTCCCCTCGACGGCGGCCGCATGCTCCGCGCCGTCATCTGGGGCATCACCGGCAAGCCCATGACCGGAACCGTCGCCGCCGCCTGGGTCGGCCGCGCGCTCGCCATCACCGTCCTGCTCGGCCTGCCCCTGCTCACCCACACCGACGTCCTCGGCCGCGGCACCGACGAGACCGGCGGCATGGACACCGTCATGGACGCCCTCCTCGCCGCGATCCTCGCCGCCATCATCTGGACCGGCGCCGGCAACAGCCTGCGCATGGCCCGCCTGCGCGAACACCTCCCCGAACTGCGCGCCCGCACCCTCACCCGCCGCGCCGTCCCCGTCGAGAACACCACCCCCCTCTCCGAAGCCCTCCGCCGCGCCGACGCCTACGGCGCCCGCGCCCTCGTCATCGTCGACGGCCACGGCGAACCCACCGCCATCGTCCGCGAGAGCGCCATCGCCTCCGTCCCCGAACACCGCCGGCCCTGGATCGCCGTCAGCACCCTCGCCCAGGACCTCACCGACGGGATGAAGGTCTCCGCCGAGCTCGCCGGCGAAGAACTCCTCGACCACCTCCGCGCCACCCCCGCCACCGAATACCTCGTCCTCGAACCCGCCGGCGAGGTCTACGGCGTCCTCTCCGCCCTCGACGTCGAGAAGGCGTTCGTGAAGGCCATGGCACGGCCCCGCTCCTGAAGCCAATACACTGGTCACATGTCCGAACCGACCGGTGCCGCCCGCCGTCGCGGGCCCTTCAAGGTCGGGGACCAGGTCCAGCTCACCGACCCCAAGGGACGCCACTACACGTTCACGCTCGAAGCCGGGAAGAACTTCCACACCCACAAGGGTTCCTTCCCGCACGACGAGCTGATCGGCGCTCCCGAGGGCAGTGTTGTCCGTACCACGGGGAACGTCGCGTACCTCGCGCTGCGCCCCCTGCTCCCCGACTACGTCCTGTCCATGCCCCGCGGCGCCGCCGTGGTCTACCCCAAGGACGCAGGCCAGATCCTGGCCTTCGCCGACATCTTCCCCGGCGCCCGCGTCGTGGAGGCAGGGGTCGGCTCCGGCTCCCTGAGCAGCTTCCTGCTGCGCGCCATCGGCGACCAGGGCATGCTCCACAGCTACGAGCGCCGGGCGGACTTCGCCGAGATCGCCAAGGACAACGTCGAGCGCTACTTCGGCGGCCCGCACCCCGCGTGGCAGCTGACCGTGGGCGACCTCCAGGACAACCTGTCCGACACCGATGTCGACCGCGTCATCCTCGACATGCTCGCCCCCTGGGAGTGCCTGGAGGCCGTCTCCAAGGCCCTCGTCCCCGGCGGCATCCTCTGCTGCTACGTGGCCACCACCACCCAGCTGTCCAAGACCGTCGAGTCCATCCGCGAGATCGGCTGCTTCGCCGAACCGCAGCCGTGGGAATCGATGATCCGCAACTGGCACGTCGAGGGCCTGGCCGTGCGGCCCGACCACCGGATGATCGGACACACCGGCTTCCTGGTCACCGCCCGCCGCCTCGCGGACGGCGTGGAGCCCCCGATGCGCCGCCGCCGCCCCGCCAAGGGCGCCTACGGCGAGGACTACGAGGGCCCCGGCTCGGGCCCCCGAGGTTCCGGCGACCGCGGCTGACGAGCGGCCGCCCGCACAGGCAACGCACAGGCGCTGCGGTGCAGTTCCCCCCGGCAACCGGGAACTGCACCGCAGCGCCTTCACGTTGTCCGGGTGCCGACCGTCCCCGCCGACGCGGACCCGCCCGTTCCACCTCCGTGTGAGGTGTGGCACGATGCTGGCTCCCCGTCGCCCCCGCTACAGGAGACACCCCGCGTGCCGCACCGCACCGCCGCGCCGGAACTCGCCCCCGAACTGGGCCACAGCACCCCCCGGCCCGTCCACTGGCTCGCCACCGCCTCCGCCATGGCCGCCGTCATAG
Organism: Streptomyces sp. NPDC046866; assembly: GCF_040704625.1. Lineage (NCBI taxonomy): Bacteria > Bacillati > Actinomycetota > Actinomycetes > Kitasatosporales > Streptomycetaceae > Streptomyces > Streptomyces sp. NPDC046866. Next base: position 136,923 of record NZ_JBEYXN010000011.1, read on the forward strand.
CCGCCGCGGGACTCCTCCAACCCGACGCCACCGCCGCGGACCCCGCCGCCTCCGGCCCGGCCTCCGGCGCCGCCGCCGCGCGGGCCGGTGCACCCGCCCCCGACGCCGCCGCCGTCGCCTACCCGCTCGACTGCAAGGGCCTCCCGGTGGCCGTCACCGCCACCGCCCAAGGCGACCTCGACGGCGACGGACGCCCGGAAACCGTCGCCGCAGTCCGCTGCGACGCCGGCTCCGGCACCCCGCCCCACACCCTCTACGTACTGGCCCAGGACAAGGCCCCCGGCGCCCGCCCCCGCATCGTCGCCACGCTCCTCGAAGCCGGCCGGCGACAGACCGCCACCGACCTCACCGTGCGCGACGGCATCGTCACCGCACGCCTCCTGGGCTACTCCTCGCCCCAGGTTCCCCGCTACAGCCCCGACGTGAAGCAGCTCGCCAAGTGGCGCTGGACCGGCGGAAAATTCCGCCAGGAGCTGACAAACGCAGAAGCCGGAAGTGTTTGAACCGTCACTCCGCGTCCGGGCCGTACACCTCGACCCCGTCCGAAACGCGCCGCACGTGGATGCAGTCGCCCGGGCACTCCTTCGCTGAGTCCACCACGTCCTGAAGCAACGGCAACGGAACCGGAGTGGTCGCCCCCGGCTCCACCAGCAGCTCGTCCTCGGGGCTCTTCACGTACGCCAGACCGTCGATGTCCAGCTCGAACACCTCCGGCGCGTACTGCACGCAGATCCCGTCCCCGGTGCACAGGTCCTGGTCGATCCAGACCTCCAGCGACTCCCCGGCCCGCCCTGCGCCGGCAGCGCCCCCGGCGGTTGCCTCCTGCTGCACGGTCATATCTCCTGCCGTTCCCTGCCTGAGTGATCCGTTCCCGCCATCTTCCCGCGGCAAGTCGCGCGGGCCCTGACGGGTGTTGAACGCTTCGACCTTACAACCGGCCGCTTTCCGATGTTGAAGGGTGGGTATTCCCCTGGCGTGAGGGAGTACGCAAGGGTGAAGATCGGACACACCCCTACCGTCTTTGTGATCTAGGGGTTTCAATCACCACCAGCCCAGGTAGGGTCAGGAAGCGTCCAGCTCCCCTTGGAGGAGGTGAGGACCGTGGCAGCCCACGACGACGACATCAACCGCGGCATCCGGCCGGGGCGGGGGTCCGAAGACCCCGCCGGCCAGGTTGCCTATCTCGAGCAGGAAATCGCCGTCCTGCGACGTAAGCTCGCCGACTCTCCGCGACACACGAGGATTCTCGAAGAGCGGATCGTCGAGCTCCAGACAAACCTGGCCGGCGTCTCCGCGCAAAACGAACGACTGGCAAATACCCTCCGTGAGGCCCGCGACCAGATCGTCGCCCTCAAGGAGGAAGTCGACCGGCTCGCGCAGCCGCCGGCCGGATTCGGTGTCTTCCTGCAGGCGAACGAGGACGGCACCGTCGACATCTTCACCGGCGGCCGCAAGCTCCGCGTGAACGTCAGCCCCAGCGTCGACCCGGAAGACCTCCGGCGCGGCCAGGAGGTCATGCTCAACGAAGCCCTCAACGTGGTCGAGGCCATGGCCTTCGAACGGGCCGGGGACATCGTCACCCTCAAGGAGATCCTCGAGGACGGCGAGCGCGCCCTGGTCATCGGCCACACCGACGAGGAACGGGTCGTACGGCTCGCCGAGCCGCTGCTGGACATCACCATCCGCCCCGGCGACGCCCTGCTCCTCGAACCGCGCTCCGGCTACGTCTACGAGGTCGTCCCCAAGAGCGAGGTCGAAGACCTCGTCCTCGAAGAGGTCCCCGACATCGACTACGACAAGATCGGCGGCCTGGGCGACCAGATCGAGCTGATCCGCGACGCGGTCGAGCTCCCGTACCTCTACCCCGACCTCTTCAAGGAACACGAACTGCGCCCGCCGAAGGGCATCCTGCTCTACGGCCCGCCCGGCTGCGGCAAGACGCTCATCGCCAAGGCCGTCGCCAACTCCCTTGCCAAGAAGGTCGCCGAGGTGACCGGGCAGTCCGCCGGGAAGTCCTACTTCCTGAACATCAAGGGCCCCGAACTCCTCAACAAGTACGTCGGCGAGACCGAGCGGCACATCCGCCTCGTCTTCCAGCGCGCCCGCGAGAAGGCGAGCGAGGGCACCCCCGTCATCGTCTTCTTCGACGAGATGGAGTCCCTCTTCCGCACCCGCGGATCCGGCGTCAGCTCGGACGTGGAGAACACCATCGTCCCGCAGCTCCTCGCCGAGATCGACGGCGTGGAAGGCCTGGAGAACGTCATCGTCATCGGCGCCTCCAACCGCGAGGACATGATCGACCCGGCCATCCTGCGCCCCGGCCGCCTCGACGTGAAGATCAAGATCGAGCGTCCGGACGCCGAGGCCGCCAAGGACATCTTCGCCAAGTACCTCAAGGCGTCCCTCCCGCTGCACGCCGACGACCTCTCGGAGCACTCCGGCTCGGCCGAGGTCGCCGTCCACAGCATGATCCAGACCGTCGTCGAGCAGATGTACGCCGAGAGCGAGGAGAACCGCTTCCTCGAGGTCACGTACGCCAACGGCGACAAGGAAGTCCTCTACTTCAAGGACTTCAACTCCGGCGCCATGATCCAGAACATCGTGGACCGGGCCAAGAAGATGGCCATCAAGGCCTTCCTCGAGCACAACCAGAAGGGCCTGCGCGTCTCCCACCTCCTCCAGGCATGCGTGGACGAGTTCAAGGAGAACGAGGACCTGCCCAACACCACCAACCCGGACGACTGGGCCCGGATCTCCGGAAAGAAGGGCGAGCGGATCGTCTTCATCCGCACCCTCGTCACCGGAAAGCAGGGCGCGGACACCGGACGCTCCATCGACACGGTGGCGAACACCGGTCAGTACCTCTGATCCGAGGGCGGCTGCGGGTGCCCTCACCGGGCACCCGCAGCCGACTGCTTTACCGACCGCTTTCGGCCGTGACATAGCGAAGTCAAGGACGGAAATGATCTCCCCACCGGCCGTGGAGGAGTTCTAGGCTCATCCGTACCGCCGCATCCGCAGTGCGGGGACGGGCACCGCACACACACCGGACCACCAGCGGTACTTGAGCGCCGCTCCCGAACGGGGGCGCCGCCGGGCAAGGAGGGCCGCATGACCGTACGGCGAGTAATGGGAATCGAGACGGAGTACGGGATCTCCGTCCCCGGTCACCCGAACGCCAATGCCATGCTCACCTCGTCCCAGATCGTCAACGCCTACGCGGCGGCGATGCACCGGGCGCGACGCGCCCGCTGGGACTTCGAGGAGGAGAACCCGCTGCGGGACGCCCGCGGCTTCGACCTCGCCCGCGAGGCCGCCGACAGCAGCCAGCTCACCGACGAGGACATCGGCCTGGCCAACGTCATCCTCACCAACGGAGCACGGCTCTACGTCGACCACGCCCACCCCGAGTACAGCTCCCCGGAGATCACCAATCCCCTGGACGCCGTCCTGTGGGACAAGGCCGGCGAACGGATCATGGCCGAGGCCGCCGTACGGGCCGCCCAGCTGCCCGGCGCCCAGCCGATCCACCTCTACAAGAACAACACCGACAACAAGGGCGCCTCCTACGGCACGCACGAGAACTACCTGATGAAGCGGGAAACCCCCTTCTCGGACATCGTGCGCCACCTGACGCCCTTCTTCGTCAGCCGCCAGGTCGTCACCGGAGCCGGCCGCGTCGGCATCGGCCAGGACGGCCGCGAACACGGCTTCCAGATCAGCCAGCGCGCCGACTACTTCGAGGTCGAGGTCGGCCTCGAGACCACCCTCAAACGGCCGATCATCAACACCCGCGACGAGCCCCACTCCGACGCCGAGAAGTACCGCCGCCTCCACGTGATCATCGGCGACGCCAACCTCTCCGAGATCTCCACCTACCTCAAGCTCGGCACCACGGCGCTGGTCCTGTCCATGATCGAGGACGGCTTCATCACCGTGGACCTGGCCGTGGACCAGCCCGTGCGCACCCTGCACCAGGTCTCCCACGACCCCGACCTGCGCCACCTGATCACGCTGCGCAGCGGGCGGACGCTCACCGCCGTGCAACTGCAGATGGAGTACTTCGAGCTGGCCCGCAAGTACGTCGAGGAGCGTTTCGGGTCCGACGCGGACGAGCAGACCAAGGACGTGCTCTCGCGCTGGGAGGACGTGCTGGGGCGGCTGGAGAGCGACCCGATGAGCCTGTCCGGGGAGCTGGACTGGATCGCCAAGCGCGAGATCCTCGAGGGCTACCGGCGGCGCGACAGCCTCGACTGGGACGCCGCCCGGCTGCACCTGGTGGACCTCCAGTACGCGGACGTACGGCCCGAGAAGGGCCTGTACAACCGCTTGGCGGCCCGCGGGAAGATGAAGCGGCTGGTGGAGGAGTCCGCGGTGCAGCGGGCCGCCGGCAAGCCGCCGGAGGACACCCGGGCCTACTTCCGGGGCCGGTGCCTGGAGCAGTACGCGGACGACGTGGCCGCGGCCTCCTGGGACTCGGTGATCTTCGACCTCCCGGGCCGGGACTCCCTGCAGCGGGTCCCGACCCTGGAACCCCTGCGGGGTACCCGCAAGCACGTCAAGGAGCTCCTGGACCGCTGCCGCACGGCGGAGGACCTGGTGCGGGTGCTGAGCGGGAACTGACCGCAGGGGACTGAGCACACTTCCGGGGCGCCGCGGGGGCCTGAAAACCCCCGCCCCCGGGAATCATGGGAACACCCGGACGTTATGAAAGTGCGGGGACGAACCCCGGGCCCTCCTTGTAGGGTCCGACGTAGGGTCTGATCTTGAGGGATCCCGATCCCGGGGTCCCTCGTCACGAGCGTGCGAACCGAGCGGGGTGAGGTAGACATGGCGACCAAGGACACCGGCGGCGGACAGCAGAAGGCCACTCGCTCGACCGAGGAGGTCGAGGAGCAGGCCGCGGAAGCACAGTCCGACCTCAAGGAGCGACAGGAGAAGCTCTCCGACGACGTCGACTCCGTACTCGACGAAATCGATGACGTGCTCGAGGAGAATGCCGAGGACTTCGTGCGATCCTTCGTTCAAAAGGGTGGGCAGTAGAGCCGTTTGACCTTCGAATCGAAGGTCGGGGGGTGAGTGGTGCGGCGCACCACGAGCAGCGCGGCGGACGGTGCGGAGCAGCGGCTCCGCACCGTCCCGTCACCGGCGGCGCTCCCCGCGTGCGAGCGGACCGGTCGGGAAACCGACTGCAGGTGGATCGCGATCATCGGACGGGTAAGGTCCGAGGCGTACCGCGCTCCGGCCGCACAGCGGCACCGGGGCAGTTCGAGGTTCGGCCGGACGCCGAGAGGCGTGCAGCCGCTTACGTGGAAGGAAACCTGTGGAACCCAACACTCGTGGCACAGGGCGTCTGCCGGCAGCCTTCCTGACGCCGGGGTCGTCCTCCTTCATGGACTTCCTGGGTGCGCACGCGCCCGAGATGCTGCCCGGCAACCGGCAGCTCCCGGAAGGGGTCGTCGAGGCGCCGCACGGCACGACCATCGTGGCCGTCACCTTCCCCGGCGGGGTCGTCCTCGCCGGTGACCGGCGCGCGACGATGGGCAACATGATCGCGCAGCGGGACATCGAGAAGGTGTTCCCGGCGGACGAGTACTCCGCGGTCGGCATCGCCGGCACCGCCGGCCTGGCCGTGGAGATGGTGAAGCTGTTCCAGCTGGAGCTGGAGCACTTCGAGAAGGTCGAAGGGGCGACGCTGTCGCTCGAGGGCAAGGCGAACCGGCTCTCGACCATGATCCGGAGCAATCTGGGCATGGCCATGCAGGGGCTCGCCGTGGTCCCGCTGTTCGCCGGCTACGACGAGGGCAAGGAGAAGGGCCGGATCTTCTCCTACGACGTGACCGGCGGCCGCTCCGAGGAGCACGGGTACGCCGCGACCGGCTCGGGCTCGATCTTCGCCCGGGGATCGATGAAGAAGCTGTACCGGCCGGACCTGACGGAGGAGCAGGCCACCACGCTGGTGGTGCAGGCGCTGTACGACGCGGCCGACGACGACTCGGCGACCGGCGGCCCGGACCTCTACCGCAACATCTATCCGATCGTCACCGTCATCACCGACGAGGGCTTCCGGCGGCTGACCGAGGAGGAGTCCCAGGCTCTCGCCCGCAAGGTCACCGACCGCCGCCTCCAGGAGCCGGACGGCCCGCGCGCCGCCCTGCTCTGATCAGTCACAGCCCCTCAGGAGCCCAGAAGAAAGGGACGGTCAGCCGGTGTCGACTCCGTTCTACGTCTCCCCGCAGCAGGCGATGGCCGACCGGGCGGAATACGCCCGCAAGGGCATCGCCCGCGGCCGCAGCCTCGTGGTGCTGCAGTATGCCGACGGCATCGTGTTCGTCGGCGAGAACCCGTCCCGCGCGCTGCACAAGTTCAGCGAGATCTATGACCGGATCGGCTTCGCGGCCGCCGGGAAGTACAACGAGTACGAGAACCTGCGGATCGGCGGTGTGCGGTACGCGGACCTGCGCGGGTACACCTACGACCGCGACGATGTGACGGCCCGTGGGCTCGCGAACGTCTACGCGCAGACGCTCGGCACCATCTTCTCCAGCGCCGGCGAGAAGCCGTACGAGGTGGAGCTGGTGGTGGCGGAGGTCGGTGCGACCGCTGCGGGGGACCAGATCTACCGCCTCCCGCACGACGGTTCGATCGTGGACGAGCACGGCTCGGTCGCGGTCGGCGGCAACGCGGAGCAGATCAGTGCGTTCCTGGACCAGCGCCACCGCGAGGGGATGACCCTGGCCGAGGCGCTGAAGCTGGCGGTGCAGGCGCTGTCGAGCCAGGCGAACGGCACGGACAAGGCGATTCCGGCGGAGCGGCTGGAGGTCGCGGTGCTGGACCGGACGCGGGCGCAGCAGCGGAAGTTCAAGCGGATCCGCGGCCGGCAGCTGGCGCGGCTGCTGGAGCCGGATGTTCCGGCGGCGGCTCAGGCCGATGCGGTGTCCAACGACGAGTCTCCCGAGGACTCCGAGTAGGAGCGCTTTCCCGTACGACGCCGCCCCGGTCCGCCTCGTGTGAGGCGGGTCGGGGCGGTTTCGTGTGTCAGGGCCGGGCGGGCGGCGGGGGCGGTGCGGTGGAGGCGCGGACGACGAGTTCGACGGGGATGTCGGGGGCGGTCCAGGGGGTGCCGTCGAGGACGGCGAGGAGGGCGGCCATGCCCTGCTCGCCGACGCGTTCGGCGGGCAGGTGGACGGTGGTGAGTTCGGGTTCGACGGCGGTGGCGAGGGCGAGGTCGTCGACGCCGGTGACGGAGAGGTCCTCGGGGACGCGCAAGGCCAGGCGGCGGGCGGCCTTGCAGGCGCCGGCCGCGAGGATGTCGTCGTCGCACACGATGGCGGTGGGGCGGGGTCCGGGGGCGGTGAGGGCTGCCTCGGTGGCGGTGCGGGCGTCGGTGGCGGTGAGGGCGGCCCGTGCGGTGCGCAGTTCGGCGTGGGGGCCGAGGACGGCGGCGAGGGTTTCGGCGCGGATGCGGAAGGTCCAGGTGTCGACGTCCGCGGCGAGGTGGAGGATGCGGCGGTGGCCGAGGCCGAGGAGGTGTTCGGCGGCTTGGCGCATGCCGTCGGCCATGGCGAGGTTGACGTGGGCGGCGGCCCGTCCTGCGGTGGGGTCGCTGTCGAGCATGACGAGGGGGAGTCCGTTGCCGCCGTTGCCGCCGATGGCGTCGAGGGCGGCTGCGGCCATGGAGGAGGCGATGACTCCGTCGAGGGCGGCGCGGGCGGAGGGGAAGGGGTCGCGGGCGGGGCCGGTGCCGTCGGGGGAGGGGTAGAGGACGACGCCGAAGCCGTGGTCGGAGGCGATGCGGGCGGCGCCGGTGTAGACGCGGGCGAAGAACTCGTTGGTGAGGGCGGGGACGACGAGCAGGGCGGTGCGGGTGCTGCCCAGGCGCAGGTTGCGGGCGGCGAGGTTGGGGCGGTAGCCGAGGGTGTCGGCGGCTTCGCGGACGAGGGCGGCGGTGCGTTCGGAGACGCGTCCGCGCCATTTGCCGCCGAGGACGAGGGAGACGGTGGCCTGGGAGACCCCGGCTGCGCTGGCGACGTCGCGGCTGGTGGGTCTCGTCACACGGGGCTCCTGAAAGTCCGAGGTCGCGGGGGTGGGGGTGGTGTTCCGGGTGGACCCCTGCCCGGGGGCCATGGTACGTATGACGGGTCTAGTTATACGTATTACTTGCTTCACACCCCGGCGATCCGGGCAGAAGGGGGCGGACATGGCCGCGGGTTACGCGGAGCTGCTCAGGACCCGGCATGCGGCGCGGCTGCTGGCGGGCACGCTGGTCGGGAGGCTGCCGAACGCGACGGCGGCGATCGCGATCGTGCTCTTCGTCCGCGCCGGAGGCGGCAGCTACAGCCTCGCGGGCGCGCTGGCGGCCGTCTACGGCTTCGCCAATGCGGTGGGCCAGCCGCTGCTGGGCCGTGCGGTGGACCTGTACGGGCAGCCGCGGGTGCAGCTGCCCGCGGCGGTCGTCTCGGCGCTGGGCATGGCCTGGCTGGCCCTGGCGGGCACCGGCTCGGCGGTGGCCGCGTACGGGGCCGTGGTGGTGGCGGGCTTCTTCTCGCCGCCGCTGGAGGGCGGCCTGCGGGCCCTGTGGCCCAGCGTGCTGGGTGGCAGGGAGGAGCGGGTGCATGCCGCGTACGCCCTGGACGCGGTGGCCCAGGAGGTCATGTACACGGTCGGCCCGCTGGTCGTCACCGTGTCGGTGGCCCTGTCCAGCCCGGCCGGCGCACTGCTGGTGATCAACGGGCTCGGTGTGCTGGGCGCGCTGTCGGTGGTGCTCAGCGAGCCCTCGCGGACCTGGCGCTCGGAGCCGCGCGAGGCGCACTGGCTGGGTGCGCTGCGCTCGCGCGGGCTGCTGGCGCTGCTGGGGGCCTTCTTCTTCGTGGGCCTGGCGCTGGGTTCGATCACCGTGGCGGCTCTGGCGTACTCGGACGGCAACGGCGGCGAGTCGGTGTACGGCTGGCTGATGGCGGCCCTGGGGCTGGGGGCGCTGGTCGGGGGCGTGGCGTACGGGGCGCGGCAGTGGAGCGGTGCGCCGGAGCGGCGGCTGCGGGTGCTGGTGGGGCTGCTGGCGCTGGGGTACCTGCCGCTGCTGCTGACGCCGGGGCCGGTGGCCATGACGGCGCTGACGGCGCTGGCGGGGGTGTTCCTGGCCCCGACGATCGCGTGCGCGTTCATTGTGGTGGACCGGCATGCTCCCGCGGGTACCGTGACCGAGGCCTTCTCGTGGCTGGTGACGTTCTTCGGCGTGGGTGCGGCCGTGGGCACGGCGGTGGCGGGTCCGGCGGTGGAGCTGGGCGGTACGGCGTCCGGCTTCGGCGTGGCGTGCGGGGCGGGCGCGGCGGCCCTGCTGGTCCTGATGGGTACTCAGCGGATCCTCGCCGGTCCCGGCCGGACCCGGACGGTGACGGGCTCTGCCGCGGCGGTCGCGGAGGGTGCGCAGGGGCAGCTCGTCGGGAACTGATCGAAACGGCGTTCTCGAACCCGGTTTCAGAAGAGGGCAGAAGGCGTAATGTTCAGTCATGGACCGCCGCATTTTCGGGCTGGAGAACGAGTACGGCGTCACGTGCACGTTCAGGGGACAGCGCCGACTGTCTCCTGACGAAGTGGCGCGCTACCTCTTCCGCCGTGTCGTGTCATGGGGCCGCAGCAGCAATGTCTTCCTGCGGAACGGTGCCCGCCTGTACCTCGATGTGGGTTCGCATCCGGAATATGCAACTCCCGAATGCGACAACGTGACCGAACTGGTCACCCACGACAAGGCGGGCGAGCGCATTCTCGAGGGCCTGCTCGTCGACGCCGAACGCCGCCTGCACGAGGAGGGAATCGCGGGCGACGTCTATCTCTTCAAGAACAACACCGACTCGGCGGGCAACTCGTACGGCTGCCACGAAAACTATCTGGTGGCGCGGCACGGGGAATTCTCCCGCCTCGCGGACATCCTCATTCCGTTCCTGGTCACGCGCCAGCTGATCTGCGGTGCGGGCAAGGTGCTCCAGACGCCGCGCGGTGCGGTGTACTGCGTGAGCCAGCGGGCCGAGCACATCTGGGAGGGCGTCAGCTCCGCGACGACGCGCTCGCGGCCGATCATCAACACGCGCGACGAGCCGCACGCGGACGCCGAGCGCTACCGGCGCCTGCACGTGATCGTCGGCGACTCGAACATGTCGGAGACGACGATGCTGCTCAAGGTCGGGGCGACCGACCTGGTGCTGCGCATGATCGAGGCGGGCACGGTGATGCGGGACCTGACCCTGGAGAACCCGATCCGGGCGATCCGCGAGGTCAGCCACGACATCACCGGGCAGCGCAAGGTGCGCCTGGCGAGCGGCCGCGAGGCCTCGGCGCTGGAGATCCAGCGGGAGTACTACGACAAGGCCGTGGACTTCGCCGAGCGCCGGGGGATCCGTACCGGCACGGTGGAGCGGGTGCTGGAGCTCTGGGGCCGGACGCTGGAGGCGATCGAGTCCGAGCAGCTGGACCGGATCGCGACGGAGATCGACTGGGTGATGAAGTACCAGCTGATCGAGCGGTACCGGGAGAAGCACGGGATGACGATGTCGAACCCGCGGGTCGCCCAGATAGACCTCGCGTACCACGACATCCACCGCCGGCGCGGCCTGTACTACCTGCTGGAGCGCAAGGGGCAGGCCGAGCGGGTCTGCAACGACCTGAAGATCTTCGAGGGCAAGTCGGTGCCCCCGCAGACCACGAGGGCGCGGCTGCGCGGCGACTTCATCCGCCGGGCGCAGGAGCAGCGGCGGGACTTCACGGTGGACTGGGTGCACCTGAAGCTGAACGACCAGGCGCAGCGGACGGTGCTGTGCAAGGACCCCTTCCGGGCGGTGGACGACCGGGTGGAGAAGCTGATCGCCGGGATGTGACATCTCACCGATCTTGGCCGGGGCCTCGTACGGATCTCGTACGGGGCCCTGCGCACGCCTTAGAGTGGCGACGACCGCCAGCCGTCTGAGATCTGAGGAACACGTGCGCCGACTTGCCGGCCTGCTTGTCGTACCCCTTCTGCTGCTGTCGACAGCAGCCTGTGGCGACAGCGGCTCCGACTCCGCCGAGATGAAGAACGGGGTGCCCGCGATCACCAAGGGCGCCAAGTTCGGGGAGAGCCCGACCCTGTCCCAGGGCAAGGGCGCCCCGCCGAAGGAACTGAAGGTCGTGACCGTCAGCGAGGGCACCGGCCCGGCGCTGAAGAAGGGCGACGTCGCCCAGGTCAACTACTACGGCCAGGTGTGGGACGGCAAGGAGCCCTTCGACCAGAGCTTCGGCAAGGGCAAGCCGTTCGAGGTGACCATCGGCGCGGGCATGGTCATCAAGGGCTGGGACCAGGGCCTGGAGGGCAAGAAGGTCGGCAGCCGCGTGGAGCTGGTGATCCCGCCGGCGCTCGGCTACGGCGACCAGGGCTCCCCGCCGAAGATCAAGGGCGGTGCCACGCTGGTCTTCGTCGTGGACATCGTCAAGGGCACCAGCGTCCCCGTCTCGGCCACGGGCAAGGAGGTCCCGCAGGAGGACAAGGACCTGCCGAAGATCGGGACCAACACGGACGGCAAGGAGGTGTCCGTGACCGTCCCGAAGGACGTGAACCCGCCGGCGAAGCTGGTCTCGAACTACGTCCTGGAGGGCACCGGCCCGGCCGTGAAGGACTCCGACAGCGTCGTGGTCAAGTTCCACGGCAAGACGTGGAAGGACGACAAGACCTTCGAGAGCACGTACGCCACGGACCAGACGGTGACCTGGCCGATCGGCGAGATCTCGGTGAAGGGCCTGAAGGAGGGCCTCGTCGGCAAGAAGGCCGGCAGCCGCATCCTGCTGGTCATCCCGCCGGACCAGGGCTTCGGCGACAAGGAGCAGGGGACGATCCCGGCGAACTCCACGCTGGTCTTCAGCCTCGACATCCTCGCGGTGATGTAAGACTGTCCCGGTTGTCCCTCCGGCCACCGCCGGACGGGACTCTTCACCGCATGAGTTCTGAGGAGCAGTTTCCGTGAGCGACAAGCTCGAGAAGCCCGAGATCGACTTCCCCGAGGGCCCGGCCCCGTCCGACCTCGTCATCGAGGAGATCTGGGAGGGCGACGGCGCCGTCGCCGAGGCCGGCAAGAAGGTCTCCGTGCACTACGTGGGCGTGGCCTTCTCCTCCGGCGAGGAGTTCGACGCCTCCTGGAACCGCGGCGCCCCGCTGCAGTTCATCCTGGGCATCGGCCAGGTCATCCCCGGCTGGGACCAGGGTGTCCAGGGCATGAAGGTCGGCGGCCGCCGCAAGCTGACGATCCCCGCCCACCTCGCGTACGGCGACCGCGGCGCCGGCGGCGCCATCAAGCCGGGCGAGACGCTGATCTTCGTCTGCGACCTGATGGACGTCGGCTGACCCGCCGTCCGCTGATGCCGTGAGGGCCCCCGCCGTGAGGCGGGGGCCCTCGCTTTTGTCCGGGCGCGCCGGGGCGGTACGGTCAACGGTCACGGACGTGCAACTCGTGTGCGTCGTGCACGCCGTGCGTGCCGTGTCGTGTCAGGGAGAAGGGCGGAAGGGCGTCGATGGCGATTGCCAAGGCCGAGCGACTGATGAATCTGGCGCTGTGCCTGCTGGGGACCCGCCGGCCGCTGAGCAAGCGCGAGTTGCGCGGCTCCATCGAGGCGTACATGGAAGCGGGCAACGACGACTCCTTCAACCGCATGTTCGAGCGGGACAAGGACGATCTGCGCGAACTCGGCCTGGTCATCGAGACGGTGGAGAACCTGGAGGGCGAGACCGGCTACCTCGCCCGCCGCGACAGCAACCGGCTGCCGCCGGTCTCCCTGGACGCCGAGGAGGCCGCAGCCCTGGGCCTGGCGGCCAAGGTGTGGCAGCAGGCCCGCCTCGCCGGTGCCGCGAGCGGCGCCCTGCAGAAGCTGCGCGCCGGCGGCATGCCGGAGGCGGGGGACCCGTACGAGGGCCAGCACAGCGCCATCGAGCCGCGCATCCCGGTCCACGAGGCCGCCTTCGAGCCCCTGATGCTCGCCTGCCGGGACCGCCGGCCCGTGGTCTTCGACTACCGCAAGTCCACCGCCGCCCGCCCCGAGACCCGCCAGGTCGAGCCCTGGGCCCTGGAGTGCTGGCGCGGCCACTGGTACCTGGCCGGCTACGACCGCGATCGCGGCGCCGAGCGGGTCTTCCGGCTCTCCCGCATCACCGGCAAGGTCCGCTCCCGGGCGGGCAGGTACACCGCCGAGGTCCCCGACGTCGTCACGGTGCGCGAGACGGTGGCCGGATGGGCCGGGGAGAGCGCCGACCGCACCGCCCTGATCCGGCTGCGGGCCGGGGCCGGCTACCCGCTGCGGGCCAAGGCCACTGCCGTGCGGGAGGGCACCGACGGCTGGGACGAGCTGGAGATCCCCTACGGCCACGGCCTGGACGCCTGGCTCGTGGAGTTCGGGCCCGACGTCGTCGTGGTGGGGCCCGAGGACCTGCGGGCGGACGTGGTGGACCGGCTGCGCGCCGTCGCCGGCGGCTGAGCCCCGCCCGTCCCCGGCCCGGCCGGGGCAGCGGCCGGACGCCGCCCCGGCCCGCGGACGCGCCGCGCTCCGCACCACCAGCACACCGCACACCGCACCGTGTCACCACGTGCCCTGAGGGGGAGACCTACCAGCATGGCCGCCAACGCCATCGACCAGACCCGCCGGATGCTGTCCCTGGTGACGTACCTGCGCGAGCGCCCCGGGGCGCACGTCGCCGACGTCGCCCGCGCCTTCGGCATCACCGAGGACGAGCTCATCTCCGACCTCGACGTGCTGCCCATGTGCGGGACCAGCTTCCGCGGCGGGGACCTGCTCGACATCGACACCGACGGCGAGCGGATCTGGTGGCACAACGCCGACGCCTCCGGGGAGTCCACCGCCGAGCCGCTGCGCCTGGCCGCCGACGAGGCCACCGCCCTGCTCGTGGCCGCCCGCGCCGTGGCCACCCTGCCCGGGCTGCGCGAGAGCGACCGCGACGCGCTGGTGCGGGCCACCGCCAAGCTGGAGGCGGCCGCCGGGGAGGCGGCCGGGGCCAGCGCCCGGCTGTCGGTGACCTTCGAGGCCGAGGGCGGGGTCTTCGCCGACGTCGACCGGGCGATCGCCGAGCGCCGCCGCCTGTGGCTGCGCTACTACTCGCCCGCCCGCGACGAGCTCACCGAGCGCAAGGTCGACCCGATCCGGCTCTTCACCGTCGGCCACACCTACCTCGAGGGCTGGTGCCACCTCTCGGAGGCCCGGCGCACCTTCCGCCTGGACCGGGTCGCCGAGATCCGGCTGCTGGACGAGCGGGCCGAGCCGCCCGCCATCGAGCCGCGCGACCTGTCCGTCGGGCTGGTCCAGCCGGCCGCCGAGGACCCGGAGGTCGTCGTCGAGGTGGGACCGGCCGGCCGCTGGGTCGCGGAGTACTACCCGCACGACAGCGCCGAGGAGCTGCCCGACGGCGGCCTGCGGATCACGCTGCGCAGCCCCGACCCGGCCTCGCTGCGCCGCCTGGCACTGCGGCTGGGCCGCGACGGGCGGATCGTCGCCCCCGCGGAGCTCGCCGAGAGCGCCCGGCAGGCGGCCCGCGAGGCGCTCGCCGGGTACGGGGAAGCGGTCTGACCCGGCCGTAGCCGAGGGGCCGGGCACGCAGGGGGGCGGCACGCAGGCAGTGCAGCACGGGGCAGCACGGAGCAGTACGGACGCAGGACGCATGGCCGAGGGGAGCGCCGAGGATGTCGCCAATGTCTGGGCCGCGGGGTGCGCACGGCACCGCCGGGGGGCCGCACGCACGGTCCGCGCCGGGCGGGCCGGTCACCTTCAAGGCGGCCTGCCCCGACTGCCGGGCCCGTTTCGAGCTGGACGCGGGCGCACTGCGGCTGGTCATCGGCGGGAGCCGCAGGACCACCTTCTACTCGTTCACCTGTCCGGCCTGCGCCGCGGCCGTGCGCAAACCGGCCGGTGAGCGGATCGTGGAGCTGCTGACCGGCGGCGGCGTGAGCACCCTGCGCAGCATCTGAGGCGGCCGGTGGCCTAGGCTCCTTCCCATGCTGTGGCCGATGCTCGCAATCGCCCTGGGATTCCTCGGGCTCACCGTCCTCGCCGTCCTGGCCGTGCGGGTCTTCGTCGAGGTCAGGCGGCTGTCCGGCCAGGTGGACCGGGCCAGCCGCATGATCGCGGAGGCCTCCGGCGACCTGGAGCGCGCGGCGAGCGACCTGGCCCGGGCGGGCCGCACCGTACGGCCCTGATCCTGACGGCCCCGCCGATCTGCCGATATCGCGCGGAGATCCCGCCGATATATGGAAAGTGTGGGATGTCCCCCGTACCGTCTGGCGCAGTCGCGCGCAAGATGGAACACCCCGGGGGATTGCCGCGCGTTAACCCCCGGGGGTTACGATCGTTGGAGCGGCCGTTGATCACGGACCGTCTCAGCGCTACCACAACCAGCCGTTTCGGTGAGAAGGAAGACACACATGATCGGCAATCTGAAGCCCCTCGAGATCCTTCTGATCATCGCTGTCATCGTGCTGCTCTTCGGTGCGAAGAAGCTCCCCGAGATGGCCCGCTCCCTCGGCAAGTCGGCCCGCATCCTCAAGAGCGAGGCCAAGGCCATGAAGAGCGAGAGCGCCGCGGAGGACGCCGCGCGCGTCGCCGACCCTGCCCCGCAGCAGGCCGCCCCGCGTACCATCAAGGCCGCCCCCGGCGACGTGACCGGCTCCCGTCCGGTCGGCGAGCCGAACCACACCGCCCAGGGCTGATCCGGGGATCCGGCTGCGGCCGGCGCCCGCGGTCGCACCCCGCGGCCGCGACCACGGCCGGGGTCACGGCGACACGGTCATCTGCAACGAGACAAGGGACGTGGGTTGCTCAAGTCTGCCCGCAAGCAGGAAAAGCCGAGCAAGCAGGAGAAGGACGCCGAAGGGCGGATGCCTCTTGTCGAGCACCTGCGTGAGCTGAGAAACCGCCTGCTGAAGTCGGTCCTGGCGATCCTCGTGATCACCATCATCGCCGCCTGCTACTACAAGCAGATCATCGACTTCATGCTGAAGCCGATGCTGGACTCCGTCGGCTGCACCGACGGCGTGGTCTCGCAGCGCAACGGCCGCCCCTGCGCCGACATGACCGTGAACGGCCTCATCGCACCGTTCTCGATCGCCCTGAAGGTCTCCCTCACCGCCGGCGTGGTGATCTCCGCGCCCGTGTGGCTCTACCAGCTGTGGGCCTTCGTCGCCCCGGGCCTGCACAGCCACGAGAAGAAGTACGCCATGGGCTTCGTCGCCGTGGGTGCGCCGCTCTTCGGCGCCGGCGCGGTGCTCGCGTACAAGCTGCTCCCGCAGACCGCGACGATCCTCCTCGAGTTCACCCCCGAGAACGCCCGCAACCTGCTCCCGGTCGACGACTACCTCGACCTCGTGACCCGCATGGTCGTGGTCTTCGGCCTCGCCTTCGAGCTCCCGCTGCTGCTGATCCTGCTCAACTTCACCGGGGTCATCACCGCCAAGCGGCTCGCCGGCTGGTGGCGCGGCATGGTCCTCGGCATCACGATCTTCGCGGCGTTCGCCACCCCGACCGGCGACCCGCTGACCATGCTGTCGCTGGCCGCCCCGATCGTCGCCCTGTACTTCATCGCCCTCGGGATCTGCCTGGTCAACGACCGCCGGCGACGCCGCAACAACCCCGACGCCCTGCTCGACGACGACGAGGCCTCCGAGCTGGACCTCACCCCCGCCCCCATCGGCTCGGTGGAGGAGATCCAGGCGCCCGCGGCCCTGCCCGAGCAGTCCGACGGCGGCCGCGGACGGATCAACGGTTACGACGACGCCACCTGACGGGTAGATTCGCACGGGTGACCGCTGAGATCACCCTCTTCGTCAATCCCACCGCGGGACGCGGCCGGGGCGCGCACGCCGCGCAGCCGGCCGCTTCCGCGCTCCGGGCCGCCGGCTTCCACGTCCGGACCGTCGTCGGCACCGACGCCGGGGACGCGCTGGCCCGGCTCCGGGCCGCGGTCCGCGGGGGCACCGGCGCGGTGATCGCCGTCGGCGGCGACGGGGTGGTCTCCCTCGCCCTGCAGGCCCTGGCCGGGACGCTCGTCCCGCTCGGGGTGGTCGCCGTGGGCACCGGCAACGACTTCGCCCGGGCGCTCGGGCTGCCCGTGCGGGACCCCGCCCAGGCGGGCCGGCTGGCCGCCGAGGCCCTCAAGGAGAGCCGCCACCGCGAGATCGACCTCGGGCGGGCGGGCGACACCTGGTACGGGACGGTGCTCTGCTCCGGCTTCGACTCGCGCGTCAACGACCGGGGCAACCGGATGCGGCTGCCGGCCGGCCGGTTCAAGTACGACCTCGCCATCCTCGCCGAGCTGGCCGCCTTCCGGCCCTTCCCGTACCGGATCACCCTGGACGACGGGCCCCCGCTGGAGACCGAGGCCACCCTGGTCGCCGTCGGCAACGGGACCTCCTACGGCGGCGGCATGCGGATCTGCGCCGAGGCCGTGCCCGACGACGGGCTGCTCGACGTCGTGGTCGTCGGGGACTGCAGCCGGGCCACCCTCCTGAAGGTGTTCCCGCAGGTCTACAAGGGAACCCACCTCGGCCATCCCAAGGTCACCGTCCACCGGGCGGCGAGGGTCACCCTGGAGGCGCCGGGGCTGACCGCCTATGCCGACGGCGAGCCGGTCGGCCCGCTGCCGGTGACCGCCGAGTGCGTGCCGGCGGCCGTGCGGGTCCTGGCGTAGGGCCGGGGCGGCCGGTCATAAAGATCGGACTGTTGTCGGAGGCGGCGGGTAGGCTCGAGAACAAGATGACCGAAGAACTCTCACCCGCCGAGCGGTACGCCGCCGCGCGGATCCGCGCCGCAGAAGAGGCCACGGCCCTGGCCCCCTTCCGCGAGATGTACGACTTCGACCTCGACGGCTACCAGGTCGAGGCCTGCAAGGCACTGGAGGCCGGCAAGGGCGTGCTCGTCGCGGCGCCGACCGGCTCGGGCAAGACCATCGTCGGCGAGTTCGCCGTGCACCTGGCCCTCGGCCAGGGCCGCAAGTGCTTCTACACGACGCCGATCAAGGCCCTGTCGAACCAGAAGTACGCCGACCTCGTCAAGCGCTACGGCCCCGAGAAGGTCGGCCTGCTGACCGGCGACAACAGCGTCAACTCCGAGGCGCCCGTGGTCGTCATGACCACCGAGGTGCTCCGCAACATGCTCTACGCGGGCTCCCAGTCGCTGCTCGGCCTCGGCTACGTCGTGATGGACGAGGTGCACTACCTCTCCGACCGGTTCCGCGGCGCCGTGTGGGAGGAAGTGATCATCCACCTCCCCGAGTCCGTGACGCTGGTGTCCCTCTCGGCCACCGTCTCCAACGCCGAGGAGTTCGGCGACTGGCTGGACACCGTCCGCGGCGACACCGAGGTCATCGTCTCCGAGGAGCGGCCCGTCCCGCTCTGGCAGCACGTCATGGCCGGCCGGCGGATCTACGACCTCTTCGAGGAGGAGTCCGACCACGGCGGCCGCGGCTCCGCGCGCCGCGAGGTCAACCCCGACCTGCTGCGCATGGCGCGCGAGGAGAACACGCGCACCTACAACCCCAGGGATCGGCGCCGCGGCAAGATGGTCCGCGAGGCCGACCGCGAGCGCGAACGCCGCTCCCGCAGCCGCATCTGGACCCCCGGCCGCCCCGAGGTCATCGCCCGCCTCGACAACGACGGGCTGCTGCCCGCCATCAACTTCATCTTCAGCCGGGCCGGCTGCGAGGCCGCCGTCCAGCAGTGCCTGTTCGCCGGACTGCGGCTGAACGACGAGTCGGCGCGGGTCCAGGTACGCGAGATCGTCGAGGAGCGCACCGCCTCCATCCCGGCCGAGGACCTGCACGTCCTGGGCTACTACGAGTGGCTCGAAGGCCTGGAGCGGGGCATCGCCGCCCACCACGCCGGCATGCTGCCCACCTTCAAGGAGGTCGTGGAGGAGCTGTTCGTCCGCGGGCTGGTCAAGGCGGTCTTCGCCACCGAGACCCTCGCGCTCGGCATCAACATGCCCGCCCGCACGGTCATCCTGGAGAAGCTGGTCAAGTGGAACGGCGAGCAGCACGCCGACATCACCCCCGGTGAGTACACCCAGCTCACCGGTCGGGCCGGGCGGCGCGGCATCGACGTCGAGGGCCACGCGGTGGTGCTGTGGCAGCGCGGCATGGACCCGGTCTCGCTCGCCGGGCTCGCCGGCACCCGCACCTACCCGCTGCGCTCCAGCTTCAAGCCCTCGTACAACATGGCGGTCAACCTGGTCCAGCAGTTCGGCCGGCACCGCTCGCGCGAGCTGCTGGAGACCTCCTTCGCCCAGTTCCAGGCCGACCGCTCGGTCGTCGGGATCTCCCGGCAGGTGCAGCGCAACGAGGAGGGCCTCTCGGGCTACCGGGAGGGCATGACCTGCCACCTCGGCGACTTCGAGGAGTACGCGCAGCTGCGCCGGGACCTCAAGGACCGCGAGACCGAGCTCGCCAAGCAGGGCGCCGCCCAGCGCCGGGCGCAGGCGGCCGGCTCGCTGGAGAAGCTCAAGCCGGGCGACATCATCCACGTGCCCACCGGCAAGTTCGCCGGCCTCGCGCTCGTCCTGGACCCGGGCGTGCCCGCCGGGCGGGCCAACGGGCACCGCGGCTACGACTACGCCGAGGGCCCGCGCCCGCTGGTGCTCACCGCCGAGCGGCAGGTCAAGCGACTCGCCGCGATGGACTTCCCGATCCCCGTCGAGCCGATCGAGCGGATGCGGATCCCCAAGAGCTTCAACGCCCGCTCCCCGCAGTCGCGTCGGGACCTGGCCTCGCAACTGCGCGCCAAGGCGGGGCACATCACCCGGGAGCGGGGCCGGCGCGGCCGGGCCGCCGCGGCCGACGACCGCGAGATCGCCCGGCTGCGGGCGGCGCTGCGGGCGCACCCCTGCCACGGCTGTGACGAGCGGGAGGACCACGCCCGCTGGGCGGAGCGCTACCACCGGCTCAAGCGGGACACGCAGGCGCTGGAGCGGCGCATCGAGGGGCGGACCAACACCATCGCCCGCACGTTCGACCGGATCCACGCCCTGCTGACCGAGCTGGACTACCTGCGCGAGGACGAGGTCACCGAGCACGGCAAGCGGCTCGCGCGGCTGTACGGCGAGCTGGACCTGCTGGCGTCGGAGTGCCTGCGCGCCGGGATCTGGGAGGGCCTGACCCCGGCCGAACTGGCCGCCTGCGTCTCGGCCCTGGTGTTCGAGGCGCGCCAGGCCGACGATGCGGTCGCCCCGAAGGTGCCCGGGGGTGCGGCGAAGGCCGCCCTCGGGGAGATGGTCCGGATCTGGGGCCGGCTCGATGCGCTGGAGGAGGAGCACCGCATCAACCAGGCGGAGGGGGTGGGGCAGCGCGAGCCCGACCTGGGCTTCGCGTGGGCCGCGTACCAGTGGGCCTCCGGCAAGAGCCTGGACGAGGTGCTGCGCGAGGCGGAGATGCCCGCCGGCGACTTCGTGCGCTGGTGCAAGCAGGTCATCGACGTGCTCGGGCAGATCGCGGCGGCGGCTCCGGCGGCCCCGGCTCCGGCGGGGCCCCCGTCCTCGCAGGGCGGCAGCACGGTGGCCCGCAATGCGCGCAAGGCCGTCGACGCCCTGCTGCGGGGTGTGGTGGCCTACAGTTCGGTCGGCTAGGCGGACTTGGTGGTTCCTCCTAGTCGGGGGTGGTGGGATCTCATCTCTTGACGTGGTGAAACCGTCGTCACCCTGTGCGACGATCGGGCCATGACTGGGGGACCGGACGAAGGGCCGAGACGGGTCGGCAGGCCACGTGCCGATCAGGTGAGACCGCACAGCGGCCGGCCGCCGCGCGAGGAACTCCTCTGCGCGGCGGCCGAACTGTTCACCGTGCGGGGGTACGCGGCCACGACCACGCGAACGGTGGCCGAACGGGCGGGAATGCGCCAGGCCACGATGTACCACTACTTCGGCGGCAAGGAGGAGCTCCTCGCCGAACTGCTGGAGTCGACGGTGGCACCCTCGCTCGGGCTGTCCCGCCGGCTGCTGGCCGACACCGGGCGGCCCGCGGCCCGGCGGCTGTGGGAGCTGTGCCGCTCCGACGTGCTGCTGCTGTGCGGGGGCCCGTACAACCTGGGCGCGCTCTACCTGCTGCCCGAGGTGGCCGGATCCCGGTTCACCCGGTTCCGGCGGATGCGGGCCGAACTGCGTGCGGGTTACCGGGCCTTGCTGTCCCGGACCTCCGTCGGGTCCGAACTGGCCGGGGACCGGGCCGCCCTGGAGCTGCGCAACGACCTGGTCTTCGGGCTGATCGAGGGGGTCATGCTGATCCACCGCTCCGACCCGGACCGCCCGGTGGCGTCCTTCGCGGAGGCCACCGCCGACGCGGCCCTGCGCATCGCGGGCGTGGCCGGGGTGGAAACGGCCTGGGCCGGGCCGGCCGCCGTGTAGCGCGGCCGGGCGGGGACGGGCGCGGGCGCGGGCGCCCGGGGCGGCCGGTGGACCGGGCCGTCAGCAGGCGCCGCTCTCCCAGGCGGTGCGGTCCTCCCAGGCCTGCAGGCGCAGCCGGCTCTCGAAGCGGTGCTCGGCGCCGGTCACCGGGTCGGTGAACGCCAGCGTGCGGGCCAGCAGCTGCAGCGGCCGCCGGAAGTCGTCCGGCGCCGGGTCGAGCAGGCGCGGATACACCGGGTCGCCGAGGATCGGCAGGCCGAGCCGGTTCATGTGGACCCGCAGCTGGTGGGTGCGGCCGGTGTGCGGGGTCAACCGGTAGCGGCCCAGCTCCCCGCGGGTCTCGAGCAGTTCGACGGTGCTCTCGGCGTTCGGCTCGCCGCCGGGGACCTCGCTCGCGCCGATGACGCCGCGGACCTTCTCGATCCTGCTGCGGACCGTGCAGGGCAGGGCGGTCCGGGGGTCGTGGACGGCGACGGCCTCGTACTCCTTGGCCACCCGCCGCTCGGCGAACAGCTGCTGGTAGGCGCCGCGGTCCTCGGGCCGGATGCTGAACATGACCAGGCCCGCGGTCAGCCGGTCCAGCCGGTGGGCCGGGCTGAGCTCGGGCAGGTCCTGCTCGGCGCGCAGCCGGGCCAGGGCCGTCTGCACGATGTGGCTGCCGCGCGGGGTCGTGGCGAGGAAGTGCGGTTTGTCCACGACGAGCAGGTGCTCGTCGCGGTGGACGACGCCGATCGGGAACGGCACGACCGGCTCCGGGTCCATGTCGCGGTGGAACCAGAGGTAGGACCCCGGCTCGTACGGGTCCCCGGCGGCCAGCACCCGCCCGCCGGGGCCGAGGATCCGGCCGCCGGCCAGCAGCCGTGCGACGGACTCCGCCCCCTTGGTGCCGGCGTACCGCTCGGTGAGGTAGCTGCCGAGGTCGGGCCATCTGCCCTCCGGGTCGGAGGGCAGCCGCAGCCGCACCGGGTCGATGCCGGCGATCTGGGGCAGGGGCGAGGGAGGTATCCGGGTTCTGCTTCTCATCGCGTCCCAGGCTAGGCCAGCGGCGGCCCGGGACGTGCCCCGCCGGGGGGCGCCGGGTCGGCCGCGGCGGCTACTGCCGGGTGAAGGTGCCCAGGTGGTTCTCGTCCAGGTACTCGATGCGGACGGTGCCGTCGGAGAAGGTGACTCCGGTGCGGCCGACGGCGTTCTCGCCGGCCGTGACGAAGCTGAAGGTGTCGCCGTCGTAGTGGGTGAGCGGGAAGCGCAGCGGCTTCGGCCCCAGCGAGAGCGTCAGGCCCTTGCCGCCGGGGCCCGCCGCCACCGTGAGCCTGCCGTAGTACGGGTTGTCGTAGGTGCCCGTGTAGGCGCTGTCGGCGCGGGCGGGCCTGGCGTTCGCGGGCGGATGGGCGTAGTCGGTCTTGGAACGGTCGCCCTGGTCCAGCTTCGCGTACAGCGCGGAGGTCAGCGGCAGCCAGTCGGTGGTGGGCTTCCCGTGCTCGGCGGTGTCGCAGAAGTCCAGGGCGACGGCGTCGGCGAGGCCGACGGGGGCGCCGTTGGTCAGGACCACGATGCCGAGCTGCTCCAGCGGGAGCAGGGTGACGTTGGTGTTGGCGCCGAGGTCGAAGGCCCCGGAGTGGCTCAGCCGCAGCCGGCCCGCGTCGTCGTAGGTGACGTTCCAGCCGAGTCCGTAGAAGGTGGGCCGCCCGGTGGCGTTGGCGTCCTGCGAGACGATCTCGGGCAGGTACGTGCGCTGCAGGGGCGCGGAGGGGATGATCCGCTTGCCGTCGAGGGTGCCGTCGCCGAGCTGGAGCCGCATCCAGCGGGCCATGTCGGTGGCGGTGGAGCTGACGCCGCCGGCCGGGGCCTGGGCGTCGGGGTCGCGCACGTACCGCGGGGACCAGGTGCCGTCGGGGTTCTTCACGTGGGTGGCGGCGTGGTCGGGGGCGTGGGCGAAGGCGGAGAACTCGGTGCTGGTCCGGGTCATGCCGGCGGGCTTGAACAGGGTGTCGGAGGCCAGCTTCTGCCAGCTGGTGCCGTGGGCCCGCGCGACTGCCTCGGCGGCCGCGGTGAAGCCGAAGTTGGTGTACGCGTAGCTCGCGCGGAACGGGGACAGCGGTTCCAGGCGCAGGTGGTCGAGGATGTACGCCTGGTCGTAGCCGAGGTCCTCCAGGAGGTCGCCCGCGTGGTCGGGCAGGCCGCTGCGGTGCGAGAACAGGTCGGCGGTGGTGACGTGGCGGGTGACCCAGGGGTCCTTGAGGGCGAAGCCGGGCAGCTCGGTGCGGCTGTCGAAGCCGGAGGGGTCCTTCAGCGTGCCGGCCACGACCGTGGAGGAGACGGGCTTGGACAGGGAGGCGATCTGGAAGACCGTGTCGGGGCCGACCGCGCCGGTCTGCCCGGTGCGGCGGACCCCGAAGCCCTTGAGGTAGACCACCTTGTCCCGGTGGACCACGGCGACCGAGAGGCCCGGCACGCCCGTGCTGCGCATCGTCTGCGCGATGTACTGCGGCAGGCGGTCGACCGCCTTCTGCACGGCCTGGTCGGTCAACTGCGGCGTGGGCGCGGGCGGGGGGCTCGGCGCGGCCGCCACCGGTCCGGCAGCGGCCAGCGCGAGTACGGTTCCCGCCGCGGTGAGCACGAGGCGCGTACGCATGGGCTCATTGTTGCGCCGACCGGGTGGCCCCGCCCGTCGGGCCGTGGACCGGGCCGCTGATGGGGCCGTGGACCAGGCGGCCGGTCGGGCGGCCGGTCGGGCCGCTGGTCAGGCGGCCGCCTCCTGCTCGGCCAGCACCCGGGCGTTCCACTCGCCCTTGATGGCGCGCCAGCCCTCGTCCGTCTCGCCGAGCCGCCAGTAGCCCGAGATCGACAGGTGCTCCTTCGGGATGCCCCGCTCCAGGCGCAGGTGGCGCCGGAGCTCCTTGACGAAGCCCGCCTCGCCGTGGACGAAGGCGTGGACCTCGCGGGAGGGGAACTCCATGGAGGTGACGGCCTCCACCAAGGCCTCGCCCACCGGGCGGCCGCCGCGGTGCAGCCAGACCGGCAGGATGCCGTCCGGGGTGGCGATCTTCTGCTCGTCCTCGGGTCCCTCGACCTCCACCAGCGCGTGCACCACGGCGCCGGCCGGCATCCGCTCCATCGCGGCGGCGATCGCCGGCAGCGCGCTGTCGTCGCCGGCCAACAGGTGCCAGCCGGCGGCCGGGTCCGGCGCGTACGCACCGCCCGGGCCGAGGAAGCGGACGAGTTCGCCCGGCTGCGCTCGGGTCGCCCACGGCCCGGCCAGCCCCTCGTCGCCGTGGACGACGAAGTCGAGGGTCAGTTCCAGGTGCGCCGGGTCCCAGGCGCGGACCGTGTACGCGCGCTGGCGCGGCCAGGCGGAGCGCGGGTACTGCGCGCGGATCCGGTCGAGGTCCCACGGCGCGGGGTAGGTGACGCCCTCCGGGGGGAACAGGAGCTTGATGTAGTGGTCCGTGAACGCGCCCGCATCGAACCGGGCCAGTCCGGCACCACCGAGAACCACCCGCACCATGTGCGGCGTCAGCCGCTCGGTACGCACGACGACTGCTGTGCCGACCTTGCGGGCGCGTCCTTCTGCCACGGTGTCTCCCCTGACTCCCCTGAAACTTAGCCTTACCTAAGTTAGCACCTCAAGGGAGCAGCGCGCTGCTCAGGCGCGACACGGCGCCCCCCAGGCCCCAGCGGTGGGCCAGCGCAGCGACGAGTTCCGGCTGCGCGGGCGCCTTCGGCAGGGCCGGGTCGAACTCCGGCAGCGGCACGTCGGTGGCCACCTTCACCACCTTGGGGGCCACGGCCAGATACGGCCGGGCCTCGTCCAGCCGCCTGCGCTGAGCGGGGGTCAGCCCGGACTTCGGGTCGTCGGCGGCGGCGATGATGCCGGCCAGGCTCCCGTACGCCTCCAACAGCTTGGCCGCGGTCTTCTCGCCGATCCCCGGGACCCCGGGCAGCCCGTCGCTCGGGTCGCCGCGCAGCAGCGCCAGGTCGGCGTACCCGGGGCCGTCCACCCCGTACTTGGCGCGCAGCCACGCCTCGTCGGTGACCTGGAGGGTCCCCACCCCCTTCAGCGGGTACAGCACGCGCCGCCGGCGGGCGTCGTCCACCAGCTGGAACAGGTCGCGGTCGCCGGTGACGATGTCCACCGGGCCGGTGGCGCGCGCCGTGAGGGTGCCGATGACGTCGTCCGCCTCGTACCCGGCCACCCCCACCCGGGCGATCCCGAACGCGTCGAGCACCGCCTCGATGATCGGCACCTGCGGGGCGAGCGTGTCGGGCACCTCCTCCGCGTCCGGGCCCGCCTCCACCGCCTCGGCGACCCGGTGGGCCTTGTACGACGGGATCAGCTCCACCCGCCAGTGCGGCCGCCAGTCGGCGTCCATGCACGCCACCAGGTCGTCGGGGCGGTGGTCCTGCACCAGGCGGCCGATGAAGTCGAGCAGCCCGCGCACGGCATTGACGGGGGTGCCGTCGGGAGCCTTCACGGAATCCGGCACGCCGAAGTAGGCGCGGAAGTAGAGGGAGGCGGTGTCCAGCAGCATCAGGCGTCGAGTGGTCGTCGTCATGACGGCGATGATGCCGCACCCGGGGCGGACCGGACGGCGCACGGTTACGGCCCGGGGGACGGGAAGTGGCCGCACGAGTGAGCGGAAGTGGCACGGAAGTTTCACCCGCGGCGTACCCCGGTCCGCTGCTGCACGCGAAACCCGGGGCGGTTGCTGCGTAAGGTGCTTACAGCACACCTCGTGCGACGGAAACGGCGTGCGCCGACGTACGCCGACGGGCACCGACAGACGCCGACAGACCTGACAAGGGGAGGGCAGCCCCGCCATGGACGACAGGGACGGCTCGGACGACAAGGAACGGGACAAGGACGCCAAGGAACCGCTCCGGGTGGGCGTGGCCGTGCGCAAGCGGCGTCGGGCCCTGCACCTCACCCTCGCCGCAGTGTCGGCGCGCAGCGGACTGTCGGTGCCCTTCCTGAGCCAGATAGAGAACGAACGCGCCCGGCCCAGCATGCGCTCGCTGGAGCGGGTCGCCGATGCGCTGGAGACCACGGCCGTCGAGCTGCTGGCCGCGTCCGACACCGCGCGTACGGTCGACCTCGTACGCGCCGGCGACGACTCCGGGCTCACCCCGCTGCCGGGCGTGCGGCCCCTGGTCCGCGGGCACCACCAGCTGCACGCGATCGAGTTCACCGGGGACCAGGACGCCGGCCGCGAGTACCAGCACCGCAACGACGAGCTGATGTACGTGGTCTCCGGAGCCTGCCAGGTGGAGGCCGAGGGCCGGGCGTACCGGCTGGAGAGCGGTGACGCGCTGTTCCTCTCCGGCGGGGTCCGCCACCGCTGGCGCGCCGTCACCGAGGACACCCGGATCCTGGTCGTGGCGGTCGGCGAGCACATCCACGCGACCTCCGAGCCGCCCTCGCCGGGGCACTGAGGCAGCGGGGTGCGGGTCGTCTCGCTGGTGCCCTCGCTGACCGAGGCGGTGGCCGTCAGCGCCCCCGGGCTCCTGGTCGGCGTGACCGACTGGTGCACCCACCCCGCGGACCTGGCGGCGCGGGGCGCGGTGCGGATCGGCGGCACCAAGAACCCCGACGTCGGGGCGGTCGTCCGGCTGCGGCCCGACCTGGTCGTCGCCAACGAGGAGGAGAACCGCGCCCCGGACCTGGCCCGGCTGCGCGAGGCAGGCGTGGAGGTGCTGGTCACCGAGGTCCGCGGGCTGGACCAGGCCTTCGCCGAGCTGGACCGGGTGCTGACGGGGGCCTTGGGGCTGGCGAGGCCGAAGTGGCTCGACGAGGCCGAGGCCGCCTGGGCGCAGGTGGAACCGGCGGGCCCGCTGCGGGCGGTCGTCCCGGTGTGGCGGCGGCCCTGGATGGTGCTCGGCCGGGACACCTTCGCGGGGGACCTGCTGGCGCGGCTGGGCGTGCACAACGTCTACGCCGGCCACCCGGAGCGCTACCCGCGGGTGCCGGCGGGGGAGCTGGCCGCCGCCGACTGCGACCTGGTGGTGCTGCCGGACGAGCCGTACCGCTTCACGCGCGAGGACGGCCCCGAAGCGTTCCCGGGCCGCCCGGCCGCCCTGGTGGGCGGCCGCCACCTCACCTGGTACGGACCGTCCCTCGCCGAGGCCCCGGGGGTCCTGGCGGCGGCGCTGGCCGCGGCGCGCTAGTTACGGGGCAGGAGCCGGCCGGTCAGCAGGCCGCGCAGGGTGTGGGCGGCGGCGAGCAGCCAGGCCGTCAGCAGGGCCGCGAACAGGGCGGCGGCCAGCCAGGCGAAGGCGGCCAGCCCGGTGTGCCGGGCCAGCCCGGCGGCGCCGGTGACGCAGGTGCCGACGGGGAAGGTCAGCGCCCACCAGGTCATCGCGAAGCCCATCCCGGCGCGCGCCGCCCGGACCAGCATCGCGGCGGCCAGGGCCAGCCACAGCAGGGCGAACCCGAGCACGGGCACCCCGTAGACCACCGCGAAGGCGCCGAGCGCGCCGGCGTACGGGGCGCCGATGGCCTGCGGCGCCACGTCGGCGAGCTGGTTGACGGCGGTGGTGGACTGGCCGAGCGGGCCGAGGACCAGGAACAGGGTCGGGGTCAGCGGCAGCGGCAGCGGTCCGGCGGTGATCAGCCGGGCCAGGACCAGCGGGAGCATCAGCAGGGTCGCCAGCAGGCTGATGCCGAACATCGCGTAGCAGGCCAGCAGCAGCGCCTCGCGGGCCTGGCCGGCCGGCAGGTGGGGCACCAGGAGCGGGCCGAGCGCGGCGGAGACCATGGGGGCGACCAGCGGCAGCAGCCAGACCGGGGTGGCCTGTGCGGCGTCCGCCTCGTGGCGGACCACCATCAGGTAGGGCACCACTACGGCCATCGCGAGCCCGATCGCGGTGCCGGCGGTGAAGAGCACGGCGTCGGCGGCGACGGCGGCCGGCTCGCCGATCAGGTCCTTGCCGACGATCAGGGTGCCGCCGCCGACGGCCAGCAGGGCCATGGCGAGGCAGCCGTAGAACGGCGCGACGGCGGGATCGAGGAGGTGGGCGCGGGCCTGGTCGCGGTGGTGCAGCCAGTGGCCGGCGCGGGCGGCGAGGAGCAGCAGGAGGGCCGCGGCGGACAGGGCCCAGACGATCTGGCAGGCCGCCTGCTGGCCCGGCAGCCGGTACGGGAGCGTCGCGCCGGCGTTGGCGACGATGGCCGTGCCCATGACGGACGCGTACCAGTTGGGGCCGAGGTGGCGCAGCGCCGGGAAGGCCTTGTGGGCCGGGGCGGGGCCGGTGGCCCCGGGGTTCCGGGGGTTCCGGGGGTTCCGGGGGGAGTGGGCGCGGGGTCGCGCGAGGGTGGTGGCCATGGCCCCACCCTGGTGCCGGGCGGACCCGGGCGGCAGGGGCCGCTTTCCTATGAGGCCATAAACTGACTTTATGGGTCATGAAGAGTGGGTTCCGCTGGTGCACCGGGTGCCGGACCTGGGGGCGCTGGAGCTGCTGCTCGAGGTCGCCCGGGTCGGCTCGCTCAGCGGGGCCGCCAAGCACATGGGGATCACCCAGCCCGCGGCGAGCGCGAGGATCCGGGCGATGGAGGCACGGCTCGGCGTCGCGCTCGTGGACCGCTCGCCGCGCGGGTCGACGCTGACGTCGGAAGGCGCCCTCGTCACCGACTGGGCCCGGCGGGTGGTCGAGGCGGCCGAGGCCTTCGACGCGGGCGCGCAGGCGCTGCGGGGCCGGCGGGACTCCCGGCTGCGGGTGGCCGCCAGCATGACCATCGCCGAGTACCTGCTGCCCGGCTGGCTCATCGCCCTGCGCGGCCAGCGGCCCGGTACGGCGGTGTCCCTGCACGCCGGGAACTCCGCGGTGGTCGCCCGGCGGGTCCTCGCGCACGAGGCCGACCTGGGCTTCGTGGAGGGCCTGACCGTGCCCGACGGGCTCGACTCCGCGGTGATCGCCCAGGACCGGCTGGTGGTGGCCGTCGCCCCCGGCCACCCGTGGGCCCGCCGCACGCGCGGGGTAGGGGCCGGCGAGCTGGCGTCGACCCCGCTGATCCTGCGGGAGTGGGGCTCGGGGACCCGCCAGGTGCTCGACGGCGCGCTGGCCGGCTGCGGGGGCCTCGCCGAACCGCTGCTGGAGCTCGCCTCGACCACCGCCGTGAAGGCGGCCGCCGTCAGCGGAGCGGGGCCGTGCGTGCTGTCGGAGCTGGCGCTCGGCGACGAGCTCGCGGCCCGCCGCCTCGTCGAGGTCCCGGTCACGGGCACCGCCCTGGGCCGCGCCCTGCGCGCGGTCTGGCCCGCGGGCGCCCGCCCCGCCGGACCGGCCCGCGACCTGCTGTCCCTGACCCGGGTCCGCTCCTGACCCGCCCGTCGCCGGCAGGCCCGTACGCAGGGCCCGTACGCAAGGCACGTACGCACGGCGGTACGCAGGCCCGACCGCCCGGCGCCCGGGCGGCAGCCGGCGGCGCTCCCCGGCGGGGTCAGCGGGACTGCCCCCGGGGGGATTCGGCGTCCTCGGGCCAGCCGTAGCCCGTGCGCGGCGGCTCCGGGGCCGCCGCGCCCATGGCGGCCAGGTCCCGGTCGGCGGCGCGCATCAGCTGGCCGGCCAGGTCGCGCATGGCGCGGCTCGCCGCGAGCTCGTCGCCGATGGCGGGGACCTCCACGTCCTCGGGGTTGCAGCGCGCCGAGCCGCGGCCGACGAGCTGCCCGGCCCCGGTGTCCAGCACCGCCCGGGCCCTCGTCGTGCCGCCCTCCTCGGTCAGCGAGACACCGATGTTCCATTCCGCGCGGTGTGTCATGGCGTGCCCCGTCATTCCGCGATCTCGGTGCGTTCCCACCACTCGTACACGGGTAGCTGCCCCTGCGGGCTGTCCTGCTGCCGCGCCGTGGCCCGGAAGTGCTCGTACCCGCCGCGGTGCCGGATCTTCACGTCGTCGCCGGGGGCGGGGGCCTCGACGACCCGCTCGGCCAGGTCGGCCGGCCCGCCCTCCAGGACTGCCTTGTTCGTCATGACTCCAGTCAACCGACCCCCCGGACCACCCGCACGTCGGCGCGGGCGGCGGCCCTAGGGAACAGGCGCGCCCGCCCGGTCGGCCGCCGCGGCGACCAGGCCCGCGACCACCCGGGTGTCCTTGTCGCGCTCCGGATGCCACTGGACGCCCACCACCCAGCGGCCCGGGTCGGGCAGCTCGATCGCCTCCACGGTGCCGTCGGCCGCGTGCGCCGAGGCCACCAGCCCCCGCCCGAGCGCGTCCACGGCCTGGTGGTGGTACGTCGGCACTTCGGCCTCCTCCGGGACCAGCGCCGCGTACCGGGTGCCGCCGACCGGGCGGACGGGGTGCCAGGACATCACCCCCGGCGCCTCCAGGTGCCCGTCGATGTGCTGGACCAGCGTCCCGCCCAGGGCCACGTTCAGCGCCTGCATGCCCCGGCAGATGCCGAGCAGCGGCAGGTCGGCCGCCAGCGCGGCCCCGATCAGCGCCAGCTCCCACTCGTCCCGCAGGGTCGCCGGCTCCCCAGTCCGCGGGTCGCGGGCGGCGCCGTAGCGGACGGGGTCCACGTCCGGGCCGCCCGCGACGACCAGGCCGTCCAGCCGGCTCAACACCTCGGCCGCCGTTCCGGGTTCGTCCGGCGGGAGCAGCACGGCCGCGCCGCCCGCCGCCTGGACGAGTTCGTGGTACCCGGTGGGCACCAGGGACGCCGCGACGTCCCAGACCCGGAAGCGGGTGGATTCCTCCACGTAGGTGGTGATGCCGATGAGCGGCCTGGGCACGGTTGCTACCTCCAGGGGAAGCCCGGTGCGGGGCAGTCGTACGGGTCGGGGTGGGGGGGCGGGGGACCGGTCCCGGTTCAGTCGCGGGCCAGTTCGGCCTCGGCCTGTGCCAGGGCCGCGAACTCCTCCTCCGGCGCCGACGCCACCAGGTGGTGCCGACTGTAGAACGCGAAGTAGCACAGGGCGACCGCGTACACACCCAGGGCGATGAACGCGGCGTCCTTGTCCACCAGGAAGGTGGCGACCAGGGCCGACAGGGCCAGGACGAGGGCCACCGAGGAGGTGGCGATGCCTCCGGGCGTGCGGTACGGGCGTTCCAGGCCCGGTTCGCGCCGCCGCAGCACGATGTGCGACAGGGCCATCAGGGCGTAGGAGATCGTCGCGCCGAACACCGCGATGTTCAGCATGCGCGGGCCGTTGCCGGTGGCCGCGGCCAGCGCGAAGCCGATCGCGCCGGGGATGAGCAGGCCCAGGTACGGGGCCTTGCGCTTCGAGGTGAGGGACAGGAAGCGGGGCAGGTAGCCGGCCCGGGACAGGGCGAACAACTGGCGCGAGCCGGCGAAGATCAGTGAGAAGAACGAGGCCACGAGCCCGGCGAGGCCCGCGTAGTTGACGAAGGTCTTCAGCCAGGACAGCCCGGGGTCGCCCTCCAGGGCGACGACCAGCGGGTTGCCGGCGTCCTTGATGGCGTCGGCGCCGCGTGCCCCGGTGGAGGCGAGGAAGGTGAGCAGCGCGAGCAGCACCAGGATGCCCATGGAGAGGGAGAGGGCCTTCGGCATGGAGCGCACCGGGTCCTTGGCCTCCTCGGCGGCCAGCGGCACGCCCTCGACGCCGAGGAAGAACCACATGCCGAAGGGGAACGCGGCCCAGATGCCGAGGACGCCGAGCGGCAGCCAGGAGCTCGCGCCGAAGGCGGTGGTGTCGACGGCGATGTCGTCCAGGCCCGAGGCGTCGAACCCGGTGAACGCGCCCGCGGCGAAGACGACCAGTGCGAAGACGGCGACGGCGGTGACGACGAGGGAGAAGCGCAGGGCCTCGCCCACCCCCCACAGGTGGATGCCGATGAAGACGGCGAAGCAGGCGAGGTAGACGGGCCAGCCGGAGGTCAGGCCGAACAGGTGCAGGGATTCGACGTAGTCGCCGATGAAGATGACGATCGCGGCCGGCGCGAGGATGTACTCGATGAGGATGGCGGTGCCGGTGAGGAAGCCGCCCCAGGGGCCGAGCGCCCGGCGGGCGAAGCCGTAGCCGCCGCCCGCCGTCGGCAGGATCGCCGAGAGCTCGGCGAGGGAGAAGACCAGGCAGGCGTACATCGCGCCCATCAGGGCGGTGGCGACGGCGAGACCGCCGAAGCCGCCCTGCGCGAGGCCGACGTTCCAGCCGGAGAAGTCGCCGGAGACGACGTACGCGACGCCGAGACCGGTCAGCAGCAGCCAGCCGGCGCTGCCGCGGCGCAGGGTCCGCCGCTCCAGGTAGCCGTCCTCGCCGGCCTCGGCGGATCTGGTGGGTTCGGGTACGGCCGTCAGCCGTGCCCCGGTGTCGTCGGCCATGTGCGCTCCCGCTCCTGCCGGACAATGGTTGTGCCGCGTACCTTTGCCGGAATGGAGCGTAGTGCGCAAGACCCCTGCGTTAAACGGGGGTTACGAAAACCTCTCGGGCGGCGGCTGCGGCCCTTCCCCCGGGCCACGCATCCCCGCCCCCCGCCCCCGCTGCACGGCTCAGGCCAGGAAGCCCCGCAGCAGCGCCGCCGTGCCGCAGCAGTGCTCGCGCATCACCTCGCGGGCGGCGTCCGCGTTGCGCTCCAGCACCGCGTCCACGAGCGCGGTGTGCTGCTGCTGGGAGTGCTCCAGGTTGCGCACCAGCAGCGGAATGCAGTCCAGCAGGTCGTTGACGGTCGCGCGGACGGCCGCGTACTGGGCCGTGAGGGTGGGGGACCCGGCGAGCTCGCACAGGGTGAGGTGGAAGAGGGTGTCCCGGCGGCGGTAGTCGGGCAGCGGGGCGTCGTGGGTGGCGGCGAGCGCGCCGAGCAGCCGCTCGGTGCCCTCCTCGGTCAGCCCCTGGGCGGCGCACAGCCCGGCCGCCCCCACCTCCAGCACCTCGCGGAACCGCAGCACGTCCTCCAGGTCCACGCCCGCCACGCGCCGGCGCAGCTCGTCCTCGGTGCCGCCCGCCGGGGTGTCGGGGCGGGGCAGCACGAAGGTGCCCCCGTACCGGCCGCGGCGCGCCTCCAGCAGGCCCTGCTCCTGGAGCACCTTCAGCACCTCGCGCAGGGTGACCCGGCTGATGCCCATCCGCTCCGCCAACTCCCGCTCCGGCGGAAGCCGTTCCCCGCCGGGCACCAGGCCCAGCCGCACCACCTGGAGGATCTGTTCGAGCGCCTCCTCGAAACCGTTGCCCGCCCGCACCTGCCGCAGCACGGGATTCAGCCGCGCGATCGCATCGTCCTCGCTCGCCGTGCCGGTCATCTCGATTCCTCCCCTTCCCAAGCAATGGTTTTGTTCAATACCTTAGGCCCCCTCGGCTCACCGAAGGAGAGATCCCCGTGGTAGACCGCACGCCGCCGCTCGCCCCAGAGGAGCTCCGCGCCCTCGTCGCCAGCGGTGAGATCGACACTGTCGTCCTGGCCTTCCCCGACATGCAGGGGCGGCTCCAGGGCAAGCGGTTCGCCGCACCGTTCTTCCTCGACGAGGTCCTCGAGCACGGCACCGAGGGCTGCAACTACCTCCTCGCCGTCGACACCGACATGAACACCGTCGACGGCTACGAGATGTCCTCCTGGGAGCGGGGCTACGGCGACTTCGCCATGCACCCCGACCTCAGCACCCTGCGCAGGATCCCCTGGCACCCCGGCAGTGCCTTCCTCCTCGCCGACCTCGCCTGGAACGACGGCACCCCCGTGGTCGCCGCACCCCGGCAGATCCTGCGCCGCCAGCTGGAGCGCCTCGGCGAGCAGGGCTACACGGCCATGGTCGGCACCGAGCTGGAGTTCATGGTCTTCCAGGACACCTACGAGCAGGCCTGGAACGCCGACTACCGCCGACTGACCCCCGCCAACCAGTACAACATCGACTACTCGGTCCTCGGGACCGGTCGCATCGAGCCCCTGCTGCGCCGGATCCGCAACGAGATGCAGGGCGCCGGCCTGACCGTGGAGTCCGCCAAGGGGGAGTGCAACCTCGGCCAGCACGAGATCGCCTTCCGCTACGACGAGGCCCTGACCACCTGCGACCAGCACGCCGTCTACAAGACCGGGGCCAAGGAGATCGCCGCGCAGGAGGGCGTCTCGCTCACCTTCATGGCCAAGTTCGACGAGCGCGAGGGCAACTCCTGTCATATCCACCTCTCGCTCACCGATGCCGACGGACGCAACGCGATGGCCGGCGACGGCCCGGGCGGCATGTCACCGGTCATGCGGCACTTCCTGGCCGGCCAGCTCGCCGCACTGCGCGACTTCTCCCTTCTCTACGCCCCGAACATCAACTCGTACAAGCGTTTCCGGCCCGGATCCTTCGCCCCGACCGCCGTCGCCTGGGGCGTGGACAACCGCACCTGCGCCCTGCGCGTCGTCGGCCACGGCCGCTCCATGCGCTTCGAGAACCGCCTCCCCGGCGGCGACGTCAACCCCTACCTCGCCGTCGCCGGCCTGGTCGCGGCCGGCCTCTACGGCATCGAGAACCGCCTCGAACTGCCCGAGGCCTGCGCCGGCAACGCCTACACCGGCGACTTCGAACACGTCCCCGCCACCCTGCGCGAGGCCGCGGAGCTGTGGGAGAACAGCGAGATCGCCAAGGCCGCCTTCGGCCCCGAGGTCGTCGCCCACTACCTCAACATGGCCCGCGTCGAACTGGACGCCTACGACTCCGCGGTCACCGACTGGGAGCGCCGCCGCTCCTTCGAACGCCTGTAGTCCCGGCGCCCGCACCCTGCGCCCCGTGCGGGCCCGGGCCCGGCCGGCGGGCCGGCCGCACCGGGCACCGACCCGTACGGACCACCGACCCGTACGGACCGGCGGCCGCACCGGGCACCGGCCGCACCGGGCACCGGCCGCACCGAGCACCACCACCGACCGCACCGACCGTCTGAGAGGCACCCCGTGTCCGACGCGCTGGCACCCGACCACCTGAGGGTTCTGAATCCGGCCACCGAGGAAACCGTCGCCATCGTCCCGGCCGCCACACGGGACGATGTCGACGCCGCAGTCGCCCGGGCCGCCGCCGCGCAGCGCGCCTGGGCGGCCGCGGCCCCCGCCGACCGCGCCCGGCTGCTGCGCCGCTTCGCCGCGGTCGTCGACGGGCACATCGAGGAACTGGCCCAGCTGGAGGTGGCCGAGGCCGGCCACACCGTCGGCAACGCCCGCTGGGAGGCAGGCAATGTCCGCGACCTGCTCGACTTCGCCGCCGGCGGGGTGGAGCGGCTCTCCGGCCGCCAGATCCCCGTCCCCGGCGGCATCGACGTCACCTTCCTCGAACCCCTCGGCGTCATCGGCGTCATCGCCCCGTGGAACTTCCCCCTGCCGATCGCCGCCTGGGGCTTGGCCCCGGCGCTCGCCGCGGGCAACGCCGTCCTCCTCAAGCCCGCCGAGACCACCCCCCTCACCGCCCTGCGCCTCGCCGAGCTCGCCCTCGAAGCCGGGATCCCCGAACACCTCTTCCAGGTGCTCCCCGGCCACGGGGCGGTCGCCGGCGACGCGCTCGTCGAGCACCCCGGAGTCGCCAAGATCGTCTTCACCGGCTCCACCCGGGTCGGCAAGCAGATCATGGCCAAGTGCGCCGACCGGGTGAAGCGGGTCACCCTCGAACTCGGCGGCAAGAGCCCCAACATCGTCTTCGCCGACGCGGACCTGGATGCCGCGGCCGCCGCGGCGCCCATGGCCTTCCTCGACAACACCGGCCAGGACTGCTGCGCCCGCACCCGGATCCTCGTCCAGCGCTCCGCCTACGACCGCTTCCTGGAGCTGCTCGTCCCCGGCATCGAGGCGGTGCGCGTCGGCGACCCCGCCGACGAGAAGACCCAGATGGGCCCGCTGATCTCCCGCGCCCAGCTGGACCGCGTCCGCTCCTACGTCACCGACGACCTCACCACCGTCCGCGGCACCGCCCCCGAGGGCCCCGGCTTCTGGTACCCGCCGACCCTCGTCACGGACGTCGCCCCCACCGCGCCCGTGGCCGCCGAGGAGGTCTTCGGACCCGTCGCCGTCGTCCTGCCCTTCGAGGACGAGGAGGACGCCGTACGCCTGGCCAACGCCACCGAGTACGGCCTGTCCGGCTCCCTGTGGACCCGCGACGTCGGCCGCGCCCTGCGCGTCTCGCGCGCCGTCGCCGCCGGCAACCTGTCCGTCAACTCCCACAGCAGCGTCCGCTACTGGACCCCCTTCGGCGGCTACAAGCAGTCCGGACTCGGCCGCGAGCTCGGACCCGACGCCCTGACCGCTTTCACCGAGACCAAGAACGTCTTCATCAGCACGGAGGCCTGAACAGCATGAGCACTGAAGCGACCGCAGCCACTGAAGAGACCGTCTGCCGCCGCCTCGTCGGCCGCACCGCCGTCATCACCGGAGCAGGCAGCGGCATCGGCCTGGCCACCGCCCGCCGCCTGGCCTCCGAGGGCGCCAACGTCGTCTGCGGCGACATCGACGAGAGGGCCGGCAAGGCGGCGGCCGAGGAGGTCGGCGGCACCTTCGTCCGCGTCGACGTCACCGACCCCGAGGAGGTCGAGGCCCTGTTCAAGACCGCCTTCGACACCTACGGCTCCGTCGACATCGCCTTCAACAACGCCGGCATCTCGCCCCCGGACGACGACTCCATCCTCACCACCGGCCTGGAGGCCTGGAAGCGCGTCCAGGACGTCAACCTCACCTCCGTCTACCTGTGCTGCAAGGCCGCCCTGCCCTACATGCAGCGCCAGGGCCGCGGCTCCATCATCAACACCGCCTCCTTCGTCGCCATCATGGGCGCCGCCACCTCCCAGATCTCCTACACCGCCTCCAAGGGCGGCGTGCTCGCCATGTCCCGCGAACTCGGCGTGCAGTTCGCCCGCGAGGGCATCCGCGTCAACGCGCTGTGCCCGGGGCCCGTGAACACCCCGCTGCTGCAGGAGCTGTTCGCCAAGGACCCCGAGCGGGCCGCCCGCCGCCTCGTCCACATCCCCGTCGGCCGCTTCGCCGAGGCCGAGGAGATCGCGGCCGCCGTCGCCTTCCTCGCCAGCGACGACTCCTCCTTCATCAACGCCACCGACTTCCTGGTCGACGGCGGCATCTCCGGCGCGTACGTCACCCCCCTGTAGCCGGACCCGCGGGCGGGCGGACGGACGCCCACCGACCGTTCACCCGCACTCCACCCACCCGACAGCCGGGCGTCGCACGACGCCCGGCTGTCGTGCCATACCGTCCGCGACGATCTTCGTCCGAACCAGGAGAGTCCCGCGCCGTGACCCGACCCACCCCCGCCCCCCTGCCCGTGCCCGTACGCCGGCTCCGGGCCGCCGCCGCTGCCGCGGCCGCCGCCGCGCTGGCGGCCGGCACCCTCGCCGCCGCCGCGCCGGCCGCCCAGGCGTCCGCCGCGTCCGGCCGCGCCGGCGCCCCCTGCACCGCCCCGCGGGTGGCCGCCGGCTGGTACGGCGACAACCAGGCCCGGCTCCAGCAGCTCATCGACACCCACGGCGCGTGCAACCCGTACCGCCCGAGCCGTGCCAAGCCCGTCGCCGTCTTCGACTGGGACAACACCGTCGTCAAGAACGACGTCGGCGACGCCACCCTGTACTGGCTCCTGCGCAACGGCAGGATCCGCCAGCCCGCCGCCGGCGACTGGACCACCACCAGCCGCCACCTCACCCCGGCCGCCGCCTCCGCCCTCGCCGCCGCCTGCACCGGCCTCGCCGCGCCCGGGAGCCCGCTGCCCACCGGCACCCCCGAGGGCACCGCCTGCGCCGACGAGATCGCCGCCGTCTACGGCACCGCGGCCACCCGGGCCGGCGCCGCCGCCTTCGCCGGCTGGAACCACCGCACCACCGAGCCCGCGTACGCCTGGCTGCCCCAGCTGATGCAGGGCTGGACCGCCGCCGAGGTCCGCGGCTTCGCGGCCGCCGCCCGCACCGAGAACCTCGCCGCGCCCGTCGGGGCGACGCAGCAGGTCGGCAGCGGCACCGCCACCGGCTGGGTCCGCTACTACGACCAGCAGAAGGACCTCATCGCCGCCCTGCAGAAGGCCGGCTTCGACGTCTGGATCAGCTCGGCCTCCCCGCAGCTCGTCGTCGAGGTGTGGGCCGCGGGCGTCGGCATCCGCGCGGACCACGTCATCGGCATCCGCAACACCACCGCGCCCGGCGGGGCGCTCACCCCCCACCTCCAGGGCTGCGGCTCGGTGCCGGACGGCGCCGACACCATGACCACGTACATCGACGGCAAGCGGTGCTGGATCAACAAGGAGGTCTTCGGCGTCCGAGGGGCCGCCGCCGAGAAGGTCCAGCCGGCCGCCCGCCGCCAGGTCTTCGCCGCCGGCGACTCCGACACCGACGTCTCGTTCCTGCGGGACGCCACCGCCCTGCGGCTCGTGGTCAACCGCAACAAGAACGAGCTGTTGTGCCGCGCGTACGACAACAGCGACGGCAAGTGGATCGTGAACCCGATGTTCATCGAGCCGAAGAAGCCGAAGACCGCGCCGTACCCCTGCTCCACCACGGGCTACGTGGACCGCGACGGCACCCCGGGCCCCGTCCGCCGCGCCGACACCAGCATCATCCCGGACCAGCAGGACACGGTGTACTGACGGCGGGCCGCTAGAGGAAGGTGCGGCCCTCGCCCCGGTAGGTCGGCACGGTGGCCGTGACCCGGTCGCCCTCGACCAGGTGCAGCGCCTCGAAGCGCTCGCACAGCTCGCCCGCCTTCGCGTGCCGGAACCAGACCCGGTCGCCGATCAGCAGATCGTCGGCCGGGCTGCCGAGCAGCGGGGTCTGCACCTCGCCGGCGCCCTCCTGCGGGTCGTAGCGCAGCCCCTGCGGCAGGTACGGCTCGGGCAGCCGGTCCGCGCCCGCCGCGCCGGAGGCCGGGTAGCCGCCGCCCAGCACCGTCACCACGCCCACCCCGGGCCGGCGCACCACCGGCTGGGCGAACAGGGCCGCCGGACGGCCGCGGAACGAGGTGTAGTTGTCGAACAGCCGCGGCACGTACAGCCCCGAACCGGCGGCGATCTCCGTGACCGCCTCCTCGGCGGCGGTCTGCTGCACGCTGCCCGTGCCGCCGCCGTTGACGAACTCCAGGTCCGGCACCACCGCGCGCACGGCCCGCACCGCCTCGGCGCGCCGCGCCGCCAGCTCCCGGCGGGCCGCCGCCTGCATGAGCCGGATCGCCCGGGAGCGCAGCGGGCGTCCCGCCAGGGCGTCCCCCACGCCGGCGACGTGGCCCTCGTACCCCATGAGCCCGACCACGCGGAACCCCGGCCGGGCGGCGACGGCCCGCGCCAGCTCGGCGAGCTCGCCGGGCTGCCGCAGCGGGGAACGCCGGGCGCCGACCCGGACGCGGCCGCCGAACAGGTGCAGGGCGGTGTCCAGTTCGAGGCAGACGCGGACCTCCTCGGCGCCGCCGGCCCGGGAGCGGTCGATCAGCTCCAGCTGCGCCGGGTCGTCGACCATCACGGTCACGGCCGCGGCCAGCTTCGGATCGCCGGCCAGCTCGGCGAAGCCGGCGCGGTCGGCGGAGGGGTAGGCGAGCAGGACGTCCTCGAAGCCGGAGCGGACCAGCCAGATCGACTCCGCGAGGGTGTACGACATGATCCCGGCGAACCCCGGGCGGGCCAGGACCCGTTCGAGCAGGGCCCGGCAGCGGACCGACTTGCTGGCGACCCGGACCGGCTTGCCGGCGGCGCGCCGCACCAGGTCATCGGCGTTCGCGTCGAACGCGTCGAGGTCCATGATGGCGAGGGGCGCGTCGAGGTGCGCGGTGGCCCGGTCGTACCGGGCCCGGTCCCGGGCGGCGGCGAAGTCCATGCGGGGCAGCTTGCCACGCCGCGTTACCGCTGGGTACCCCCGTCGCCCCGCCTCGATCTCCGACTGCGCCCCGCCGCCGGCGGCTCATGGCCGCCTCAACCGCCGGCGAGGCCGGATTTGCTCCCCGGCGGCCGGGGTTGGGCCGATGGTGGGGGCTGCGGCGCGCTGTCGACCGGCGGCAGGGCCAGCTGCGGTCCCCGGCCCTGCGGCCGTTCGCCGGCCGGGGTCTTGGGGTGGCCCGGACGCCGATCGGGGCTGTTCAGACCCGCCGGCGTTCGAGGCGACGGGACCGCCCCGCGGGCCGTACCTGGTGTCGGCGGCACGTGCGGCTTCGTACGCCCAGGGGGCGGCGTTCGGGCCCCGGGGGCAACCGGCCGGCTCGGGCCGCCGTGTCAGCCGGGGTGCGGGGCACCACCCCCAGTCCCGCCGGCGATTGAGCAGCCCCGGGGCGCGGCCGACGGGGACGGCCGCCGTTGGGGCGACGCGGAGCCGTGGGGCGGGGGACCGGGGCGGCCCCGGCGGCGACGGCGCGTAGAGTACGGCTCAGGCAGCCGGACGGGACGGGGGGCGGAGCCGCCGGATGAGCATGGCGACAGCGCAGGCCGCGGCCCCCGCCGAGCCCGGTTCCGGGGACGGGCGGCGGGCGTTGGGCGCCGTGCTCTGCGCGGTCCTCGGGATCGGCTGCCTCGGCGGGGCCGCCCTCGGCGGCTGGGCCGAGCACCATGCCGCACACCGGCCTCCGACCGCCGAGGCCGCCTACCGGCGGGCCGGCTCGCTGTGGCACACCGCGCCCGTGGACAGCCTCTTCCCGCCCGTCCTGGCCACCCCCGACACCGGCCCCGGCGGAGCCGACCGCACCTGGACGCGCGTCGCGCTCGCCCCCGACTCCGAGTGCGGGCCCGCGCTCACCCCCGACTGGCAGGCGGCCCTCGCCCCCACCGGCTGCACCCGCGTGCTCCGCGCCACCTACACCGACGCCACCCGCAGCTCCCTCGTCGCCGTCGGCCTGGTCTTCACCCCCGCCGACGCCCCGGCGGCGATGGCCGCGCTGGACGGCCGGCTCACCGCGCCGCCGGCCTACGGCTTCGGCGACGGCCGGCGCGCCGCCTGGACCGCGGCCGTGCTCCCCGACGCCCCCGTGGTCGTCTACACCGTCTCCGCCTTCGCCGACGGCCGCACCCTCCCCGCGCCCGTCCCCGCCGCGGACGCCGTGCGCAAGGACGCCGCCGGAGCGGTCGCCCAGGCGGGCCTGGGCCACGGGGCCAAGGCGGTCGGCGAGGGACTGGAGCGCACCGTGCGGGAACTGGTCGCTGCGCCGTCCGGCGAGGCGGCCGGGGGCGACCGGTGAGGCGTGCCCGCCCCGTCGCGTCCGGAGCCGTCCTCGGCCTCGTCCTCGCCGCCGCGGCCGCGGCCACCGCGCCCCCGGCCGCCGCCGACGCCGACTCCGTCCGCAACCGCCAGTGGGCCCTGACCGCCCTGCGCGCCGAGGAGGCCTGGGGCACCACCCAGGGCAGCGGCGTCACCGTCGCCGTCCTCGACACCGGCGTCGACCCAGGCCACCCCGACCTCGCCGGGCAGGTCCTGGAGGGCGTCGACCTGGTCGGCCTCGGCGCCGGCCCCGGCGACCGCGCCTGGGCCCGCCACGGCACCGCGATGGCCGGGATCATCGCCGGCCACGGGCACGGCCGCAACCGCCGCCAGGGCGTCCTCGGCCTCGCCCCGCAGGCCCGCATCCTCCCGGTCCGTGTGATCCTGGAGGAGGGCGACGCGGGCCGCGACCGGGCCCGCGAGAGCAAGGGCGCCGCCCTCGCCGAAGGCATCCGCTGGGCCGCCGACCACGGCGCCGACGTGATCAACCTCTCGCTCGGCGACGACAGCGCCTCCGCGCACCACGAGGCCGCGGAGGACGAGGCCGTCCAGTACGCCCTCGCCAAGGGCGTCGTCGTGGTCGCCTCCGCAGGCAACGGCGGCCGCGACGGCGACCGCACCTCCTACCCGGCCGCCTACCCCGGCGTGATCGCGGTCACCGCCGTCGACCGCAGCGGCCGCAAGGCCCCGTTCTCCACCAGGAACTGGTACGCGACCGTCAGCGCGCCCGGCGTCGACGTGGTCATCGCCGACCCCGACCGCGCCTACTACGAGGGCTGGGGCACCAGCGCGGCCGCCGCGTTCGTCTCCGGCGCGGTGGCCCTCGTCCGGTCCGCCCACCCGGACCTGTCCCCGGCCCAGATCAAGAAGCTGCTGGAGGACACCGCCACCGACACCCCGGTCGGCGGCCGCGACGACTCCCGCG
Source organism: Streptomyces sp. NPDC046866 (assembly GCF_040704625.1). Taxonomy (NCBI): domain Bacteria; kingdom Bacillati; phylum Actinomycetota; class Actinomycetes; order Kitasatosporales; family Streptomycetaceae; genus Streptomyces; species Streptomyces sp. NPDC046866. The sequence goes on from NZ_JBEYXN010000011.1 coordinate 179,326, forward strand.
GCCACGGCCTCGTCGACCCGGTCGCCGCCCTCCAGGCCGCCGCGGCGCTGCACCCCGAAGCGCCGGTCCCGGTGCCCGTCGCGGCCGCGCAGCGGTACTTCGGCCCCGGCCCCGGCCCGGCCCGTACGGCCCCGCGGGGCGAGGGGCTGCACGTCCCGGCGGCCGCCGGCGCCGGCCTGGCGCTGCTCGCCCTCTCCGCCGTACTGGCCCGCCGCCCGCGCACGGCCCGGCCGGCACGGCGGGATAGGGTCGGGTAACTGTGGCGAACAAAACCATCCCCGACCCCGGCTTCTCCGACGACGACGGCTCCGCCGACCCCCGGCTGAGCGCGGCCCTGGCCGCCTGGTCCGAGGACCGGGCCAAGGAGCCGGAGGTGCTGGCCGCGCTCAAGGGCGCCCGCCTGCTCGTCCCGGTCGTCGCGGTCCTCGGCGAGGTCGAGACCGACCCGGAGACCGGCCTGAAGCGCGAGAAGACCAGCGACATGGCGGTGCCGACCCTGCGCGCGGGGGACCGCCGGGCCCTGCCCGCCTTCACCTCGATCGCCTCGCTCGCCCTGTGGGACCCGGCGGCCCGCCCGGTCGCCGTCCCGCTGCACCAGGCGCTGGCCGCCGCCGCGCACGAGAAGGCCGACACCGTGGTCCTGGACCTGGCCGGCCCCGTCCCCTACCAGCTGACCGGCCCCGCGCTGCTCGCGCTCGCCGAGGGCCGCACCGACACCGACCCGCTGGCCGACCCGGCCGTGCGGGAGGCCGTACGGGCCGCCGTGTCCGCGGAGCCGGCCGTGCTGCGGGCCCACCTCGGCCCCGGCGGGGCGGACGCGGACGGCACCCTGGCGGTCGTGCTGGCCGCCGGCCCCGAGGCCCCGGCAGCCGCGGCCCGCCGCGTCGCCGAGGCGCTGGCGGCCGACGAGACGCTGCGGGCCCGGCTGGTGCGCGGCCTGGACCTGGCGCTGCTCCCGGAGACGGCCCCGCCCCCGCCCGGGGAGCCGCTGTACTGCCGCTGAGCCGACCGCGGCCCCGGATACGGCAGAGGGCCGGGGCGGCATCGCCCCGGCCCTCTGCCGTCGTCCTGGTGCCGTCGTCCTGCGGCCCGGTACGGCCCGGCGGATCCGGTGTCGTCCGTACCGCGCCCGGCCCCTCAGGCGAAGACCGGTCCGGTGAACTTCTCGCCCGGCCCCTGGCCCGGCTCGTCCGGCACGATCGAGGCCTCGCGGAAGGCGAGCTGGAGCGACTTCAGGCCGTCGCGCAGCGGGGCCGCGTGGAAGGAGCTGATCTCGGTGGCGCTGGCCGTGACCAGGCCGGCCAGGGCCGTGATCAGCTTGCGGGCCTCGTCGAGGTCCTTGTGCTCGGAGTCCGGCTTGTCCAGGCCCAGGTTGACCGCCGCGGCGCTCAGCAGGTGCACGGCCACCGTGGTGATCACCTCGACGGCGGGCACATCCGCGATGTCACGCGTCATGGCGTCGTAGTCGGGAGCGTCCGGCGTGGCGCCGGCCTCGGTGGCGGGGGTGGGGGTCGCGTCAGTCATGCCACACACGATAAGCCGGGCCGCGGAGCTCCCCGCTCCGCAGGCCGCCGGGTGAGCGGACCCGGCGCCGAATGCTATATTGGGCTAACGACCGGCCGGAGACGTATGTCCCCGGCCCACAAGTGGAGGCTCCGTTCTCCCACCTGACCGCCCTCCGGGGCGGCGGGTCACCGGTCAGGCGGCATCCATCGTTCCGTACGGACGATGGAAAGCTGCCCGAGTCTGCGCCCCGCGGTTCGCACCCGGCGGTGCTCCGGTTGTATTGGAGCCCCTGCCTGTGCCCGTCGGGGCATTTTTGGTGTTCCGCCGCGGTTGGTCGTAGACGACACAAGACGTCAGCGGCTGTCTCCCGGACAGCCGTGTGGTGCTACCGAGGAGGATCCATCAGCACCGAGCCCCGCATCAACGATCGGATTCGTGTCCCTGAGGTGCGACTCGTCGGTCCCAGCGGCGAACAGGTGGGCATCGTCCCGCTTGCGAAGGCGCTTGAACTCGCGCAGGAGTACGACCTGGACCTGGTCGAGGTCGCAGCGTCTGCACGCCCGCCGGTCTGCAAGCTCATGGACTACGGCAAGTTCAAGTACGAGTCGGCCATGAAGGCCCGTGAGGCGCGCAAGAACCAGGCGCACACGGTCATCAAGGAGATGAAGCTCCGGCCGAAGATCGACCCGCACGACTACGACACCAAAAAGGGTCACGTCGTTCGGTTCCTCAAGCAGGGCGACAAGGTCAAGATCACGATCATGTTCCGTGGTCGCGAGCAGTCCCGCCCGGAGCTCGGCTACCGACTGCTGCAGCGCCTGGCGGAGGACGTCCAGGAGCTCGGTTTCGTCGAGTCGAACCCGAAGCAGGACGGCCGCAACATGATCATGGTCCTCGGTCCGCACAAGAAGAAGACCGAGGCGATGGCCGAAGCCCGCGAGGCCCAGGCCGCCCGCAAGGCCGGGCGCCAGGGTGCCGCCGCCGACGACTCCAAGGGAGCCGCCGCGGAGGACACCGGAGTCGCCTCCGCCGAGGCCACCGAGGACGCCTCCCCCGAGGCTCCGGCGGCCGACGCCTGATTCCGGGGCAGCCTGTCCCGGATCACCCGACACAACATGACGTTCCCGCAAGCCGGTCCGGTACCGGACCGGTGGGGACGCCACCGACGAGGAGATAACGGCGCCATGCCGAAGAACAAGACGCACAGCGGTACCAAGAAGCGCTTCAAGGTCACCGGCTCCGGCAAGGTGCTCCGCGAGCGCGCCGGCAAGCGCCACCTGCTCGAGCACAAGTCGTCCAAGCTGACGCGTCGCCTCACCGGCAACGCCGAGATGGCCCCGGGCGACGCCGCGAAGATCAAGAAGCTTCTCGGCATCTGACGTCCCCCCGCCCGGTCACCGCCGGGCCAGGGACGCCGAGACCGGTACCCCATCGAACTTTCGGGCCGTGTGAAGACACCCGCGGCCCCGCTACAAGGAGTTAAAAAGTGGCACGCGTCAAGCGGGCAGTAAACGCCCACAAGAAGCGCCGGGCGATCCTCGAGGCGGCCTCCGGCTACCGCGGTCAGCGTTCGCGCCTGTACCGCAAGGCCAAGGAGCAGGTCACCCACTCGCTGGTCTACAACTTCAACGACCGCAAGAAGCGCAAGGGCGACTTCCGTCAGCTGTGGATCCAGCGCATCAACGCCGCTGCCCGCCAGAACGGCATGACGTACAACCGCCTCATCCAGGGTCTGAAGGCCGCCAACATCGAGGTGGACCGCAAGATCCTCGCGGAGCTGGCCGTCAACGACGCCAACGCGTTCGCCGCGCTGGTCGAGGTCGCCCAGAAGGCGCTCCCGGCCGACGTGAACGCCCCGAAGGCCCCCGCCGCCGCCTAAGCACCACGCGCGCGAGCAAGCCCTTCACTGGCTTCAGCCCGGACCCGCAGGCCCCGTGCCTGCGGGTCCGTGCGTTGTAGCCGACCAGCCCCACGCCACACCGCAGTACGTACGGAAGCGAGCCGACCGCCCATGGGTACCCCCGCCCCCGCCGAGCCGATCTCCCCCCGATCCCCGCGGGTGGCCGCCGCCAGGCGCCTGGCGCGGCGCAACTTCCGCACCAAGGAGCGCCGCTTCCTCGCCGAGGGCCCCCAGGCCGTCCGCGAGGCCGTCGCCCACCGCGGGGCCACGGGCGCGACCCTGATCGAGCTCTTCGCCACCGCCGAGGCCGCCGAGCGCTACGCGGACATCGTCGCCGCCGCCCGCGAGGCCGGCGCCCGCGTCCACCACGCGTCCGACGAGGTCCTCGCCGAGGTCTCGCAGACCGTCACCCCGCAGGGGCTCGTCGGCGTCTGCCACTTCCTCGACTCGCCCTTCGAGGACATCCTCGCCGCCCGGCCGCGGCTCGTCGCCGTCCTCGCCCACGTCCGCGACCCCGGCAACGCCGGCACCGTACTGCGCTGCGCGGACGCCGCCGGGGCCGACGCTGTCGTCCTGACCGACGCCTCCGTGGACCTGTACAACCCCAAGTCCGTCCGCGCCTCCGTCGGCTCCCTCTTCCACCTGCCCGTCGCCGTCGGAGTACCCGTCGAGCAGGCCGTCGAGGGGCTGCGCGCCGCCGGCGTACGGATCCTCGCCGCCGACGGGGCCGGCCAGGACGACCTCGACGCCGAACTGGACGCCGGCACCATGGGCGGCCCCTCCGCCTGGGTCTTCGGCAACGAGGCGTGGGGCCTGCCCGAGGAGACCCGCGCCCTCGCCGACGCCGTCGTACGGGTCCCGATCCACGGCAAGGCCGAGAGCCTGAACCTCGCCACGGCCGCCGCCGTGTGCCTGTACGCGTCCGCGCGTGCACAGCGGGCGCCCGGAGGGTGCCGCTCCGTGACCCCCAGCTAGTAATGTGGCGGCCCGGGGGGCCCACTGCGCTCCTCGGAGATGTGGGGTACGGGGACATGACCGTCGGTACGAACAGCTCGCCAGGAGCCGTGGAGGCGGCCGGTACGCCGTCCCCGTCGGCGGCCGCCGACGGGGACGCGCCCGCGGGCCTCGGGATCGACCCCGACGACCTGCCCGACGGGCTCGTCGTCGCCGACCGGACCGGCCGGGTGATCTGCTTCAACTCCGCCGCCGCCCGCCTCACCGCGCTCGCCCCCGCCGAGGCCCTCGGCACCCGCATCGAGCAGGCCCTGCCGCTGGAGGACCTCGACGGCCGCCGCTGGTGGGCGCTGACCGACCCGTACGGGGGCCTCGCCATCCGCCGCGGCCAGCCCGAGCGCAACCTCCTGCTGCCCGGCGGCCGCGAGGTCCTCGTCTCCGCCCGGTACGTCCGCCCCCACCCCACCGGCCCGCTGCACCGCCTCGTCGTCACCCTGCGCGGCACCGAGGCGCGCCGCCGCACCGAGCGCAGCCACGCCGAGCTGATCGCGACCGTCGCGCACGAGCTGCGTTCCCCGCTGACCTCCGTCAAGGGCTTCACCGCGACCCTGCTCGCCAAGTGGGAGCGGTTCACCGACGACCAGAAGCGCCTGATGCTGGAGACCGTCGACGCCGACGCCAACCGCGTCACCCGCCTGATCGCCGAACTCCTCGACATCTCCCGCATCGACTCCGGCCGCCTGGAGGTCCGCCGCCAGCCCGTCGACATCGCCACCGCGGTCGGCCGCCACGTCCAGGCCCTCACCGCGAACGGCCAGGCCCCCGACCGCTTCCTCGTCCGGGTGAGCCGCGCCCTGCCCGACCTGTGGGCCGACCCCGACAAGATCGACCAGATCCTCGGCAACCTGCTCGAAAATGCGGTGCGGCACGGCGGCGGAACCGTCACCATCGACGTATCGCCGAGCAGCCTGACGAACGCAGCGGGCAAGACCGAGAAGGGAACCGCCGTCACCGTGACCGATGAGGGCCCCGGGATCCCCGAGGAGTCGATGGGCCGCGTCTTCACCCGCTTCTGGCGGGGCAGCAAACGCGGCGGCACCGGCCTGGGCCTGTACATCGTCAAGGGGATCGTGGAAGCCCACGGCGGCACCATCACCGTGGGCCGCGGCCCCGGCGGCGGCGCGGAATTCCGATTTATCCTGCCCGTCGGCGCGCCCGCGTACCTCACGCAGTAGCACTGCGGAGCGTCTCGCCAGGCGGCCCACGGGCTCCTCCGCCCCCCGCGGCCCGTAGACTCGTCCTTTGGCACCTTTGTGTCCTTGTATCGAGCTCCATGAGTCGCGGGGACCTCCAGCCAGCCCATCGGAAGCACGGGAAGAGATGTCGGCACCGAACAAGTCGTACGACCCTGTCGAGGTCGAGGCACTGAAACCGGAAGAGATCGAGCGCATGCGGGACGAGGCGCTCGCCGCCTTCGCGGCCGCCGGCGACCTCGACGCACTGGCGCACGCGAAGACCGCCCACACCGGGGGCACCTCGCCGCTCGCCCTCGCCAACCGCGAGATCGGCGCGCTGCCCCCGCAGGCCAAGGCCGAGGCGGGCAAGCGCGTGGGCCAGGCCCGCGGCGCGGTGAACAAGGCGTTCGCGGAGCGCCTCGCCCAGCTCGAGGCCGAGCGCGACGAGCGCGTGCTCGTCGAGGAGGCGGTGGACGTCACCCTGCCGTACGACCGTGTCCCGGCCGGCGCCCGCCACCCCCTGACCACGCTGATGGACCGCATCGCGGACATCTTCACGGCCATGGGGTACGAGGTCGCCGAGGGCCCCGAGGTCGAGGCCGAGTGGTTCAACTTCGACGCACTCAACTTCACGCCCGACCACCCGGCGCGCCAGATGCAGGACACCTTCTTCATCCAGGGCCCCGAGGGCTTCCAGGGCGACGAGTCCGGTGTCGTGCTGCGCACCCACACCTCCCCGGTGCAGGCCCGCTCGCTCCTGGAGCGCCGCGAGCCGCCCGTGTACGTCGTCTGCCCCGGCCGCGTCTACCGCACCGACGAGCTCGACGCCACGCACACCCCGGTCTTCCACCAGGTCGAGCTGCTCGCCGTCGACGAGGGCCTGACGATGGCCGACCTCAAGGGCACCATCGACCACATGGTCAAGGCGCTCTTCGGCGACGACGTCACCACCCGCCTGCGCCCGAACTTCTTCCCGTTCACCGAGCCGTCCGCCGAGATGGACATGCAGTGCTACGTGTGCCGCGGCGAGTCGGTGGGCAACCCCGAGCGCCCCTGCCGCACCTGCTCCAGCGAGGGCTGGATCGAGCTCGGCGGCTGCGGCATGGTCAACCCCAAGGTGCTCACCGCCTGCGGCGTGGACCCCGAGAAGTACAGCGGGTTCGCCTTCGGCTTCGGCATCGAGCGGATGCTGATGTTCCGGCACAACGTGGAAGACATGCGAGACATGGTCGAAGGTGACGTCCGGTTCACCCGGCCCTTCGGGATGGAGATCTGATGCGGGTCCCGCTTTCCTGGCTGCGGGAGTACGTCGACCTGCCTGCGGGCGAAACCGGTCGTGACGTGCAGGCCAAGCTCATCGACGCCGGTCTGGAGGTCGAGACCGTCGAGCAGCTCGGCGCGGACCTCACCGGCCCCCTCGTCGTCGGCCAGGTGCTGACCATCGAGGAGCTGACCGAGTTCAAGAAGCCGATCCGCTTCTGCACCGTCGACGTCGGCACCGCCAACGGCACCGGCGAGCCGCAGGAGATCGTCTGCGGCGCCCGCAACTTCGCCGTCGGCGACAAGGTCGTCGTGGCGCTGCCCGGCGCCGTCCTGCCCGGCGACTTCGCGATCGCCGCGCGCAAGACGTACGGCAAGAACTCGCACGGCATGATCTGCTCCGGCGACGAGCTCGGCATGGGCGACGACGGCACGCACGGCATCATCGTGCTGCCGCCGGAGCACGAGGTCGGCACCGACGCCATCGAGCTGCTCGAGCTGCGCGACGAGGTCCTCGACATCGCCGTCACGCCCGACCGCGGCTACTGCCTGTCGCTGCGCGGCGTGGCCCGCGAGACCGCCACCGCGTACGGCCTGCCGCTGCGCGACCCGGCGCTGCTCGACGTGCCCGCGCCCAACTCCTACGGCTACCTCGTCAAGATCTCCGACCCGGCCGGCTGCGACCGCTTCACCGCGCGCACCGTCACGGGCCTGGACCCCGAGGCGAAGTCCCCGATCTGGCTCAAGCGCCGCCTCCAGAAGGCCGGCATGCGCCCGATCTCCCTCGCCGTGGACGTCACCAACTACGTGATGCTGGAACTCGGCCAGCCCCTGCACGCGTACGACCGCTCCCGCCTCGACGGCGCGATCGGCGTCCGCCGGGCCGAGCAGGGCGAGAAGTTCACCACCCTCGACGGGGTCAAGCGCACCCTCGACGCCGAGGACCTGGTGATCACCGACAGCAGCGGGCCGATCGGCCTCGCCGGTGTCATGGGCGGCGCCAACACCGAGATCGCCGACGCCGTCGCCGACCCCGAGACCGGCCAGGTCGCGGGGACCACGGACGTGGTGATCGAGGCCGCGCACTTCGACCCGATCACCATCTCGCGCACCGCCCGCCGCCACAAGCTGTCCTCGGAGGCCTCCAAGCGCTTCGAGCGCGGCGTCGACCCGCAGGCCGCCTCCGCGGCCGCCCAGCGGACCGTCGACCTGCTCGTGCTGCTCGCCGGCGGCACCGCCGAGGCCGGCGTCACCGAGCTCACCGCGCCGGGCGCCCCGCGCACCGTCGCGATGCGCGCGGACCACCCCGACAAGGTCGCCGGCGTCGCCTACGGCCGCGAGACCGTCGTACGCCGCCTCCAGGAGGTGGGCTGCGACGTCTACGGCCAGGACGAGCTCGTCGTCACCGTCCCGTCGTGGCGGCCCGACCTCGCCGAGCCGAACGACCTCGCCGAAGAGGTCATCCGGCTCGAGGGGTACGCCAACCTGCCCTCCACCCTGCCCCAGGTGCCCTCCGGCCGCGGCCTCACCGCCCGGCAGCAGCTGCACCGCCGGGCCGGGCGGGCGCTGGCCGGCGCAGGCTACGTCGAGGCGCTGAACTACCCGTTCATCGGCGAGGGCGTCTTCGACCAGCTCCAGCTGGCCGCCGACGACCCCGCCCGCCGCGTGGTCAGGCTCGTCAACCCGCTCTCCGACGAGGAGCCGGCGCTGCGCACCACGCTGCTGCCGGGGCTGCTCGGCGCCCTGCGCCGCAACGACAGCCGCGGCAGCCACGACCTCGCCCTCTTCGAGACCGGCCTGGTCTTCCGGGCCGGCGAGGAGCCGGGCGTCGCGGTGCGGCTGCCCGTCGACCGCCGTCCCACGGACGAGGAGGTCGCCACGCTCGACGCCGCCCTGCCCGCGCAGCCGCGGTACGCCGCCGTCGTGCTGGCCGGCGCCCGCGAGCAGGCCGGCTGGTGGGGCAAGGGCCGTCCGGCCGACTGGGCGGACGCGGTGCAGGCCGCCCGTGCGCTGGCCGCCGAGGCCGGTGCCGAGCTGGTCGTCCGGCAGGGGCAGTACGGGCCGTGGCACCCGGGCCGGTGCGCCGAGCTGGTCGTCACCCTCGACGGCGCCGAGCAGGTCATCGGCCACGCCGGTGAGCTGCACCCGCGCGTGGTCAAGGCCCTGGGCCTGCCGGCCCGCACCAGCGCCATGGAGCTCGACCTGGACCGCCTGCAGGCGGCCGGCGGCGAGGCCGTGCAGGCGCCCCGGATCTCCACCTTCCCGGTGGCGACCCAGGACGTCGCGCTGATCGTCGACGCGTCCGTTCCGGCGGCGGACGTCGAGGCGGCCCTGCGCGACGGGGCGGGCGAACTCCTGGAGTCCCTCCGCCTGTTCGACGTCTTCACCGGCGACCAGGTCGGCGAGGGCAAGAAGTCCCTCGCCTACGCCCTGCGGTTCCGTGCGGCCGACCGGACCCTCACGGCCGAGGAGTCCACGGCTGCCCGTGATGCGGCGGTGGCGTTGGCCGGCGAGCGCACCGGGGCGGTCCTGCGCGGCGCGTAGCCCGCACCCCCTCGAGGGGCGCACCCCACCCGGGGCTGCGCCCCTCACCCATGTCCCGCCCGGTCCACCGCTGCGCGGAGCCGTTCCCCCTCCCCGCCCCTTCCCGAAACCGGGCTTCGCCCGGACCCTTTTCGCCTCAGACGCCGGCGGGGCTGATTTATCAGCCCCGCCGGCGTCTGAGGCGCGGGGGTCGGGGGGCGGAGCCCCGCCACGCGGCGGAGCCGCAGATCCGGCACAGCGGGAAGGGGCGGGGAGGGGACAGCTCCGCGCAGCGGCGGCGGCAGCGCGCGCCGGGCCCCGGTGGGAGGGCCCGGCGCGCGGTCGCCCGGCTCCCGGCCGGGACCCGGCGACCAACCGGGCCCCGGCGGAGCCGAGGCGCGTCGCCCGCCCGCCGTGGAGTGTCGGGCAGACAGCGGGGCGGGCGACGCGGTGACGGGTCGTCGCACTGTACGAGGGGGGAGCCGACGACCCGGGCTGCCTCTTTGGCGAGGCTCTTCAGTGAACCGCCCCCACCCGCCTCCCCGGCAGGGTGCGTATCGCATTTATGCGCGTACTCACTTCACACCCCGTGTGAATCCCGGGCAGTCGGCCCCCGCGCGCACCGGCCAGCCACTAGCCTGGGGGCGGGCCGGACCGGAGAGCCCTGGGAGGGGTCCATGCAGCCCAACGCCCTGCTCGACGCCCTCCTCGCCGAGGCGGGCATGTCCCACGCCGGACTCGCCGCGCACGTGAACCAGGCGGGCCGCTCCCGCGGACTGGCGCTGCGGTACGAACACACCGCCGTCACCCGGTGGTTGAAGGGCCAGCGCCCGCGCGGCCAGGTCCCGGACCTGATCTGCGAGGTGCTCGGCAGCCGGCTGCGCCGCCCGGTCTCGCTGGACGACGTCGGCCTCGGCCTGCCCGGCCAGGCCGCCGCCCCGCACGCCTCCCCGCTCAGCGGTTTCGTCGACCGGGCCGCCGCCCTGTGGCGCAGCGACGAGCAGGGCCGCTTCCCCCTGCTCACCGCGGAAGCCCTCACCGGCACCCCGGCCGTGATCCCGGTCTGGGAGTGGGAGAACCCGCCCGAGGACGCCGACGTGTCCAGGGACGGGCCCCGCCGGATCGGCCCGGAGCACATCGAGATCCTGCGGGCGGCCCGCGCGCACTACGAGCTGATGTACCGCCGGGCCGGCGGAGTCGCCACCCGGGCCCGGATCGTCCGCTTCCTCGGCACCGAGACCGCGCCGATGCTGCGCGGGAGTTACCCCGACGACCTGGGCCGCCGACTGCACCGGGCCGCCGGCTCCCTGGTGGCGGTGGCGGGGATCTGCGCGTACGACTCCGACGCCCACGGCCTCGCCCAGCGCTACTTCCACCAGGCGCTGCGGCTGGCCAAGGCCAGCGGCGACCGCGGCCTCGGCGCGTACGTCATCGCCCTGCTGGTCAACCAGTCCCTGCACCTGCGCGAGCACCGCCAGGCCGTGGCCTTCGCCGAGGCGGCCCTGCGCGCCGCGGGCCGGCACACCACCCCGGCCCTGGCGGCGGACCTGTACGCGATGCAGGCCAAGGCCTACGCCCAACTCGGCGACACCGCCGCCGCCCTGACCTGCATCCGGCACGCCGAGGCGGCCGCCGAGCGGATCTCGCCCGGCTCGGAGCCCGACGAGACGGGCTACGTCCAGCCCGGGCTGGTCAACGTACAGGTGGCGGAGGCGCTGCTGAGCCTGGGGGACCTGGACGCGGCGCACGAGCAGGCGACCGCCGCCGTCGGCACGCCCGCGCACGACCGCGGCCGGGTCCACCGCCTGGCCATGCTGTGCGAGATCCAGCTGCGCCAAGGCGAGGCGGACCGTGCGGTGGCGGCCGCCGCCGAAATGGCCGAGCGGGCCAAGGGGATGGAGTCGCTGCGGCTGCGGGACCGGCTGCGGGCGGTGCGCGAGCAGCTGCTGCACAGCGGGTGCTTCGGCGCGGAGGAGACCGCCCGGCTCATCGACGGGGCGCTGCGCGTTCCGCTGTGACAGCTCCGCCTGCTGCCATGTTGCCACCGACGATCCGGAAGGCGGCAATACCGTGCAGTGGACGAACCTGAGTGAGCAGACCGTGTACAAGAACCGCTGGTTCGACGTGAACCTCGCCGATGTGGAACTCCCCGACGGCCGGCACCTGGACCACTTCGTGATCCGGCTGCGCCCGGTGGCCGCCGCCACGGCCGTCAACGGGGCGAACGAGGTGCTGCTGCTGTGGCGGCACCGGTTCATCACCGACAGCTGGGGCTGGGAACTGCCCGCCGGGGTGGTCGAGGACGGCGAGGACATCGCCGCCGCGGCCGCCCGGGAGATGGAGGAGGAGTCCGGCTGGCGGCCCGGCCCCCTGCACCACCTCATGACGGTGGAGCCGTCCAACGGCCTGACCGATGCCCGCCACCACCTGTACTGGGCGGAGGGGGCCACGTACGTGGGCGACCCGGAGGACGGCTTCGAGTCCTCACGCCGCGAGTGGGTGCCGCTGAAGCTCGTACCGGACATGATCGCCCGCGGCGAGATCCCGGCCGCCAACATGGCGGCCGGCCTCCTGCTCCTGCACCACCTGCGCCTGGGCTAGCCGGCGTCCCGCCCGGCGGCGGCCGGCCACCGGCGGGCCGCCGCCCGCTGGACGCGGCGGCCGACGTTCTGCATCGGCAGTTCGACCCAGCGGTACATCAGGTGGCTCGCGGCCAGCACGACGGCGAAGAACAGCCCGGTCCAGGCCAGTCGGCCGAGCGTCGAGGACGGCAGGGGCGGCACCCCCACCAGGTGTCCGACCGTGCGCAGCAGCGGGAAGTGCAGCAGGTACAGGGAGAAGCTGATCGCGCCGAGCCAGGTCAGCACCCGGGGGAAGCGCCGCTGGCGGAGCAGGAAGCCGAGCCCGAACACCGTCCACGCGGCCAGATAGGCGGAGGACCAGGACATCCAGCCCGTCGTCCACGTGTGGTTCTCGAAGCCGTCCCGGTTGTACAGCCATCCGACCAGCCCGCCCGAGACGACCACGAACCCGCAGGCGGCCAGGGAGGGCATGCGGCCGCTCCGGGCGTGCTGCGCCCGGTACACCGCCGTCCCGGCGAACATGGTCGCGAAGATCGTCCAGGTCTCGAACCAGGGCGCCCGGCTGTTGAGCGTGATCAGCACCAGGCCGAGTCCGCCGAGCAGTGCGGCGCCCGCCCGGGTAAGCCCCGGCCGGCCGCTGAGCACTCCGGCGAAACCCGCGAGCACGACCGGCGTGACGATCAGCAGCAGCGGCCGCACCGCACCGGGGCCGGGCGTCAGGAGGTGCTCGCCGACGGCCGTGCCGACCGCGAGGGCGAGGGCGGCGCAGCCGACGGCGATGGGGGCGCTGTGCCGGTGCAGGCCGCGGGTGAACAGGGCGGTGACGAAGAAGTAGAAGAGCATCTCGTAGCAGAGCGTCCAGGTGACGTTCATGCCGTTGGGGATGCCCAGGAAGTCCGGGAGCAGCAGGCCGTTGGCTATCAGCGAGGCCGGGTCGTCGCCGGTGCGCAGGAGGCGGACCGAGCCGTCGCCGGCCGGCAGCATCATGATCGAGACGGTCAGGGTGACGATCAGGGCGGGGTGGATCCGGAAGATCCGCCCGATCCAGAACCCCCGCACGTCGCCGCGGCGTTCGAGCGAGGCGGGGATGATGTAGCCGCTGACGATGAAGAACAGCATGACCCCGAAGAGGCCCAGGTCGAAGTTCTGCCGCACGAGGTTCCCGTGCGGCAGCATCTGCAGCAGGCCGAAGTGCTGGATGACCACGACCAGGGCGGCGACGCCGCGCAGCGCGTCGAGCCAGCCGAGCCGGGAGCCCTGCCCGGAGGCGGCGGCGGGGCTCGGGGCGGCGGCCGGGCCGGGGGTGGCGGCCGGGCTCGGGGCGGCGGCCGGGGCGCCGGTGGGCAGCGGCCGCGCGGGTGTGGGCGTGCGGTTCTTCACGCAGGGACCTTAGCCGCACCCCGGCCGCCCCCAGGGCGACCGAGGTTCTTCTCACACTGCAGCGGCGACAACGGCTCAGCCGTACGGGTAGAAGCCCGAGCCGGTCTTGCGGCCGAGGCGGCCCGCGTCGACCATGCGCTGCAGGAGCGGGGGAGCGGCGTAGAGCGGCTCCTTGAACTCCGCGTACATCGAGTCGGCGATCGAGGCGATGGTGTCCAGGCCGATGAGGTCGGACAGCTTCAGCGGGCCCATGGGGTGGGCGCAGCCGAACTCCATGCCGTTGTCGATGTCCTCGCGGCTCGCGATGCCGGACTCGAACATCCGGATCGCGGAGAGCAGGTAGGGGACGAGGAGGGCGTTGACCACGAAGCCCGACCGGTCCTGGGCGCGGATCGCGTGCTTGCCGAGCACGTTCTGCACCAGGGCCTCGGACCGCTTGATGGTCTCCTCGCCCGTGGTGAGCGCCGGGATCAGCTCGACCAGCTTCTGCACGGGGGCGGGGTTGAAGAAGTGGATGCCGATGACCTGGTCGGGCCGCGAGGTCGCGACGGCCAGCTTGACCAGCGGGATCGAGGAGGTGTTCGAGGCGAGGATCGCGTCGGGACGGGTGATCACCTGGTCCAGGATCTGGAAGATCTCCGTCTTGACCTGCTCGTTCTCGACGACCGCCTCGATCACGAGGTCGCGGTCGGCGAACTCGCCGAGGTCGGTGGTGAAGGTGAGCCGGGCGAGGGTGGCGTCCCGCTCCTCCTCGCTGATCTTGCCGCGTTCGGCGGCCTTCGTCAGGGAGTTGTGCAGCCGCGTCCGCCCGATCTCCAGAGCCTCGCCGGTGGTCTCGGCGACCATCACCTCAAGGCCGCTGCGGGCGCACACCTCGGCGATGCCCGCGCCCATCTGGCCACAGCCCACTACGCCGACTCGGGTGATGTCGGAAGGGAGGTCAGTCACTTCGTGCCTTTCGCTGCTCATCCGTGGGCGGGTCCCCCGTGTGGAGCAGTGGTAACTGCGTTCCGGCGCCCGCCGCGCCCCCCGACGTTACCCCCGACCCTGGCGTTGATGCGGCGCCGGGGCGGGCATGCTGAGCGCACGGACCGCAATGTCACGCTACGGAACGGAGTCGTCACATGGAGTACGTCGGACGGCGGGGGCTGCTGGCCGCAGCCGCGGGGGCGCTGGCCGCCACGGCCGGGGGACCGGCGGGGGCGGCGGAGCCCGCGCAGGCGGGAGAGGGGGCGGGCGCGGGAAGGGCGGCGGAAGCCGGCCGGGCGGAGCGGCGGCGGCCCGGCCGGGGGCGGACGACCGCCGCGGGCGCGGAGTTCCGGGGCATGTGGATCGCCACGGTGGAGAACATCGACTGGCCCTCCGAGAGCGGCCTGGACGCCGGGGAGCAGCGGGCCGAGCTGCTGGCGCTCCTCGACACCGCGGTGCAGCGCCGTCTCAACGCGGTGGTCCTCCAGGTCCGGCCGGCCGCCGACGCGATGTGGCCCGCCGCCCGCGAGCCCTGGTCGCAGTGGCTGACGGGCGAGCAGGGCGGGGATCCCGGCTGGGACCCGCTCGGCACCGCGGTCGCCGAAGCCCATGCCCGGGGGCTGGAACTGCACGCCTGGTTCAACCCCTACCGGATCGCCAACGACCACACCGATCCCGCGGCGCTCGCGCCCTCGCACCCGGCGCGGCGCAACCCCGGCTGGACGGTCGCCCACGGCGGCAAGCTGTACTACAACCCGGGGCTGCCGGAGGTGCGGGCGTTTGTGCAGGAGGCCATGCTCGACGCGGTCTCCCGCTATGCCGTGGACGGGGTGCACTGGGACGACTACTTCTACCCCTACCCCGTCGCGGGTGAGGAGTTCGACGACGACGAGGCGTTCGAGCGCCACGGCGCCGGCTTCGCCTCGCGCGCCGACTGGCGCCGCCACAACACCGACACCCTGGTCCGCGAGATGTCCGCGCGGGTGCGGCAGGTCCGGCCGGCGGCCCGGTTCGGCATCAGCCCCTTCGCGGTCTGGCGCAGCAAGGACCGCGACCCGCTGGGCTCGGACACGCAGGCCGGCGTGGCCACGTACGACGACCTGTACGCCGATACCCGCAAGTGGGTGAAGGAGGGGTGGATCGACTACATCGCGCCGCAGGTGTACTGGCACATCGGCCACCCGACCGCCGACTACGCCAAGCTCGTCCCGTGGTGGGCGCAGACGGTCGCCGGCACGGGGGTGTCCCTCTACGTGGGGGAGGCGCTGTACCGCTGCGACCGCAACAGCTCCACGCCCGCCTGGCGCGACCCGGCCGAGCTCTCCCGGCACCTGTCCTTCGCCCGCCAACACGCCGAGGTCCGCGGCCACCTCTACTTCTCGGCGAAGCAGGTGGCCGCGGACCCCAACGGAGCCATGGCCCGGGTCGTTGCCGACCACTACCCGACGGCGGTGCCGCCGCGGTGACGTGATGGATGGAGCGGTGGAGCGGTGAAGCGATGAGTCACTGGTCGGGTTCCACCGGGTGCCTCACCACGCAGTCCGGGCCCGGGGACATGACTGCCTCGTGGCCGTCAGGGAAACGGACCCGGTAGGGAGGGGTGCCGTTCTCGCCCAGTACCTGAGTGATCTCGCCGACCTTGTCGTGCTGCCCCACGACTCTGCCGTGCTGCACCAGCTGGTCGCCCTCGGTTGCGCGCATGTGATGACCTCCTTGGAGGCGGTCTGGATCCGGTGACAGCAGTTTACGGCGATTCGTCCGGATTAAGCCCGCTGTGTGATGGTGATGCAGATCAGCACGGCACAAGCGGCCAGCGGGGCGGCGGGCGACAGGTGCTCGCCCAGCAGCCCCACCGACCACACCAGCGTCAGCAGCGGCTGCGCAAGCTGGAGCTGGCTGGCGCGCGGGGCGCCGATCTCCGCGATGCCCCGGTACCAGACGTACAGGCCGAGGAAGGACGAGCCCGCCGCCACCCACACCAGGCCCGCGACGCCCTGCGCGCTCAGGTGCACCGGCTCGTACGCGAGCGCCACCGCCGAACCGGCCAGGCTGAGCGGCAGGCACAGCACCAGCGCCCAGCCGATCACCTGCCAGCCGGGCAGGGTGCGGGCGAGCCGCCCGCCCTCGGTGTACCCGGCCGCACACACCAGCAGCGCCCCGAAGAGGTACACGTCGCCCGGCGACACCGAGCCGCCGCTCTGCGCCAGCGTGAAGCCGAGGACGACTCCGGCGCCGGCCACGGCAGCGCCCCAGAACCGGCGCGAGGGCCGGACCCCGGTGCGCAGCGCGGAGAGGGCGGCGGTGGTGAGCGGCAGCAGCCCGACCACGACGGCGGCGTGCGAGGTGGTGGAGGTGGTCAGCGCCAGGGTGGTGAGCAGCGGGAAGCCGACGACCACGCCGAGGGCGACCACGGCCAGCCCCGCCCGGTGCTCGCGGGCCGGCAGCCGGACCCTGCCGGCCAGCAGGAAGGCGCCCGCGATCAGGGCGGCGAGCACGCTGCGCACGGCGACGAACGACCAGGGGCCGAAGCTGTGCAGGCCCCAGGCGGTGGCGGGGAACGTCAGCGAGAAGACGACGACGCCGGCGAAGGCCAGTGCGGTGCCGCCGCCGAGCGCGCTGCCGAGTCGGCTGCCGGCCAGGCGGCCGGTGCCGACGGGGCCGCTGCCGGTGCGGCCGGGGCCCACCGGGGCGGCTGCGGAGCCTGCGGCTCCCGTGCCCGCCGGGCCGGCGGGCACGGCGCCCCCATGGGCGACCGCTATCGTGGTGGAACCGGTAGCGCTATTCTGTGCTCTCATGCAAGAGCGTAGCAGTGTCGCCGAACTGGCCGCTTCCTTGAGGTCCGAGCTCAACCGCTACTCGGTCGGTGGAAAGCTGCCGTCGAGCCGGGCCCTCGTCGAGCGCTACCGGGTCAGCCCCGTCACCGTCTCCCGTGCCCTCGCCCAGCTCGCCGCCGAGGGGCTCGTCGTCACGCGGCCCGGCGCCGGCGCGTACCGGGCCCGCCCGCGTACCGCGGAGCCCGCGCCCGGCGACACCTCCTGGCAGGAGGTCGCGCTCAGCGCCGAGGGCGCCGGAGAGGTGGTCCCCCGCTCCGTCGACGCCTCCGGCGTGCTGAAGTCCCTGGCCGCCCCGCCGCCCGGTGTCATAGAGCTGAGCGGCGGCTACCTGCACCCCTCGCTCCAGCCCGAGCGGGCCATGGCCGCCGCCCTGGCCCGGGCCGGCCGGCGCCCCGGCGCCTGGGGCCGGCCGCCGATGGAGGGGCTGACCGAGCTGCGCGACTGGTTCGCCCGCGAGATCGGGGGCTCCGTCACCGCCGCCGACGTACTGGTCGCCGCGGGCGGGCAGAGCGCCCTGACCACCGCGCTGCGGGCCCTGGCCCCGCCCGGGGCGCCGGTCCTGGTCGAGTCCCCCACCTACCCCGGGCTGCTGGCCATCGCCCGCGCCTCCGGCTGCCGGCCCGTGCCCGTCCCCGTGGACGCCGAGGGAGTCAGGCCGGAGCTGCTGGCCGCCGCCCTCGACGCCACGGGCGCGCGGGTGTTCGTGTGCCAGCCGCTGTTCCAGAACCCGACCGGCGCCGTCCTCGCGCCGGCCCGGCGGAGCGAGGTCCTGCGGATCGCCCGAGCCGCCGGTGCCTTCGTCGTCGAGGACGACTACGCCCGCAACCTCGCCCACGAGGACGCAGGGGCGCTGCCCGCGACCCTCGCCGCCGAGGACCACGACGGGGTCGTCGTGCACGTCCGCTCCCTGACCAAGGCCACCTCGCCCAGCCTGCGCGTGGGCGCGCTCGCCGCACGCGGCCCCGTCCTGGACCGGCTGCGCGCCATCCAGGTCGTCGACAGCTTCTTCGTGCCCCGCCCGCTCCAGGAGGCCGCCCTGGAGCTGGTCGGTGCCCCCGCCTGGCCCCGCCACCTGCGCACCGTCGCCGCCGAGCTGCGCCACCGCCGCGACGTGCTGGCCGGGGCCCTGCGCCGCGGCCTGCCCTCGCTGCGGCTGCCCCATCTGCCGCGCGGCGGCTACCACTTGTGGGCGCAGCTGGCCGACGGCGCCGACGACGCCGACTTCACCGCGGCCGCCCTGCGCGCCGGCGTCGCGGTCACCCCGGGCCGCCCGTACTACTGCGCCGAGCCGCCCGCCGCGTACGTGCGGATCGCCTTCGCCGGCGTCTCCGGCGCGGTCGAGCTCGGCGAGGCCGTCCAGCGGCTGCGCAGCGGACTCGGTCCGGACGCTTGACCCCGTGCGGCACGCGGCTCACCATCGCCGCATGAACGTTCGGGTCTCGCTCGTCGCCGCTGCCCGCGGGTGCTCGCTGCTCGCCGAGCGCTTCGACGACGACCGCCCGCCGGACCCGGAAGGCTGGCGGGCGCTGGAGTCCGCGGCGCACGGCCTCGTGCCCCTGGGCGCCGCCGCACTGCGCTACTGCTCGCCCGGCCCGCGCAGCCGGGCCACGGGACGGGCCCTCGGCTACGCCCCGCTCGCCCAGCCGGCGCTGCGCGAGTGCGACATGGGCCGCTGGCGGGGCCTGACCCTGGCCGAGGTGGCGGCCCGCGAACCGCGGGCGGTGGAGCTCTGGCTCGCCGACCCGCTCGCCGCCCCGCACGGCGGCGAATCCCTCCTCGCCTTCATCGCCCGCATCGGCGGCTGGCTCGACACCCGGCCCGCGGACGACGGCGGCGCCATCGTCGCCGTCGCCGAGCCCTCGGTGGTCCGGGCGGCCCTGGTGTACGCGCTGAAGGCCTCCCCGCAGACGTACTGGAACGTGGACGTCCGCCCCCTGTCCACGGTCACCCTGACCGGCTGGTCGGGCCGCTGGCACCTCTCCCTCCAGGCCCCGGCCTAAACCGCTGGAGCGCGCCCTTCCACCGCCCTAACCTGCGGTCATGACCGCAATAGAGATCACCACCATCGCGCAGCGCCCCGAACTCGCCGACCGCCTCTGGGACATGGCGGACTCGTGGCCCGCGTTCTCCCCGCACGACTCGCTGGGCTGGCTCCTGTACCCCCGGATGGTCGCGGAGCTGCCGGAGTACGTCCTCATCGCCACGGAGGGCGACACCGTCGTGGCCCGCGGCTTCAGCGTCCCCTTCGCGCAGCACGCGCCGGGCCGCGACGGGGTGCTGCCCGCCCGCGGCTGGGACCAGGTGCTCATGTGGGCCTTCTCCGACCTGCGCCGCGGCGTCGCGCCCGACACGGTCAGCGCGATCGAGATCAGCGTCGACACCGCCCGCCAGGGCGAGGGCCTGTCCGGGCGGATGCTGGCCGCGATGCGGGACAACGCCCGCGAGCGCGGCTTCGCCGAGGTCGTCGCCCCGGTCCGCCCCAGTGGCAAGCCGGCCGAGCCGGACACCCCGATCCGGGAGTACGCGTACCGCACCCGCGGGGACGGCCTGCCGTACGACCCCTGGCTGCGGGTGCACGTCCGCGCGGGCGGCGTGATCGACTCGGTGGCCCCGCTGTCGATGACGATCACCGGCTCCCTCGCCGAGTGGCGCAGCTGGACGGGCCTGCCCTTCGACACCGCGGGGCCGGTGCACGTCCCCGGCGCCCTGACCCCGGTCCACTGCCACCCGGAGCAGGGCTACGCGGCGTACGTGGAGCCGAACGTCTGGGTGCGCCACCCGCTCGCCCGGCCGGCGGGGGAGCCGATTGCATAAAAGTGCAGCGGTACGTATAGTCATGCCATCGAAGAGGAGGGTCCGATGGTGGTACGTGCAGCGGTGGCCGGAGCGAGCGGATATGCAGGCGGGGAACTCCTGCGCCTGCTCCTCGCCCACCCCGAAGTGGAGATCGGTGCGCTGACCGGGCACTCCAACGCCGGTCAGCTCCTGGGCCCCCTCCAGCCGCACCTCCTGCCGCTCGCCGGCCGGACCCTCCAGGCGACGACGCCCGAGGCCCTCGCCGGCCACGACGTCGTCTTCCTCGCCCTGCCGCACGGGCAGTCCGCGGCCGTCGCCGCCGAGCTCGGCGACGACGTCCTCGTCGTCGACATGGGCGCCGACCACCGGCTGAAGGACTCCGCCGACTGGGACGCGTTCTACGGCGCGCCCCACGCCGGCACCTGGCCCTACGGACTGCCCGAGCTGCCCGGCGGCCGCGCCGCGCTGGAGGGGTCCAAGCGCATCGCGGTCCCCGGCTGCTTCCCCACCGCCGTCTCGCTCGCCCTGTACCCCGCGTACGCCGCCCGGCTCGCCGAGCCGGAGGCCGTGATCGTCGCCGCCACCGGCACCTCCGGCGCCGGCAAGGCCCTCAAGCCGCACCTGCTCGGCTCCGAGGTCATGGGGTCCGTCAGCCCCTACGGGGTGGGCGGCGGGCACCGCCACACCCCCGAGATGGTGCAGAACCTGTCCCCGATCGCCGGGCAGCGCGTCTGCGTCTCCTTCACGCCCACCCTGGCCCCCATGCCCCGCGGCATCCTCGCCACCTGCTCGGCCAAGGCGCTGCCCGGCACCACCGCGGACGCGGTGCGCGCCGCGTACGAAAAGGCGTACGCGGACGAGCCGTTCGTCCACCTCCTGCCCGAGGGGCAGTGGCCGGCGACCGCCTCCGTGTACGGCTCCAACGCCGTACAGATCCAGGTCACCCACGACCGGGCGGCGCAGCGGATCATCGCGATCAGCGCCATCGACAACCTCACCAAGGGCACCGCAGGCGGCGCGGTGCAGAGCATGAACATCGCCCTCGGCCTCCCGGAGACGCTGGGCCTTTCCCCGATCGGAGTCGCACCGTGAGCGGCGCACGCGCAGCCACCGGGCTGCGGACGACGACGGTCCCGCACGGGCGCTGCGCGGGCGGCAGCGACACGAGCCGCCTCCGCGGCGGAGCGAACAAGGAGAAGCAGTGAGCGTCACGGCAGCACAGGGGTTCACCGCGGCGGGCATCGCCGCGGGAATCAAGGAGAACGGCAACCCGGACCTGGCCCTCGTGGTCAACAACGGGCCCCGCTTGGCCGCCGCGGGTGTCTTCACCTCCAACCGCGTCAAGGCCGCGCCCGTCCGCTGGTCCGAGCAGGTCCTGCGCGGCGGCACCGTGAGCGCGGTCGTCCTCAACTCCGGCGGAGCCAACGCCTGCACCGGCCCCCGCGGCTTCCAGGACACCCACGCCACCGCCGAGAAGGTCGCCGCGGCCCTCGGCGGCGAGCACAACGCCGGCGAGGTCGCCGTCGCCTCCACCGGCCTGATCGGGGTCCTGCTCCCCATGGACAAGCTGCTGCCCGGCGTCGACACCGCCGTCGCCGCGCTCAGCGAGGACGGCGGCGAGGCCGCCGCCATCGCCATCAAGACCACCGACACCGTCCACAAGACCGCCGCGGTCAGCCGGGACGGCTGGACGGTGGGCGGCATGGCCAAGGGCGCCGGCATGCTCGCCCCCGGCCTCGCCACCATGCTCGTCGTCCTCACCACCGACGCCGATCTCGACAGCGCCACCCTCGACAAGGCGCTGCGCGCCGCCACCCGCACCACCTTCGACCGCGTCGACTCCGACGGCTGCATGTCCACCAACGACACGGTGCTCCTGCTCGCCTCCGGCGCGTCCGGCCTGGCCCCCGCGTACGAGGCCTTCGCCGAGGCCGTCCGCACCGTCTGCGACGACCTCGCCCGGCAGCTGATCGGCGACGCCGAGGGCTCCACCAAGGACATCCGCATCGAGGTCATCGGCGCGGCCACCGAGGAGGACGCGGTCGAGGTCGGCCGGTCCATCGCCCGCAACAACCTCCTCAAGTGCGCCATCCACGGCGAGGACCCCAACTGGGGCCGCGTGCTCTCCGCCATCGGCACCACCCGGGCCGCCTTCGACCCGGACCGGCTGGGCGTCGCCATCAACGACGTCTGGGTCTGCCGCAACGGTGCGGTCGGCGAGGACCGCGACCTGGTCTCCATGAAGGACCGCGAGGTCCGCATCACCGCCGACCTGGCGCACGGCACCGAGTCCGCCGTGATCTGGGCCAACGACCTGACCGCCGAGTACGTCCACGAGAACAGCGCCTACTCCTCATGAGCGACCACACCCCCGCCCGCAAGCACACCGCGCTGCCCAAGGCGCAGATCCTCATCGAGGCCCTGCCCTGGCTCACCCGCCACAACGGCAAGACCGTCGTCATCAAGTTCGGCGGCAACGCCATGGTCGACGACGCCCTCAAGGACGCGTTCGCCCAGGACGTCGTCTTCCTGCGCCAGGCCGGCCTCAAGCCGGTCGTGGTCCACGGCGGCGGCCCGCAGATCAACGCCCAGCTGGACAAGCAGGGCCTCGTCAGCGAGTTCAGGGCCGGCCTGCGGGTCACCACCCCGGAGGCCATGGACGTCGTCCGGATGGTCCTGGCGGGCCAGGTCCAACGGGAGCTGGTCGGCCTGCTCAACCAGCACGGGCCGCTCGCCGTCGGCCTGACCGGCGAGGACGCCCACACCCTCACCGCCACCAAGCACACCCCGCAGATCGACGGCGAGCCCGTCGACATCGGACGGGTGGGGGAGATCACCGCCATCGACACCGGGGCCATCGAGGCCCTGCTGGCGGACGGCCGGATCCCGGTCATCTCCTCCATCGCCCGCAGCGCCGACGACGGACACGTCTACAACGTCAACGCCGACACCGCCGCGGCGGCGCTGGCCGCCGCCCTCGGCGCCGAGACGCTCATGGTCCTCACCGACGTCGAGGGCCTGTACGCGGACTGGCCGAACAGCGACGAGGTCATCAGCCGCCTCACCGTCAGCGAGCTGGAGAAGCTGCTGCCCGAGCTGTCCAGCGGCATGGTGCCCAAGATGGAGGGCTGCCTGCACGCCGTCCGCCGAGGCGTCAGCACCGCACGCGTGATCGACGGGCGCGTCCCGCACTCGATCCTGCTGGAGATCTTCACGGACGAGGGCATCGGCACGATGGTCGTGCCCGACGCACAGGGAGGGGAACAGCAGTGACCGACACCGACACCGACACCGGCACCGGTACGCAGACCACCGGGAACGAGACCTACGCGGCCCGCTGGCGGGGCGCGCTGACCGACAACTACGGCACCCCCGCGGTGGCCCTCGTACGCGGCGAAGGCGCCCAGGTCTGGGACGCCGACGGCAAGCAGTACACCGACTTCGTCGGCGGCATCGCCGTCAACGCCCTCGGCCACGCCCACCCCGCGGTCGTCGCCGCCGTGACCGGCCAGATCTCCACCCTCGGGCACGTCTCCAACCTGTACGCCTCCGAGCCCGTCCTCGCGCTCGGCGAGCGGCTGCTGCAGCTCTTCGGCCGCCCCGGCCGGATCTTCTTCTGCAACTCCGGGGCCGAGGCCGTCGAGGCCGCCTTCAAGATCGGCCGGCTGACGGGGCGGAGCCACATGGTCGCCACCGACGGCGGCTTCCACGGCCGCACCATGGGCGCCCTCGCCCTCACCGGCCAGCCCAAGAAGCAGGGCCCCTTCCTCCCGCTGCCCGGCGACGTCACGCACGTCCCGTACGGCGACGCCGACGCCCTGCGCGCCGCCGTCACCGAGGAGACCGCCCTCGTCGTCATCGAGCCGATCCAGGGCGAGAACGGCGTCGTCGTCCCGCCCGCCGGCTACCTCGAGGCCGCCCGCGAGATCACCCGGGCCACCGGCACCCTCCTCGTCCTCGACGAGGTCCAGACCGGCATCGGGCGCTGCGGCCACTGGTTCGAACACCAGGCCCACGAGAGCGTCGAGCCCGACCTCGTCACCCTCGCCAAGGGGCTCGGCGGCGGCCTGCCCATCGGCGCCGTGGCCGCCTTCGGCCCCGCCGCCGACCTCCTGCGGCCCGGCCAGCACGGCACCACCTTCGGCGGCAACCCCGTCGCCTGCGCCGCCGGCCTCGCCGTCATCGACACCATCGCCGCCGACGGCCTGCTCGACCGGGTCAAGGCGCGCGGCGAGCAACTGCGCTCCGGAATCGAGGCCACGGGGCACCCTCTGGTCTCCCATGTCCGTGGCGAGGGCCTTCTCCTGGGTATCGTGCTGACCGGGCCGCACGCACCGCAGGTGCAGCAGGCGGCCCAGGACGCCGGCTTCCTGGTCAACGCGCCCGCCCCCGACGTCGTACGGCTCATGCCCCCGTACGTGCTCACCGAGGCCGAGGCGGACGCATTCGTCCAGGCGCTGCCCGGCATCCTCGACGCAGCCAACGGGGACGGACGAACCGGGGAATGAGAAGACGATGAGCCAGGCGCAGGACAACGAGCGCTGGGGGTCCCCCCAGGCGGCGGAACCCGGGGGCGGACCCGCCGTTCCCCAGACGCGCACCGCCCGCCACCGCCGGATCGTGGACATCCTCAACCGGCAGCCGGTCCGCTCCCAGAGCCAGCTGGCCAAGCTGCTCGCCGACGACGGGCTGAGCGTCACCCAGGCGACGCTCTCCCGCGACCTCGACGAGCTCGGCGCGGTGAAGATCCGCAACACCGGCGGCGAACTCATCTACGCGGTACCCAGCGAGGGCGGCTTCCGCACCCCGCAGGCCCCGCTCGGCGAGTCCGCCAAGGAGGAGCGCATGCGGCGCCTCTCCGGCGAACTGCTGATCTCGGCGGAGGCCTCCGCGAACCTCGTCGTCCTGCGCACCCCGCCCGGAGCGGCCCAGTTCCTGGCCTCGGCCATCGACCAGGCCGAACTGCACTCCGTCCTCGGCACCATCGCCGGCGACGACACGCTGATGCTGATCAGCCGCGACCCCAAGGGCGGCCAGGCCCTGGCCGACCACCTCCTGCGCCTGGCCCAGAAGGAAACCTGACGGACCCGGGGACCCGGGCCGCTGTCAGTAGCGGGTGATGTCCAGCGGGCCCGGGGCCGAACCCGGGCCCGCGGCCGTCCCGATGGCGATGTGGGGCAGGCGGGCGGGGTCGGCCCAGCGGAGGATCGCGCGCATCGCGCCCACCGGGACCGAGACGCAACCCGCCGTCGCCCCCTTGCCGTTGACGTGCAGGAAGATGCCCGCGCCGCGGCCGCGCACCGGCTGGTCGTAGTTGAAGGCGATGACCAGGGCGTGCGCGTACTGCGTCCCGTACGCCGCCAGGTGCTCGGACTCGCCCGGCGCGCAGTCCGCGGGCAGCGGCTCCACCCAGCGGTTGTAGCTGGCCGACGCATTGTCCTGGCACCACCAGGACCCCTCCGTCACCCGCCGGTAGGGGTAGTCCGTACCGCCCGGGGCGGGCCGGATCCCGAAGGCGTACGGGAGCGCGAAGAGGCCGGCCGGGGTGGTTTCGGTGCCCTGGACGCGCGTCGCGCCCTCGGTCAGGCCCTTGGCGCCGAAGCGGGCGTCGGTGCTGCCCTTCTCGTACCAGCGGCCCGCCCACTTCTCCCACCAGGTCACCCGCCCCGTGGTGGAGCCGGGCGCGGGCGCGACGGCGGTGATCAGCTGGCTGCCGCCGCCCGTGTCGGCGAGCAACTCCGGCAGGGGCGCAGTCCCCTGCCCCGGCAGCAGGCCGGTGACGATCAGTGAGCCGGTGACGAGAGCGGTACGCAGCAGCACGTGTCAGACGGTACGCGCAGGAAGGGCCAGAGGCAGCGCAGGCAGGCCGTCGACGCTCACTCCGACGACGTCCTTTTTCTCGCAGCAGTCCGCGAACTCCTCGTCGGTCTCGCGGCCGAGGAACCGTGCAGGGAGGGGTGCGCTCGCCCTGGCTACTCCATGAGGGGGACGGCCTACCCGTACGCGTCGTCGATCCGCTGGGCGTGCACGAGGATGACGGCCCGCGCACCGGCCCCGTCGGCCTGGGCGAACAGCCCGACGAGCTCGGCCCACCGCGGGTCGTCACGGAAGACGGCCTCGGCCTCGCCGTGGATGCGGACGATGTTCGGCGGACCGGTGAACGCGCACCACATGAGGGTGATCCGGCCGTTCTCACGGACGTGGGCGATCGTTTCCGCACCGCTGCCGCCGAAGTCGAGGTAGGCGAGGGTCTCCTCGTCGAGGACGACGAGGTTCCCCTTGCAGCCCTTGGGGGCCACGTCGACGTGGCCGTCGGCGGCGAGCGGGGCGGTCGCGGTGAAGAAGACCGGCTGCTCCTCGATGAACGCGCGCAGTCGGCCGTCCATGCGGTCGTGGAGTTTCCCCGACGGCCACGCCTCCCGCAGCCTCGGGTTGCCGTGCCTCGGGTTCACGTGTTCCGCCGGGTCCCAGGCCGCCTTCAGGGCCGGCGTGCCGTCCTGGATGCGCAGGAGGCGAGAGGCCGCCCGGCGCGTGTGCACGGCGTACCTCCAGGTGCAGCGCGCGGTCAGGGCCGCCGGATCCAGCCGGGAAGCCACCGGCCGCAGGGCCCGGCCCGCCTCCCGGGCCACCGACGGGGCGGGGTCGTCCAGCAGGGCGAGCAGCACCGCGTCCTCCGGCGTCGCGTCCAGCCGCCGCAGCCCCGCCACCGCTGCGGCGCGCACCCGGCCGGCGGGGTGCGCCAGGAGGTCCCGCAGCAGCGGGACGTCCGCTGCCTCGCCGCATTCGGCGAGCCCCGACACCGCGTACGGGGAGGGCCCCGCCGGGTCGGTCACCAGGCGGCGGTAGTGCTCGCGCGGGTCCCCGCCGCCCTGGCCCACGAGCCAGCGGGCGCAGGCCCGTACCGAGCGGGCCGGGTCGGCCAGGTACCGTACGCCCTCCTCGGCCCGGCCGGCGCCCCGCAGCGCGGTCACCCCGGCGGCGCGCACCGCTGCCAGGCGACCGGCGAGCAGCGCCTCGATCGCCTCGGCCCGCTCCGCCTCCCGCCTCCCGCCGGCCCGCTGTGCCGCCAGCTTCCGCAGCACGGCGTCCGTCCACATCCGGGCGGTCATCGTGTCGCCCTCGGCGCCGGCCTCCCGGGCCATGTCCGGTACGGACATCGCCCAGCGGGTGCGGGCCAGGGTGATGCGGGCGGCGAAGCGCCGGGCCGGCACGTCGCGGGTGCGGCGCAGCCACCCCAGGATCTCGTCGGCCTGCCGCCGCGTCGGCCGGCCCGTCAGGAGCCCGACGCGCCACCACTGCGCGAGGCGCGGCTCCCGCGCGTGGAGGGCGGCTTCGAACAGCTCCAGCGCCCAGCCGCCCTCCTCCCGTCCGGCCAGCCGCAGGACGAGGGGGAGGGCCCTGAACACGGTGTACCGGGCGTCGGCGGCCAGGGATTCGACGAGCAGCCGCCGGGCCCGGGCCCGCACGGCCGGAACCCAGTCGGCGCAGCGGATCACCACGAGGGGCAGCGGCAGCGAGGCCGGCGCCGCCACCTGTCCCGGCATCCGCGGCCGCAGCGAGAGCAGCGCCGCCTCCCGTACCCGCCCGTCGGGGTGGCACAGCCGCAGCTCCACGGGGGCGTCGGCGCGGTCGCGGGCGGTCGCACCCCTCGCCCGGCGCGCGCATTCGTCGAAGGCCAGCCACGCCCGGGCCCCGGTGTCCGGAAGGACGTGCCGCAGCGATACCGCACTGCCGCAGAGCAGCGCCATTGCGGCGCCGCGCCCCTCCGCCACCGCCCACCGGTGATCCGCTCCCATCCGCGCCCCCGCCCTCCCTCTTCCCCTGCTCCCTGGGGCACCTCTCGGCACCCCCGGGGCACCCGTGTGCGCCCTGGCGCCCGAGCGTACTGGCGGGGTCCGGCGCGCGTCGCCCGAAATTTCCGCTGGTCAGGAGGGCGCCACCCGCCCTCATTGACGAAACATACGGAGTAGTGCATAGTTATGCCTGTCGTTGAATGCACCGTAAGGAGAAACCCGTGACCGAGCGCGTCGTACTCGCCTACTCGGGCGGCCTGGACACCTCCGTCGCCATCGGCTGGATCGCCGAGGAGACGGGCGCCGAGGTCATCGCCGTTGCCGTGGACGTCGGCCAGGGTGGCGAGGACCTGGACGTCATCCGCAAGCGCGCGCTCGCCTGCGGTGCCGTCGAGGCCGAGGTCGCCGACGCCAAGGACGAGTTCGCCGACGAGTACTGCCTCCCGGCGATCAAGGCGAACGCCCTCTACATGGACCGCTACCCGCTGGTCTCGGCCCTCTCCCGCCCGACGATCGTCAAGCACCTGGTCGCCGCCGCCAAGAAGCACAACGCCGGCATCGTCGCCCACGGCTGCACCGGCAAGGGCAACGACCAGGTCCGCTTCGAGGCCGGCATCCAGGCGCTCGGCCCGGACCTCAAGTGCATCGCCCCGGTCCGCGACTACGCGATGACCCGCGACAAGGCCATCGCCTTCTGCGAGGCGAAGAACCTCCCGATCGCGACCACCAAGAAGTCCCCGTACTCCATCGACCAGAACGTCTTCGGCCGCGCCGTGGAGACGGGCTTCCTCGAGGACATCTGGAACGCCCCGATCGAGGACATCTACGAGTACACCTCCAACCCCGCCACCCCGCGCGAGCCCGACGAGGTCGTCATCTCCTTCAAGGAGGGCGTGCCCGTCGCCGTCGACGGCAAGCCGGTCACCGTTCTGCAGGCCATCCAGCAGCTCAACGAGCGCGCGGGCGCCCAGGGCATCGGCCGGATCGACATGGTCGAGGACCGCCTCGTCGGCATCAAGTCCCGCGAGGTGTACGAGGCCCCCGGCGCGATCGCACTGATCACCGCCCACCAGGAGCTGGAGAACGTCACCGTCGAGCGCGAGCTGGCCCGCTACAAGCGGCAGGTCGAGCAGCGCTGGGGCGAGCTCGTCTACGACGGCCTGTGGTTCTCCCCGCTCAAGCGCGCCCTGGACGGCTTCATCAACGAGGCCAACCAGCACGTCACCGGCGACATCCGGATGACCCTGCACGGCGGCCGCGCCGTCGTCACCGGCCGCAAGTCCGAGGAGTCCCTCTACGACTTCAACCTGGCCACCTACGACACCGGCGACACGTTCGACCAGTCCAAGGCCCAGGGCTTCATCGACATCTTCGCCCTCTCCGCGAAGATCGCCGCGAAGCGCGACCTCGCCTGAGTCGTCGTTGAGCGCAGCACCCCGACGGCCTCCCCGTTACCTCCGCGGCGGGGAGGCCGCCGTACACCCACCCTTTTGAGGAGCAGTACCTGTGAGCAGCAACAACGGTGGTGACGTCCGGCTCTGGGGCGGCCGGTTCGCCGACGGCCCGGCCGAGGCCCTGGCGAAGCTCTCCGCGTCGGTCCACTTCGACTGGCGCCTCGCGCCGTACGACATCGCCGGATCCCGCGCCCACGCCCGGGTCCTGCACAAGGCGGGGCTGCTCACGGCCGACGAGCTCGACCGCATGATCGCCGGCCTGGACCGGCTCGAGGCCGACGTGGCCGACGGGTCGTTCACCGGCACGATCGCCGACGAGGACGTCCACACCGCCCTGGAGCGCGGCCTGCTGGAGCGGCTCGGCGCCGAGCTCGGCGGCAAGCTGCGCGCCGGCCGGTCCCGCAACGACCAGGTGGCCACGCTCTTCCGGATGTACCTGCGCGACCACGCACGGATCATCGGCGGCCTGATCGCCGACCTCCAGGACGCGCTGGTCGGCCTCGCCGAGGCGCACGCGGACGTGGCGATGCCCGGCCGGACCCACCTCCAGCACGCGCAGCCGGTGCTCTTCGCGCACCACGTCCTCGCGCACGTGCAGGCGCTGTCCCGGGACGCCGAGCGGCTGCGCCAGTGGGACACCCGCACCGCGGTCTCCCCGTACGGCTCCGGCGCCCTGGCCGGCTCCTCGCTCGGCCTGGACCCCGAGGCGGTCGCCGCCGACCTGGGCTTCGAGCGGGGCTCGGTCGGCAACTCGATCGACGGCACGGCCTCGCGCGACTTCGTCGCCGAGTTCGCGTTCATCACCGCGATGATCGGGATCAACCTGTCGCGGATCGCCGAGGAGATCATCATCTGGAACACGAAGGAGTTCTCCTTCGTGACCCTCCACGACGCCTTCTCCACCGGCTCCTCGATCATGCCGCAGAAGAAGAACCCGGACATCGCCGAGCTGGCACGCGGCAAGTCGGGCCGGCTCATCGGCAACCTGACGGGCCTGCTGGCCACCCTCAAGGCCCTGCCGCTGGCCTACAACCGCGACCTGCAGGAGGACAAGGAGCCCGTCTTCGACTCCTGCGACACCCTGGAGGTCCTGCTGCCGGCCTTCACCGGCATGATGGCCACCCTCACGGTCAACCGGGAGCGGATGGAGGAGCTGGCGCCGGCCGGGTTCTCCCTGGCGACGGACATCGCGGAGTGGCTGGTCAAGCAGGGCGTCCCGTTCCGGGTGGCGCACGAGGTGGCCGGCGAGTGCGTCAAGGAGTGCGAGTCGCTCGGGATCGAGCTCGACGAGCTCACCGACGAGCAGTTCGCGAAGATCTCCGAGCACCTCACCCCCGAGGTCCGCACCGTGCTGAACGTGCCGGGGGCGCTCGCCTCCCGCAGCGGCCGCGGCGGCACCGCCCCCTCGGCGGTGGCGCTCCAGCTCAACGAGCTGAAGGCGGACCTGGTCATCCAGCACGCCTGGGCCGCGCACAAGCAGTAGCCCCACGGCGCCTGCCGTACGGCACCCGCCCGTACGGCGCCCCCGTACCCCCCGCGGCCCTGCGGCCCGCACGCCACCGGCCCCCACGGGCCAGGGCCCTGTACGTCCGCACGCCGAGGGATGCCCGGAGGGGCGGTCGGAGCCCAGTGCTCCGACCGCCCCTCCGTCGTGTCCGCGCCCTCGCCGCAAGACGGCTCAGCCCACCGGGTGCTCCGGCTCGTAGTTGGTCAGGACGCAGCCCTCGACCTGGGCCTTCTCCAGCCGGTACCCCGTCGGGGCGGAGAAGCCGGGTACGCAGTTCAGGTACAGGAAGCGGGGGTGCTGGTACAGCACGAACCGGGCCGAGGCGTTGTTGGTCTCCACGGCGACGTTCTCGCCGACGAGCAGCACGCTGGCCGTGGCGCTCAGCCTGCCGTCGTCCTTCAGGTCGGCCAGCTGGGCGGCCTTCGCCTTCGTCTGCAGCTTCTTCATGTCGCCGACGGTGTCGAGCCAGCTCAGGTCGTGGGCGCGCCGCTCCCCGGCCGGCTGGCCGCACAGGGCCCGGCCGGTGATGCCCCAGTCCGCCGCCTTGCCCTTGACCACCGGCTGGTAGTCGATGGACTCGATCCCCACCGCCTCCGGATCGGTGGAGAAGTGGTCCTTGCAGGCGAGGGGGCTGTTGCTCACGAGCGTGCGCAGCTCGGCGATGCTGCCCGCCCGCGGGAGGCCGAGGCTGCCCGTGGCGGGCTGGCCGGGCCCGCCGTTCGGGCCCTCCTGCGGGGTCTCGAGGTTCGGGCTGCCCGCGCCGTCCTTCGCAGGGACGAAATCACTGAGGTTGCAGTACTCGACCAGCGCCTTCTCCCGCTTGTAGCCCTGGGGCACGGGGGCGGTGGGGTTGCAGGTCAGGACGCGCATCTCGGAGCGCACCAGGGCCATGGAGGTCTTCGGCAGGGTGGGGAAGGCGACGAAGCCCTTGCCGACGATCACGTTGCTGAAGAGCCCGTACGCCCCGTCGCCGCCGGCGATCCGGTCCAGGACGTACTGCTTGTAGCCCGCCTGGAACTCCTTCATGTCCTTAGGGACGGCGATGACGATGTCGCTCTTGTCGGCCGTGGTGCTGCAGACGCCGACCTCCGTCACCGACCACTGCCCGACCTTCGGGAAGTCGCCGCTCGGGATCCTCGGGTCGTCGGCCTTCGCGCTCAGGTTCTCGCAGCCGGCCCACTCGCGCATGTACTGCTGCGCCTTGACGAGCGGGCCGTCGCCGGCGCCCTCGGCCGCAGCGGGGGAGGCGGAGGAGGCGGGGGTGCCCGGTGGTGCCGCCTGGCCGCCGCCTCCCTTGCACGCGGGCAGGACGGCGAGGCAGGTGAGGGCGGCGGTCGTGGCGAGGATCCGCTGGATGCGCATGGGTCGCTTTCGTCGGACGAAGGTCGCAGGGGGTGGCATGCGCATGCTATGGCGGCCACGCGAGCATGATCAAAACCGCCGCCCCGCACGGCGTTTCACGCCGCCCAGTCCGCCAGTGCGTCGAAGTCGCCTCGACTGAGCCCCACTTGCTCGTCGATGCGCAGCAACAGCGACCGCACCGGGTGGCGTTGGTCGACGTACTCGCGGTCCAGCGCCGTGATGTCGTCGTCGATCCATGCGAACTCCCGCTCGCCCGCGTACTCCAGGACGTACTGCGTCTTCCAGAAGGTTCCGCGCGGGGCGCGCCCGTGCATCTGCGGCCAGTCGATGTACGGCAGCCGCGGCAGGCCCAGCTGCGGGCCGATCCAGTCGTTGGCCTCGTCCTTCCAGGTCGTCGCCCACACCAGGTCGTACGCGTCCGCCAGCGCGAGCAGCTGCGCACCGTGGGCGGGGTTCAGCCACACGCGCAGCGGCTTGCGGCTCTCGGCCTCGGTCCAGCCGGTGGGGCGCATGCGGTGGGTGGTGTAGCCCTCGGGGCGGCGCTGGGGCTGGGCGGCGTAGGGGTTCAGCGGGCCGTCCACGTCGATCAGGAGCAGCGGCTTTGGCGTCATGTACACAGCATTCCTCTCGGGGCGCCGACGGGCACCCGAAATAAATGAGACGCCAACGTCTCATTTGGTGTATTGTTGTCTCATGGCCATGGATCGTGACCAGGTGCTCCGCGACGCCGCGGCCCTGCTCTCCCGCAAGTCGACCGCCACGATGGACGAGGTCGCCCGCGCCGCCGGCATCGGGCGCGCCACCCTCCACCGGCACTTCGCCGGGCGCGACGCCCTCGTGCGGGCCCTGGAGGAACTCGGCATCCGCGAGTTCGAAGGGGCTTTCGACCGCGCCCGCCTCGACGAGGGCACCGCGGTCGACGCCCTGCGCCGGCTCGTCGCGGAGAGCGAGGCCAACGCCCAGCTGCTGGCCTTCCTCGTCACCGAGAACCAGCTCTTCGAGGGCGACCAGGTCAACGAGGGCTGGGCCCGGCTCGACGCCCGCGTCGGCGCGCTCTTCCGGCGCGGCCAGGCCGAGGGCGACATCCGCATCGACCTGAGCCCGGCATGGCTCACCGAGGCCCTCTACGGCCTCATCGGCACCTGCGCCTGGGCCGTCATGGACGGCCGGGTCGCCGCCAAGGACTTCCAATACATGATCATCGAGCTGTTGCTCGGTGGCGCCAGACGGAGTGATAGGACATGACCAGGACCGAGCAGCTGAAGCCCCGTACGGGGGCGGAGGTCACCGGTGGCGGCGGCAGCCGCGGGCGCTGGCTCGCGCTCGCCGTGCTGGTGCTCGCCGTCCTCCTCGTCGCCGTCGACGCCACCGTCCTCGGCCTCGCCACCCCCTCCCTCTCCGAGGACCTCAAGCCGTCCGGCACGCAGCTGCTGTGGATCGGCGACATCTACTCCTTCGTCATCGCCGGCCTGCTCGTCTCCATGGGCTCCCTCGGCGACCGCATGGGCCGCAAGAAGCTGCTCCTGACGGGCGCGACCGCCTTCGGCGCGGTCTCCGTCCTCACGGCCTGCGCCACCAGCCCCGAGATGATGATCGTGGCCCGGGCCCTCCTCGGCGTGGCCGGGGCGACCCTGATGCCGTCGACCCTGGCGCTGATCCGGAACATCTTCTCCGACCCCCGCGAGCGCAGCCTCGCCATCGGGATCTGGGGCGCCACCGCCTCCGCCGGCGCGGCCGTCGGCCCCGTCGTCGGCGGTGCGCTGCTCCAGCACTTCTACTGGGGCTCGGTCTTCCTGATCAACCTCCCCGTGATGGTCGTCCTGGTCGTCGTCGGCATCAAGCTGCTGCCCGAGTCGAGGAACCCGGTCGCCGGGCCCTGGGACCTGCTCAGCGTCGGCCTCTCCCTCGTCGGCGTCATCGGCGTCGTCTACGCCGTCAAGGAAGCCGCCACCCACGGCCTGACCTGGCAGGTGGCGCTCGCCGCCGCCGTCGGCGCGGCCGCCCTCGTCGCCTTCGTGCGCCGCCAGTTCACGCTCTGCGCGCCGCTGCTCGACATGCGGCTGTTCAAGGACCGCGGGTTCTCCGGCGCCGTCGTCGCCGACCTGCTGACCGTCTTCGGGCTGTCCGGGCTGCTGTTCTTCCTCTCGCAGTTCCTCCAGCTCGTCCAGGGCCGGGAGCCGCTGGAGGCCGGACTCGCCGAACTGCCGGCCGCCATCGGTGCGGTGGTCACCGGCCTGGCGGCCGGCCACGCGGCCCGCCGGTTCTCCGTCCGCACCGTCGTGGCCGGGGGCCTCGGCGCCATCGGCCTGGCGCTCGGCGCGCTCACCCTGGTCCACCAGGACAGCGGCTACCCGCTGCTGGGTACGTCCCTGCTGGTCGTGGGCCTCGGCGCGGGGTTCTCCTTCACCGTCACCGCCGACGTGATCCTCTCCAGCGTGCCCAAGGAGCAGGCCGGCGCCGCCTCGGCCGTCTCCGAGACGGCGTACGAGCTGGGCGCCGCCCTCGGCATCGCCCTCCTCGGCTCCATCGTCACCGGCGTCTACCAGGGCTTCACCGCCCCCGCCGAGGTCCCCGCGCCGGTCGCCGAGGCCGCCCACGACTCCCTCGGCGGCGCCGTCGAGGCGGCCGGCACCCTGGACCCGCAGACCGCACACACCATGGTCGCCGCCGCCCAGGACGCCTTCGTGGACGGACTGCGCCTCGCCTCCGGCGTCAGCGCGCTCGTCCTGCTGGCCACCGCCGTCGCCGCCTGGTTCCTCCTCACCGGGCAGAAGCTCCAGGAAAGCCCCGCGCAGCACTGAAGGCTCCCCATGACAGGGCGCACGGAACGGAGTTGACAGCCCGTCGGGGAGCGGGACACCATCCCGGCGATGGAGATCACCGAGCTGACCCCCGCCGAACGCCGCGTGTGGGAGGCCTTCCCGCGCGGCGAGGGCGTCGACTTCCGCGAGGGCCCCGACGAGGACGCCTCCGCCGGGGACGCCTGGGGTCCCGAACGGACCGTACGCGCCGACGTGCTCGCCGCCCTCCTGCTGAGCGGCCCCACCGAGACCGGGCAGGTCGCCGAACTCAACGTCCGGGGCGCCCGGATCACCGGGAAGCTGAACCTCAAGTACGCCGTCGTGGACCACCCGATACGGCTGCGCGGCTGCCGGTTCGAGCGCAAGCCCCAGCTGTTCGGGGCCCGGCTGCGCGCCCTGGTCCTGAACGACTCGGCGCTGCCCGGACTCACCGCGTCCACCGTCACCGTCGACATCGACCTGCGCCTGTCCTGCTGCCGCATCACCGGGCCCGTCCGGCTCGCGGGAGCCCGGATATCCGGCGGGCTCTTCCTGCGCCGGGCGGTCATCGGCACCCCGGGCACCGGTGAGGCGCCCCCGGGGGAGAACCCCGAGGCGGCCGAGGAGCCGCCGCTCCAGATCAACCACGCCGACATCGGAACCGACATCATCGCCATGGAACTCACCGTCCACGGCCAGATCCGCATGAACGGCACCACGGTCGGCGGCCAGATCAACCTCGACCGGGCCCGCCTGGACGCCCCCGGCGGGATCGCCCTGCACGCCGAGACCCTGTCCGTCGGCACCGACCTGCGCTGCAACCGGCTGGAAGCCGACGGGATGTTCAACCTCACCGGCGCCCGGATCCCCGGCCAGCTGATCCTCAGCCGCGCCCGGCTCGCCAACCCCGGCGGGGTGGCCCTGAGGGCCAGCAGCTGCGCGGTCGGCGAGTTCTGGCTCCGCCTGTGCCCGCCCATCGACGGCATCGTCAACCTGCGCCGCAGCCAGCTGGACATGGTGTACGCCGAACCCGGAGTCTGGCCGCCGGTGGTCCGCACCGAGGGGCTCACGTACCGCGTGCTGCACCCCCACCTGCCGGCCGAGGAGCGGCTGCCGCTGCTGGAACGCGAGGAGACCGGCTACCTCCCGTACGCCTACGAGCAGCTCGCCGCGGCCTACCGCACGGTCGGCGACGAGGCGGGCGCCCGGACGGTGCAGTTGGCCAAGCTCCGCCGGCACCGGCGCACCCTGCCCCGGCACACCCGGCTGTGGGGGCTGCTCCAGGACGGCACCGTCGGCTACGGCTTCCGGCCGCTGCGCGCGGCGGGCTGGCTCCTGCTGCTGGTGCTGACGGGCTGGGTCGCGTACGGGCTGCACCACCCCCGCCCGCTGAAGCCGGGGGAGGCCCCCGACTTCAACCCGCTCTTCTACACCATCGACCTGCTGCTGCCGATCATCGGCTTCGGGCAGGAGGAGGCCTTCGCGCCGGCCGGCTGGTACCAGTGGCTGTCGTACCTGCTGATCGTGACCGGCTGGATCCTCGCCACGACCACCGCGGCGGGCGTCAGCCGGTCACTCCGGCGCCAGTAGGGGAGTACCGGGCGGGTCAGGCGGCCTTGGCCTTGGTGGCGTACATGTCCACGTACTCCTGCCCCGACAGCCGCATGACCTCGGCCATCACCGAGTCGGTGACCGCGCGCAGCACGTACCGGTCGCGGTCCATGCCGTCGTAGCGGGAGAACTCCATCGCCTCGCCGAAGCGGATGGTGACCCGGCCCGGGCGGGGCATGCCCTTGCCGCCGGGCTGCAGCTTGTCGGTGCCGATCACCGCGAACGGGACGACGGGGGCACCGGTCATCAGGGTCAGGCGGGCGATGCCGGTGCGGCCTCGGTAGAGGCGGCCGTCGGGGGAGCGGGTTCCCTCCGGGTAGATCCCGAAGATCTTGCCCTCCTCCAGGATCCGGCGGCCGGTCATCAGGGCCGCGACGCCGCCGTTGGCGCCGTCACGGTCGACCGGGATCATGCCGGAGCCGGTGAAGAACCAGGCCATGGCGCGGCCCTTGATGCCCTTGCCCGTCACGTACTCGTCCTTGCCGATGAAGTGGACCGTGCGGTCGCACACCAGCGGAAGGATCATCGAGTCGATGAAGGTGAGGTGGTTGCCCGCCAGGATCACCGGACCGGATCCCGGGATGTTCTCGATGCCCTCCACCCGGGTACGGAACATCATGCGCATGACCGGTCCGACAGTGGCCTTGATGAGCGCGGTACGGAACAACGTGAGCCCTCCGGCATCCAAAAGCGGCAGCGCACGACGCGGCGGTCGTGCAGGTGAGGACGATACTCGCGGGTCAGCTCTGATCGCACATCGGGTTCACCACATGGAAACGCAGTGTTGACGCGCGTTTGCGCCATGTTTGACCCGTTCCCCCCTGTCCGCCACCCCTCCCTGCCTACGATCGGCTCTCCTCTCACACCAAGGAGTGGCACAGATGACGCAGGGTGGGGCAGCACGGCGTACGGTCCTGGGGGCCGCCGTCCTGGCGGCGGGCGCCGGCGCGGCGGGACTCTCCGCGGGACCCGCGGCCGCCGCGGAGCCGGTGGGGGCCGGACGGGCGGGGCAGCCGTCGGAGTCGGAGCGGGCGCGGCACGGCGGGGGCTACAAGGACCTCCCGGTGCCGCTGGTCATCGGCCACCGGGGCGCCTGCGGGTACCGGCCCGAGCACACCCTGGGCTCGTACGCCCTCGCCCTCGACCTCGGTGCCGACGTCGTCGAGCAGGACCTCGTCCCGACGCGGGACGGCCACCTGGTGTGCCGTCACGAGAACGAGATCGGCGGCACCACCGACGTCGCCGACCGCCGCGAGTTCGCCTCCCGGCGTACGACCAAGACCGTCGACGGGGCCGCGGTCACCGGCTGGTTCACCGAGGACTTCACCCTCGCCGAGCTGAAGACCCTGCGGGCGAAGGAACGCATCCCCGCCGTGCGCCAGCGCGGCACCCTGTACGACGGCCGCTGGGACGTGCCCACCTTCGAGGAGGTGCTGCGGTGGGCCGAGCAGGAGGGCAAGCGCCGCGGCAGGCGCATCTGGCTGCACGTGGAGACCAAGCACCCCACCTACTTCCGGGGCCTCGGGCTCGGCCTGGAGGAACCCCTCGCCCGGCTGCTGCGCCGCTACGGGCGCGACGGGCGCACCGCCGCCGTGTTCCTGCAGTCCTTCGAGCCCTCCAGCATCCAGCGCCTGGGCCGGCTGGTCGCGGCGCCGCGCGTGGTCCTGCTCGGGGCCGCGAACACCCGGCCCTGGGACTTCGAGGCTGCGGGGGACCGGCGCACGGTCGCCGACCTGGTCACGCCCGAGGGGCTGAAGTGGATCGCCGGCTTCGCCCAGGGCATCGGCCCGACCATGGACCTGATCCTCCCGCGCGATGCGGCCGGCCGGCTCGGCGCCCCGACCACCCTGGTCAAGGACGCCCACGCACAGGGCCTGGTGCTGCACCCCTACACCGCGCGCAACGAGAACAGTTTCCTGCCGGCCGAGTACCGCAGGGGCACCGACCCGGCGGCGTACGGCGATGCCTTCGGCGCCTTCCGCACGTACTTCGAGCAGGGCATCGACGGCATCTTCACGGACAACCCGGACACCGGCCTGCTCGCGGCCGAGGACTTCCGCCCGGGGCGCGGCCGGTAGCCCCGGCAGGGCAACGGCGGGGCGGCCGTAAAGCGGAAGATCCCGTTCGGGTGGGCTGCGTCGGGCGGGGAAACCGCCGGGCGCAGCCCGTGCGTCCCGCCCGGCATGGACCTGCTGAAGGACTCCGAACTCCTGGACCGACTGCGCCCGCTGCTCTCCGCCGAGGCCGCCGCGGAGGCCCCGGGCGCCGGCGTGGAAGCGGCCGACCTGGAACAAGCCGTCTGGGTCAGGCTGCTGGAGCGCCGCCCCGCCCCCGCCGAGCCGGCCCGCTGGCTGCGCCGGGCCGTGCGCGCCGAGGCCCGGGTCGCCCGGCGCCGCGCCCGCAGGGAGATCCCCTACGGCTGCCGGCCCGGCAACGCCGGGGCCGCGCCCGAAGAGGCCCTGCTGCACGGGGAGGAGAACCGGGCCCTCCGATCGGCGGTCGCCCGATTGCCCGGGCGCTGTCCGGAGCTCATGCGGGCACTTCTGTCGCCCCGCGACCTGACGTACCGTGAAATCGCAGGGGAGTTGGGTATCTCACAAGGAAGTTTGGGACCCGTCCGTTCCCGTTGCCTGGGATGTCTGCGCAGAATGCTCGCGTCGGAGGTTGCGGCTCCCCGCCCGCGGGGAAGGGAGCGGTAGACCAATGGGCTACCAGGTGAGCGGGAGGCATGCGCACATGGGCATGAGCGTGACCATTTCGGCGGCGGTCGCCGAGGACACCGAACAGATCCTCAAACTCCAGTACCTGGCGTTCCAGCGCGAGGCCGAGCTGTACGGCAACTACCGCATCGAGCCGCTCACCCAGACCCTCGACTCCCTCCGGGCCGAGCTGGACTCCGACACCGTGCTCGTGGCCCGCCTCGGCGAGGAGGTGGTCGGCACGGTGCGCGGCCGCATCGACGAGGAGGGCGTCGGGAGCATCGCCAAACTCTGCGTCCACCCGCGCCTCCAGGGCCACGGCCTGGGCGCCCGGCTGCTGAGCGCCGCGGAGCAGGCCCTGAAGGGCCACGGCGAGCCCACCCGCTTCCGCCTGCACACCGGCCACAGGAGCGAGTCGAACCTGCGCCTGTACCGCAAGGCCGGCTACGTCCAGGTCGGCGGCCGCACGGCCGACGACGGCGTGAAGCTGGTGATCCTGGAGAAGGAGGCCGGCGCCGCCGACTTCGCGGTGAGCGCCTGACCCGTGGCCGGCGGCTGACGCCCGGTCAGTGCCGGTCGCGGCGCAGCCAGAGCATCCCGGTGACCGGCAGGATCACCGGGATGAACAGGTAGCCCATCCCGAACTGGGACCACACGGTGCTGTCGGGGAAGGACTCGGGGCGCACCAGCGTCCAGGTGCCCACGATCAGCACGCCGGCCAGCTCGGCGGCGCAGCACACCCGCGCCGCCCGGCGGGCCGTCTCTCCGCCGCGCACCAGCGAGTACGTGATGAAGCAGTACACCAGTGCGGCCAGGCCGGTCAGGGTGTAGGGCAGCGGGGCCCGGTCGAACTCGGTGGAGATCTGGTAGACCGAGCGCGACACCGCGCCGACCGTGATCACCCCGTACACCCACACCAGCAGCAGGCCGGGCCCGGAGACCAGCCGCTTGCGCGGCGCCGTGGCGGCGGAGCCGCCGGGAGCGGCCGACTCGGCGGCCTTGTCGGTGTCAGGCACCGGGAGTCCCCCAGATGTCGTAGAGCCGTACTTCGAGGACGGCGAGGACGACCGCGCCGGCGGCCACCGTCACCGAACCCCACTTGGTCCGCTCCGTCAGCGAGAGCAACCCGGCGGCCGGGACCGCGGCGAACGCGCCGACCAGGTAGGCCACGAAGATCACCGAGCCCTCGTCGGGCCGCTTGCCCTGGGCCAGGTGGACCAGGCCGATCGCGAGCTGGGCCAGGACCAGCAGGGTCACGACACCCATGCCGATGAAGTGCCAGTCCTTGGTGGGCTGGTTGCGCAGCGAGGCGAAACCGCACCAGGCGGCGAGGGCGAGTGCGGCCACACCGATGGCCACCGTCAGGGCGTCGAGCATGCAAGGGAGCGTAGTACGGGGCCGCCGGCCCGGTGCGCCCGGCCCTGGCCCGCCAGGGCGCCGGCGCGGTCGGCGCCCGCGGCGCCGCGGGGAGTGGTCTTGACCACAGCGCGGGCCCGCCGGGGCCGCGACGCCCCCCGGGCGCGCGCCCCCTCGTATGCGCCCTGCCGACCGCGTCCGTGCAGCTCAGCCCCTGTCCGGGC
The DNA here is from genome assembly GCF_040704625.1 of Streptomyces sp. NPDC046866. Classification (NCBI taxonomy): domain Bacteria; kingdom Bacillati; phylum Actinomycetota; class Actinomycetes; order Kitasatosporales; family Streptomycetaceae; genus Streptomyces; species Streptomyces sp. NPDC046866. Next base: position 220,051 of record NZ_JBEYXN010000011.1, read on the forward strand.
CTCGGGACGGGCGGCCGGTACTGTCCGGTGTCGTCCGGAATGCGATCAGGTTCTGTCCGCTATCCGGACAGTTTTGATCGGTGAAGGGATGTGTCTGCTTTACTGGGGCCCATGACCACGACGAGCAGCCGCACCCTTGCGACCGAGGCGACGATGACGCCCGGTGCTCGTTGTATGTGTCGAATGTGCGCCTTCTGAGGGCCCCTCTCCCCCCCCGTCCCGCGCCCCGAAGCGAGACCGGCCGAGCCCGTCCGCCCCGTAGCCGACCACCGGTACGGACCGGACCGCTCCTGCCCCGCGCATGCGTGAAAACCGCCGACAACGTCCGGTTCGACCCGTATCGCGCCCCCAGATCTTTGCCCCGTGCCCGGCGCACCGCAACGCCGCGCACTCGACAGCGACGGAATTCCTGTGATCACCACATCGGGCCTCACGAAGGTCTACCAGTCCCGTGGCCGCGACGTCACAGCCCTGGACGGCGTCGACCTCCACGTCCGCGAGGGCGAGGTCTTCGGCGTCATCGGCCAGAGCGGCGCCGGCAAGTCCTCCCTCATCCGCTGCGTGAACCTGCTGGAACGCCCCACCTCCGGCACCGTGACCGTCGACGGCGTCGACCTCACCGCCCTCGCCGGCCGCGGCCGGCGCGCCGGCAAGGAGCTGCGCGAGGCCCGCAGCCGCATCGGCATGGTCTTCCAGCACTTCAACCTGCTGTCCTCGCGCACCGTCCAGGCCAACATCGAGCTCCCCCTGGAGATCCTCGGCGTCCCCGGCCGCGAGCGCTCCCGCAAGGCCCTCGAACTCCTCGACCTCGTCGGCCTCTCCGACAAGGCCAAGGCCTACCCCGGCCAGCTCTCCGGCGGCCAGAAGCAGCGCGTCGGCATCGCCCGCGCCCTGGCCGGCGACCCCAAGGTGCTGCTCTCCGACGAGGCCACCAGCGCCCTCGACCCCGAGACCACCCGCTCGATCCTGCAGCTGCTGCGCGACCTCAACCGCCAGCTCGGCCTGACCGTCCTGCTCATCACGCACGAGATGGACGTCGTCAAGACGATCTGCGACTCCGCCGCCCTCATGAAGAAGGGCCGGATCGTGGAGTCGGGCACCGTCTCCGCACTGCTCGCCACCCCCGGATCCGAACTGGCACAGGAGCTCTTCCCCGTGAGCGGAACCGCCACCGGCCCCGACCGCACCGTCGTCGACGTCACCTTCCAGGGTGAGGCCGCCACCCAGCCGGTCATCTCCCAGCTGTCGCGGACGTACAACATCGACATCTCGATCCTCGGCGCCGCGATGGACACCGTCGCCGGCCGCCAGATCGGCCGCATGCGCATCGAACTGCCCGGACGGTACGAGGACAACGTCGTCCCCGTCGGCTTCCTGCGCGAGCAGGGCCTCCAGGTCGACGTGGTCGCCGACGAAGCCGACGCCCCCGCCGGCGTGGTCGCCGCCGCGGTCGCAGCCGCAGCCGCAGCCGCCTCCGCCGACGCCGAACTCGCCCAGCTCGTCAAGGACGGTGCCCAGTGACCTGGTCGGAGATGCAGCCCCTGCTCGGCCAGGGCACGTACGACACCCTCTACATGGTGCTGTGGTCCACGCTGGTCACCGTCCTCGGCGGCCTGCCCGTGGGCATCCTCCTCGTCCTCACCGACAAGGGCGGCCTCCTGCAGAACCGGCCGCTCAACAAGGTCCTCGGCGTGATCGTGAACATCGGCCGCTCGCTGCCGTTCATCATCCTGCTGATCGCCCTGATCCCGGTCACCACCGCGGTCGTCGGCACCTTCATCGGCCCCACCGCCATGATCGTCCCGCTCGCCATCGGCGCCATCCCCTTCTTCGCCCGCCTCGTCGAGACGGCCGTCCGCGAGGTGGACCACGGGTTGGTCGAGGCCGTCGAGTCCATGGGCGGCGGCATCCCGACCATCGTCGGCAAGGTGCTCCTGCCCCAGGCCCTGCCCTCGCTGGTCGCCGGCATCACCACCACCCTCATCACCCTCGTCGGCTACTCCGCCATGGCAGGCGCCGTCGGCGGCGAAGGCCTCGGCTCCAAGGCCGTCACCTACGGCTTCCAGCGCTTCGAGACCGGATTCATGCTCGCCACCGTCGTGATCCTGATCGCCATCGTCACGGTGATCCAGCTCATCGGCGACGGCGTCGTCCGCCTCCTCGCCCGGCGCGGCCGCACGGCCTGACCGGCCGGCCACCCGCCCCCGCAAGACCACCGCCCGGCCCTCCCCAGGGCCAACCACCCCCCAGAGCCCGCACTCGTCGTGCTTGGGCCTCCACCCGCAAGTACCGCGCACCCCTCGCGCACTTGCACCGCCAGGAAAGGCACTCTTCGTGCGCAAGAACATCAAGCTCACCGCTTTCGCCGCCGCCTCCGCCGCGCTCGCCCTCGGCCTCACGGCCTGCGGCAGCTCCTCGGACCCGTCCTCCGGCCAGGCCGGCGGCGCCCAGGCCGACGAGAACAAGCCCCTCGTCGTCGCGGCCTCCCCGAGCCCGCACGCCGACATCCTGAACTTCGTCAAGGACAAGCTCGCGGCCAAGGAAGGCCTCAAGCTGGAGATCAAGGAGTTCACCGACTACGTCCTGCCCAACACCGCCACCGAGCAGGGCCAGGTCGGCGCCAACTTCTTCCAGCACAAGCCGTACCTCGACGACTTCAACAAGAAGAACGGCACCCACATCGTGCCCGTCGTGAACGTGCACCTGGAGCCCCTCGGCCTCTACTCCAAGAAGGTCAAGGCCCTCGCCGACATCAAGGCCGGCCAGACCATCGCCGTCCCCAACGACACCACCAACGAGGGCCGCGCCCTCCAGCTCCTCGCCGCGAACAACCTGATCACCCTCAAGGAAGGCGTCGGCACCAGCGCCAAGCTGTCCGACATCGCCGACAAGAAGGGCCTGGAGTTCAAGGAGCTGGAGGCCGCCACCGTCCCGCGCGCCCTGAACGACGTCGACGCCGCCGTCATCAACGGCAACTACGCCCTCGAGGCCAAGCTCAACCCGGCCAAGGAAGCCCTCGCCCTGGAGAAGGCGGACAACAACCCCTACGCCAACTTCCTCGCGGTGAAGGCCGGCAACGAGAAGGACCCGCGCGTCGAGAAGCTCGCCAAGCTCCTCAACTCCGACGAGGTCAAGAAGTTCATCGAGGAGAAGTACCAGGGCTCGGTCATCGCGGCCTTCGGCGCCCCGAAGTCCTGACCCCCGCGCACCCGGCGCCACACCGGCACCCGGCCCCGCACGCCCTCAGGGGCGGGCGGGGCCTCGGCCTGCCCGCCCGGCGGGGCCGCGCCGTGCCCGCTTCCGGGCAGGGGCGGGCCTGCACATCAGCCGGATGATGCTGCATGCTGTGGCTGGACGGCCCCGCACGACGGCGCCCCCGCCCACCGGTCCGCACCACGGTCGCCCCACCTCTCAGGCATGGAGCTGCGCATGACTACCACCTTCCCGGACGTCACCATCAGCACGGACCGGCTGGTGCTGCGCCCCTTCGACGTGGAGGACGTCACCGCGCTCGCCGAGATGATGAACGACGAGCACGTCACCGCCTGGACCTCCGTGCCGCACCCCTACACCCACGCCGACGCCCACGGCTGGGCCACCCGCCACTCCCACGCCGAACGCACCGAGGGCCGCGGCATCGTCTTCGCGGTCGCCGAGTTCCTCACCCAGCGCCTCGTCGGCACCGTGCACCTGAAGAACACCAACTGGCGCACCCGCAGCACCGAAGTCGGCTACGTCACCGCCCCCTGGGCCCGCGGCGAGGGCTACGCCAGCGAGTCCGTCCTCGCCGTCGCCCAATGGCTCTTCCGCGACCAGGGCTTCGAACGCCTCGAACTGCGCACCGCCGCCGACAACACCGCCTCCCAGCAGGTCGCCCAAAAGATCGGCTGCATCAGCGAGGGCGTCCTGCGCAACGCGTGGATAGTGCGCACCCAGAACGCCGACGGCACCTGGAGCGACACCCGCACCGACCTCATCGTGTGGAGCCTCCTGCCCGAGGACCTGGACGATCTGGACGAAATCGGCGAATACGCCCTGCGTGACGGGTACGGGTACGCCGTCGCGCAGCAGGCCGAGGCAGGCGGCCGCCCCGTCGGCGCCGACTGGAGCTGAACCGGCGACCGGGTAGTCTCACCGTGCCCGGGCCGCGACCCCGGGCCCGCCGGCTCCCGGCCCCCGGCCGCAGCCCGGGGCCCCACCCCCCGCGCCCCACCCCCCACGCAACCGCAACCCCACCCGCAACCTCCCACCGCCCCCACCCCAGGAGACTGACGACGATGGCCGACCGGGTCACGGTGATCGGCTGGGACGGCTCCCCCCTGACCGCGGCCGCCCGGTCCGCGCTCTCGGCCGCCACCCTCGTCGCCGGAGCCGCCCACCACCTCGCGCTCCCCGAGGTCCCGCCCGCCGCCGAACGCATCCGGCTCGGCAGCCTCGGCCTCGCCGCCCGCCGCATCGCCGGCCACCGCGGCACCGCCGTCGTCTTCGCCGACGGCGACCCCGGCTTCTTCGGCGCCGTACGCACCCTGCGCGCCCCCGAGCACGGCCTCGAAGTCGAAGTCGTCCCCGCCGTCTCCGCCGTCGCCGCCGCCTTCGCCCGCGCCGGCATGCCCTGGGACGACGCCCAGGTCGTCGTCGCCCACCCCCGCACCCTGCGCCGCGCCGTCAACGTCTGCCGCGCCCACGGCAAGGTCGCCGTCCTCACCTCGCCCGGCGCCGGACCCGCCGAACTCGCCCTGCTGCTCGGCCCCGTCCACCGCACCTTCGTCATCTGCGAGGAACTCGGCACCGCCCGGGAGCAGGTCACCGTGGTCACCTCCGACCGCGCCGCCGACCACAGCTGGCGCGACCCCAACGTCGTCATCGTCATCGGGGGAACCGCAGCCCACCCCGCACCCGCCGCACCCGCAGCCGCCGGCGCACACGGCGCGCACGGCGCTCCGGCCGGGCACGGCGGACAACCGCGCGCCGCCGACCCCGCCTGGCTGCTCGGCCACCACCCCGCCCGCACCGCCGAACGCGGCTGGGCCCGCCCGCAGCCCGGCGCCGGCGAAGGCGAGTCCGCCCCGCTGCGCGCCGCCCAGCTCGCCCGCCTCGGCCCGCGCACCGGCGACCTGGTCTGGGACATCGGCAGCGGCACCGGAGCCTTCGCCGTGGAGGCCGCCGCCTTCGGCGCCGCCGTCATCGCCGTCGACGCCGACCCGGAGGCCTGCGCACGCGCCACGGCCGCCGCCCGCCACCGCGGCGTACAGCTCCAGGTCGTCACCGGGCGCGCCCCGCACGCCCTGGAGGACCTCCCCGAGCCGGACGTGGTCCGCGTCGGGGGAGGGGGCGCCGAGGTCGTCGCCGCCGTCGCCGAACGCCGCCCCGAACGGATCGTCAGCCACGCCTCCACGCGCGACGAGGCCGAGGCGATCGGCCGCGCCCTCGCCGCCGGCGGCTACACCGTCGAATGCGCCCTGCTCCAGTCCGTCGGCCTCGACCCCCGCACCTGGGACGAACAGGACCGTACCGTCGTGTTCCTCCTGGCAGCAGAGCGCCCGGTGAACCGCTAGGCCACGCGCCGGGGTAGGCTGGCCGATCGTCGTACTGCCCTGGTATGCCCCGGGGTGACGGCACAGGAAGACGCGCGACGTGGCGCAGTCCACAGCAGACCGTGGCGGTTTCGGCCGCCATGGTGGCGAACGGGCGCGACAATGCTTACTGGTTGTCGCACAGGACGTACGCGAGACAACGCGTCGCACGGCAACCCCGCTCGTTGGTCATGTGGGCGCCGGGCGATCGAAGAGGCAAGACGATGGGCGAGGGGTACGCATGACTGACGCCGGCCAGGTACCGGGCGAGGGACTCCCGGACAACGCGGGCATGGTGGATCAGCAGGGCATTCCCGCTCCCGCCCCGCAGCCGGGCCCCGTCCCCGCTCCCGTCCCGGGGGGCTACGCCTTCCAGGGCCTCGTGGACAACCCGGCCGAGGCGGAGGACGAGGAACTGCTGCTGATGCCGAGCGGCCACGGGCAGGGCTCGTGGAGCGACCCGCAGGTCGTGCCGCCCGCACCCGTCTTCCCCGTCGAGACCTCCTACGGCGACGCCCCGTACGCCGAATACCCCGATGCGCAGGCCGCGTACGCGGAGGCCGCCTACCCCGCACCCGCCGCCGAGGCCCCGTACGCCGCGGGCGCCCACGAGGCCGGCGGCCGCGACTCCGGCGCCCTCGACCTCGGCGGGCTCGTCGTCCCGCCGCCGGCCGGCGCCGTGCCCCCCGCCTCGCCGGTCGGACCCGCGGCCGGCCGCCGGCCGCTGCACATGGGCCCGCCCGTGCCCGACGCCACCGGCGGCGTCGTCCGCTCCCTCGCCGACCGCGGCCCGGCCGCGCCCGCCGCCCCCATGATGGGCGGACCCGTCACGCAGGTCCCGGTGCGCCAGCCCGGGCCGCCCACCACCGGGCCCGAGTACCTGGACGTGCCGCGGCCCGACGCCGCCGCCGTACCCGGCGCGCCGCAGCAGCTCGGCGAGATCCCGCCGCAGGCCGGCGCGCCGTGGGGCGCGGAGCCGGCGCCGGTGGCCCAGCCGGGCATGCAGCAGCAGCCGCAGCCGGGGGCCGGAGTGCCCGCGGAGGCCGGGGCCGGGGCCGGGGCCGGGGCCGGTGTCGCGCCCGAGGCGGCCGCGGCCGAGGCCGTGGCGGTCGCTGCGCCTGCGGGTGAGGCCGTGGCCGCCGCTGCGCCTGCCGGCGAGGCCGCTGCCGAAGCCGTGGCCGCCGCCGAAGCCGTGGCCGCCGCTGTGCCTGCGGCTGCGCCTGCCGGTGAGGCCGCCGCCGTGCCCGCCGCCGCGCCGGTGGCCGAGGCCGCCGCCGCGCCCGCCGCCGAGGAGGTCGCCGTTGCCGCGCCCGCGCCCGCCGCCGAGGCCGCCGGTGTGCCGGCCCAGCCCGTCGCCGCCGCCGCGGCCGAGGGCGTGCCCGCGCAGGCCGCCGGGGCCGAGCCGCAGCCGCAGCCCGTCGCCGCCCCCGAGGGTGCGCCCGCGCCGGAGGGCGTCGCGGTCGCGCCGGAGGCCGCTCCCGTGGCGGAGGGCGTCGCCGCCGCCGAGGCTGCCGCCACCGCTCCCGAGGCCGCTGCGGCTCCCGAAGCCCCCGTCGCCGCCTCCGAGGGCACTGTGGCCCCCGAGGGGCTCGTCGCCCCCCAGGCTCCCGCCGCGCCCGAGGCGCCCCAGCCCGAGCCGCAGGCCGCCGCGGCCGCCGAGCCCGTCGCCCCGGCCCCGGCGGAGGCCGCGGCTCCGGCCGCCGCCCCGGAGGCCGCTCAGGCCCCGGCCGCGCCCGCCGAGCCGGTGGCCGCCGCCGCGGAGCCGGCCGCCGTACCGGCCGAACAGACGTCCGCCGAGCCGGTGGCCCAGCCGCAGCCCGGGCCCGAGGCAGCAGAAACGGTGGCCCAGCCCGCCGAAGCCGTGCCGGAGCCCGCCGCCGCGGCCCCCGCACCGGCCGAGGAGCAGGCCGCCCCCGAGGAAGCCGTCGCCGCCGAGGCCGAGGGCGCCCCCGAGGCGGTCCCGGCCGCCGCGCCCGAGGGCGCCCCCGCCGGCGAAGCCCCGGCGCCCTCTCCCGGGGAGGCCGCGCCCGGCTACGCCGACGCCGAGCGCGAGGCCGTGCTGCGCGTCATGCGCGAGCGCCGCGACATCCGCAACGGCTTCCGCACCGACCCGATCCCGCACGAGGTGCTGCTCCGCGTCCTGGAGGCCGCACACCACGCCCCGAGCGTCGGGCACTCCCAGCCGTGGGACTTCGTTGTCATCCGGTCGGCGGAGACCCGCCGCACGATGCACGAGCTCGCCCAGCGCCAGCGCGAGGCCTACGCGAAGTCGCTGCCCAAGGGCCGGGCGAAGCAGTTCAAGGAACTCAAGATCGAGGCCATCCTCGACACCCCGGTGAACATCGTCGTCACCGCCGACCCCACCCGCGGCGGCCGCCACACCCTCGGCCGGCACACCCAGCCGCAGATGGCCCCGTACTCCTCCGCCCTCGCCGTGGAGAACCTCTGGCTCGCCGCCCGCGCCGAAGGCCTCGGCGTCGGCTGGGTCAGCTTCTTCGACGAGCGCGAGATGGTCCGCGAACTCGGCCTGCCCGAGCACCTCGAGGTCGTCGCGTACCTGTGCGTCGGGTACGTCGACGAGTTCCCGGAGGAGCCGGAGCTGATGCAGGCCGGCTGGTCCCAGCGCCGCCCGCTGGCCTGGGTCGTGCACGAGGAGACGTACGGGCGCCGCGCCCTGCCCGGCGAGGCACCGCACGACCTGCTCTCCGAGACCGTCGCCGGCATCCGTCCGCTCGACGCGAAGGCGCTCGGCGAGGCCTGGGAGCGGCAGAAGCGCATGACGAAGCCCGCCGGCGCGCTCGGCATGCTGGAGATCATCTCCGCGCAGCTCGCCGGCCTCTCCCGGGTCTGCCCGCCGCCGATCCCGGAGCCCGCGGCCGTCGCGATCTTCGCCGGCGACCACGGCGTGCACGCCCAGGGCGTGACCCCGTGGCCGCAGGAGGTCACCACCCAGATGGTGGCCAACTTCCTCGGCGGCGGCGCCGTCTGCAACGCCTTCGCCAACCAGGTCGGCGCCGAGGTCTGCGTCATCGACGTCGGCGTCAAGGGCGACCTGCCCGCCACCCCCGGCCTGCTGCCCCGCAAGGTGCGCCCGGGCACGGACGACCTCTCCGCGGGGCCCGCCATGAGCCGCGAGGACGCGATCGCCGCCATCGAGGTCGGCATCGAAACCGCCCGCGACCTGGTCGCGGCGGGCAACAAGGCCCTCCTGACGGGCGAGATGGGCATCGCGAACACCACCGTGTCCGCGGCTCTGATCTCCGTCTTCACGGGCGCCGACGCGGCGGAGGTCACCGGCCGCGGCACCGGCATCAACGACGAGACCCACGCCCGCAAGGTCGACGTCGTCCGGCGCGCCCTGGAGCTCCACCAGCCCGACCCGGCGGACCCGATCGGCGTCCTGGCAGCCATCGGCGGCCTGGAGCACGCGGCGATCGTCGGCCTCATCCTCGGCGGCGCGTCCCTGCGCACGCCGGTCATCCTGGACGGCGTCAGCGCCGGCGCGGCCGCCCTCGTGGCCCGCGCCATCGCCCCGGAGGCCCTGTCGGCGTGCATCGCGGGCCACCGCAGCGCGGAACCGGGCCACGTGGCCGCCCTGAACAAGCTCGGCCTGCGCCCCCTGGTCGACCTGGACCTCCGCCTCGGCGAAGGCACGGGCGCCCTCCTGGCCCTCCCCCTGGTCCAGAGCGCGGCCCGCGCGATGCACGAGGTCGCCACGTTCGACTCGGCGGGCGTCACGGAGAAGTAGCCACACGCACGAGCCCGACAGCCGGGGCCGGACACCAGGGGGTGTCCGGCCCCGGCGGCGTTGGCGGTGACGGAACCGGACAGCCGCCCGGAGCCGGTCGGGCGGGATCCGCTCACCCCGCATCAGGGAAGGTATGGGGGCTTCCCGTCAGTCTCATCGTCCTTCCGGGGCGGGACGGGCTGTCAAGAGCGCTCCTTCGTCGCGTCGCTACGCGATGGCCTC
>NZ_JBEYXN010000012.1:0-208615 GCF_040704625.1 Streptomyces sp. NPDC046866
TCAAAGGAACCTCATCCACCGAAGTGGACGGGGTATCAACTTCTGGCGTTGATTTTTGGCACGCTGTTGAGTTCTCAAGGAACGGACGCTTCCTTTGTACTCACCCGCAGTAACACTTACTGGGGCTTTCCTCCGGGCTTTCGTTCTTTCTTCGTTTCCGACTCTATCAGACTCTTTCGTGTCCGATTCCCGGTCGAAGCGGGTTTCGCTTTCCGGTTCCCGCTTTCGCGTTTCCCTTTCGGCGTTCCACCACTTTAGCGCCTGCCCTCCGCAACTCATAATCGAGCCGCCGGATTCGAATTCGGGCATGCCGAATTCGACCCCGTCAGGGGTGCGTCGTGGTGGTGGGTTGGCCGCTGCGGGGCTGTCGATGACAGTGACCCGTTCCAACGGCTCGGGCTACGTTAGGCGTCCGCCAAGGCCGAGTCAAGTTGAGCGGCGACGCGGCGCGTGGGCCCTGTACGGGCTCACCGTGGGGTCGTGCGCGATCCAGTAGCGGTAGGGGTGGCCGGCTCCGGCGCCGCCCACTCCCGTACGCGGACCGTTGCTGACCAGGTCGCGGGGGGTGGGGGTGCCGGCCAGCAGCGACAGCGGGGAATCGGGGCCGGCGCAGAGGTCGGCGCCGTCGAGGGCGCGGTCCACGGCCAGGGCGGTCGCGAGGCGGGCCGGCCCTTTGGCGAGTTCCTTGTCGCTTCTGGCCGAAAGTCGACGTTTGCGGGCGAGCTCGGCGCCCACCGTGATCTCGCCCGCCCGCAGCAGGACACCGCTCGCGTGGCCCGGCGGGCCGCACACCAGGTTGAGGCTGAACCACATGCCGTAGATGAAGTAGACGTACGCGTGTCCGGGCGGACCGAACATCGATGCGTTGCGCTGGGTGCGGCCGCGGTAGGCGTGGGAGCCGGGGTCGGCCTCGCCCTCGTACGCCTCGACCTCCGTGATGCGCAGTTCGATGGGGCCCTCGGGAGTGCGGCGGACCAGGGTGCGGCCGAGGAGGTCCGGGGCGACGGTGAGAACCGGGCGGTCGAAGAAAGACCGGGGCAGGGGCGTACGGTCGGTGCGCGCGCTCATCCGGTCGAGCGTACTGGAACGCGCCCTCCTGCAACCGGGGCCTAAGGTTCCGCGTATGTAAGGGGTAGTCGCACGAGCCTTCAAGGGGAGTCACGAATGGGGTTCAAGAAGCTGTTCGCCGCGCTGGGTGCCGGTGGTGCTTCGGTGGACACGATCATCACCGAGCCGAACGTGGTGCCCGGTGGCATCGTCCAGGGCGAGGTCCGCATCCAGGGCGGGTCCGTGGAGCAGCAGATCGAGGGGCTGAACGTCGGCCTCCAGGCCCGGGTCGAGGTGGAGGGCGGCGACCAGGAGTACAAGCAGGACATCGTCTTCACCAAGCAGCGGCTCGGCGGCGCCTTCAAGGTGCAGCCCGGCGCCCTGCACGTGGTGCCGTTCGGGCTGGAGATCCCCTGGGAGACCCCGATCACGCACTTCGAGGGCCACCACCTGCACGGGATGAACATCGGGGTCAGCACGGAGCTGGAGATCGCGCGGGCGGTGGACGCCGGCGACCTCGACCCGATCAACGTCCACCCGCTGCCGGCGCAGCAGGCGATCCTGGACGCGTTCCGCCGCCTCGGCTTCTCGTTCCGCAGCGCGGACATGGAGCGGGGGCACATCCGCGGCACGCGGCAGTCGCTGCCGTTCTACCAGGAGATCGAGTTCCTGCCGCCGTCGCAGTACCGGGGTCTGAACCAGGTGGAGCTGACGTTCATCGCCGACGGGCACGAGATGGACGTGGTGCTGGAGATGGACAAGAAGTCGGGTCTGTTCACCGAGGGCAGCGACACCTACCGCTGCTTCCAGGTGGGGCTCCACTCGTACGAGGGCACCGACTGGGCCGCGTACCTCAACCAGTGGATCGCTTCGGTGGGTTCGCAGCGCAACTGGTTCTAGGCTCGGGTCCGGTGCCGGGGCCGTCCGGCACCGGTTCGCGATCAGGAGGTTCAGCGTGGCCGAGCAGAAGAGGGCGCCCCTTCCGCACGACTTCCATCCGGAGGTACCCGCCTTCTCGGTGGAGAGTGCCGACCTGCAGCCGGGCGGGGAGCTGGGAGAGGCCCAGGTGCTGGAGGGCGGGAACGTCTCGCCGCACCTGCGGTGGGAGGGGTTCCCGGAGGGCACGAAGAGCTTCGCGGTGACCTGCTTCGACCCGGATGCGCCCACGGGCAGCGGGTTCTGGCACTGGGTGCTGTTCGATCTGCCCGCTTCGGTCACGGAGCTGCCGGCCGGGGCGGGCAGCGGGAAGTTCGAGGGGCTGCCCGCGGGGGCGGTGCACGTGCGCAACGACTACGGCACGAGCGACTTCGGCGGGGCGGCCCCGCCGGCCGGGGAGCGGCACCGGTACGTGTTCACGGTGTACGCGGTGGACCAGGAGAAGCTGGGTCCCGGTGCGGACGCGACGCCGGCGGCCGTCGGGTTCAACCTGCGCTTCCACACGCTGGGGCGGGCGCAGCTGGTCGGTGAGTACGAGGCGCCCGCGGGCTGATCGTTCGCTTTCCGTTTGCCCGGTCCTGGTCTAAAGACGACCAGGACCGGGCATTTTTATTGCGTTGTCCCGCGTGGCGCGCGCGGCCAGAGTGGTTGCGGGCCCTACAGCCAGGGTGGTCGCGGGCCTGCGCACGGGAGGTGGGCGAGATGCGGGACACGCTGGTGCTGAATGCGAGCTTCGAGCCGTTGTCGACGGTGACGTTGAACCGGGCCGTGGTGCTTGTGCTGCAGGACAAGGCGGTCGTCGAACAGTCGCATCCCGAACTGCGTGTCCGTGCCCAGGCGGTGGAGTTGCCGGTGCCGCGGGTGATCCGGTTGTGCAGGTACGTACGGGTGCCGTTCCGAAGACATGCCCCGTGGTCGCGGAGGGGGGTGCTGGTGCGCGACCAGCACCGGTGCGCGTACTGCGGGAAACGCGCGACGACGGTGGACCACGTGGTGCCGCGGGCGCAGGGCGGCGGTGACACGTGGCTGAACACGGTGGCCTCCTGCGCGGAGGACAACCACCGCAAGGCGGACCGGACGCCGGAGCAGGCGGGGATGCCCCTGCTGCGCAGGCCGTTCGTGCCGACGCCCACGGATGCGATGCTGTTCGGCCTCGCATCCGCGGAGCGCGAGGCGCTGCCGGAGTGGCTGGCGCCGTCGGCGTAGTGCTGTGTGGTGTGGCGGCGTCCCGTCCCCCCCGTTTTTCGAGGGGGGCGGGACGCTGTCGTGTGCGGGCTGGGGCGGGTCAGCGCGTCAGGAGCTGGACGATGGCGATGGTGCCGACGGCGACGATGACGGCGCGCAGGGCGGTGGGCGGGAGGCGGCGGCCGACTTTGGCGCCGATCTGGCCGCCGAGGGTGGAGCCGACGGCGATGAGGACGACGGCGGTCCAGTCGAAGTCGGCGACGAAGAGGAAGAAGACGGCGGCGATGCCGTTGACGAGGGCGGCGAGGACGTTCTTGACGGCGTTGATGCGCTGCAGGTCGTCGTGGAGGAGCAGGCCCATGAGGCCGAGGTACAGGACGCCTTGGGCGGCGCCGAAGTAGCCTCCGTACGCGCTGGCGAGCAGCATGCCGGCGAGCAGGGGCGTGCCGCCGTCGGGGTGGGCGGCCGGGCCGCCGGCGGCTTCCTGGCGGCGGCGCAGGGCGGCCGCGAGGCGGGGCTGGAGGACGACGAGCACGAGGGCGAGTCCGATGAGGACGGGGACGATCGTGTTGAAGGAGTCCGAGGGCAGGGTGAGGAGCAGGACGGCGCCGGCGAGTCCGCCGATGAGCGAGACGGCGCCGAGGCGGAGGATGCGGGCGCGCTGGCCCTGGAGCTCCTTGCGGTAGCCGATGGCTCCGCTGAGGGAGCCGGGTACGAGGCCGAGCGTGTTGGACACGTTGGCCGTTACCGGGCTGAGGCCGGTGGCGAGCAGGACCGGGAAGGTGATGAGGGTGCCGGAGCCGACGATGGTGTTGATGGTGCCGGCACCGATACCGGCGGCGAAGACCGCGGCTGCTTCCCAGGGCGACATCGACAGGAACGACGTGAACGACGTGAACGACGTGAACGACGTGAACATGGACATGGACTGGGCCATCCCCTTTGCATGGGTGAGACGCCTCCCCGCCATGAAGGTCGAGGGGCCTCACTGATCATGCAGGAGGGGACGGGCCGTCCGCTGCCCGGGGTCGGTCGCTGGGGTCAGTCGATGGGGGGCTGCTCGCGGCGGTCGCCGCCGTTGTTCCCGTTGTTGCCGTTGTTCCCGTTGGTGCCGTTGCTGTTTCCGTTGTTGCCGGTGGCCTTGGCGGAGTTGAGCGGGTTGAAGCCGGAGCCGCCGCCCATGGGGCCGAAGTTGCCCATGGCGCCGGAGAGGCCCTTGAGTGCGTCGCCGATCTCGCTGGGGACGATCCAGAGCTTGTTGGCGTCGCCCTCGGCGATCTTCGGGAGCATCTGGAGGTACTGGTAGGCGAGGAGCTTCTGGTCGGCGTCGCCGGCGTGGATGGACTCGAAGACGGTACGGATGGCCTGGGCTTCGCCCTCGGCCTTGAGGGCGGCGGCCTTGGCCTCGCCCTCGGCGCGGAGGATCGCGGACTGCTTCTCGCCCTCGGCCTTGAGGATCTCGGACTGGCGGACGCCCTCGGCCTGGAGGATGGAGGCGCGCTTGTCGCGGTCGGCGCGCATCTGCTTCTCCATCGAGTCCTGGATGGAGGTGGGCGGGTCGATGGCCTTGAGCTCGACGCGGTTGACGCGGATGCCCCACTTGCCGGTGGCCTCGTCGAGGACGCCGCGCAGGGCCGCGTTGATCTCCTCGCGGGAGGTGAGGGTCCGCTCCAGGTCCATGCCGCCGATGATGTTGCGCAGGGTGGTGACGGTGAGCTGCTCGATGGCCTGGATGTAGCTGGCGACCTCGTACGTCGCGGCGCGGGCGTCGGTCACCTGGTAGTAGATGACGGTGTCGATGTTGACGACCAGGTTGTCCTGGGTGATGACCGGCTGCGGCGGGAACGGCACGACCTGTTCGCGCAGGTCGATGCGGTTGCGGATGGAGTCGATGAACGGGACGACGATGTTGAGGCCCGCGTTGAGGGTGCGGGTGTAGCGGCCGAATCGTTCGACGATGGCGGCGCTGGCCTGCGGGATCACCTGGATCGTCTTGACCAGGGCGATGAAGACCAGAACCACCAGGATGATCAGGACGATGATGATCGGTTGCATGCGGTTCCCCGTGCCTTTCCGGCTGTCTGTGCTGCCCCGTTGAAGCGGAGTCTCGCAGACCCCGGGGCCGCGGGTCGGCTCCTTGGCTCACATGACGACGGCGGTGGCTCCGTCGATCTCGACGACGTCCACCTGCTGGCCCGGTTCGAAGGTGCTGTCGGCGTCGAGGGTGCGGGCGGACCAGATCTCGCCCGCGAGTTTGATGCGGCCTCCGCTGCCGTCGACGCGTTCGAGGACGAGGGCGGTTCTGCCTCTCAACGCGTCGATTCCGCTGCGGTGTTGGGGCTGCTGGTCGCGGTGGTGGTTGGCGATCGAGCGGACGACGGCGGTGAGCGCGACCGACACGATGACGAACACCAGGACCTGGGCCACGGCTCCCCCGCCGAAGGCCGCGGTGACGGCGGCGGCGACCGCGCCGATGGCGAACATACCGAACTCCGGCATGGCGGTCAGGACGAGGGGGATGCCCAGCCCGACCGCGCCGATGAGCCACCACACCCACGCGTCGATGTTCACATGGTCATGGTAGGTCGGGCGGGCGCGGTCGGGACAGGGTGCGGTCCGGTGCGGGGACCGGCACTAGCGCAGGGGCAGGCCCTGGGCGGTCCAGCGGTCGCCGTTCTGCTCGACGACGAGCGGGAGGCCGAAGCAGATCGAGAGGTTGCGGGAGGTGAGTTCGAGCTCGATGGGGCCGGCGGTCACGACCTTGCCCTGGCGGATCATCAGGACGTGGGTGAAGCCCGGGGCGATTTCCTCGACATGGTGGGTGACCATGGCCATGGAGGGCGCGAGCGGGTCGCGGGCGAGCCGGCCGAGGCGGCGTACGAGGTCCTCGCGGCCGCCGAGGTCGAGGCCGGCGGCGGGCTCGTCGAGGAGGAGGAGCTCCGGGTCCGTCATCAGGGCGCGGGCGATCAGGGTGCGCTTGCGCTCGCCCTCGGAGAGGGTGCCGAACTTCCGGTCGAGGTAGTCGGTCATGCCGAGGCGGTCGAGGAAGGCGCGGGCGCGCTGCTCGTCGACCTCCTCGTACTCCTCCTGCCAGGTGGCCGTCATGCCGTAGGCGGCGGTGAGGACGGTCTCCAGGACGGTCTGGCGCTTGGGGAGCTTGTCGGCCATGGCGATGCCGGCCATGCCGATGCGGGGGCGCAGCTCGAAGACGTCCACCTTGCCGAGGGTGCTGCCGAGGATGGTGGCGGTGCCCTTGGTGGGGAAGAGGTAGCTGGAGGCGACGTTGAGCAGGGTGGTCTTCCCGGCGCCGTTGGGGCCGAGGATGACCCAGCGCTCCCCTTCCTTGACCGACCAGGAGACCTGGTCCACCAGAGCCCGGCCCTCGCGGACCACGGATACGTCCTCCAGCTCCAGTACATCGCTCATGAGCGCGTTGTCTCCCCTTGCAGTGTCGGTTCGTCTGTGCACCGGTAGGCGGCGCAGCCCCAGAGGAAAACCTACGCCACTCGGCGAGGGGTCCGGGCGCCAGGATGGCAGCGGGGCCGGATCCGGGCCGGTCCGTAGAGTGGACGGATGCTTTTCGAACCACGTTCAGGGCGGCTGGCCGCCTGGGGGAACGCACTGCTGGCCGGTCTGGTCTCGCCCGACGAGGCCGTGCTGTCGATCGTGGGCGCGGATGCCGTGCACCGGGTGGAGGGGCTGCCGGGCGAGTCCGCTCCGGTGGGGCTGACGCTGGCGCTGGGGCGGCTGCGGGCGCTGGGGGTGACGGGCCTGCGGGTGGCGCTGCCGGCGCCGGGGCACCCGCTGGGGCTGAGCGGTCCGCCGGAGTTCAATGCGCGGGCGCTGGAGGCCGAGGAGGCGGTGATCGCCGTGGGGGCGGCACTGGGGCTGGTGCCGGAGGTCCGCGAGGCCGGGCCGGCGGGCGACGTGCACGTGGAGGTCCTGTGGCACTGCCTGCCGGTGCGGGAGGCGCCGCCGGCGGACGTGCCCTCGCTCGGTGAGGCGGAGCGGGAGCTGGCCGAGGCGGTGCGGGAGGCGACGGTGGTGCTGACGCGGCTGGACGTGGCGGCGTCGGGGCCGGCGGCGCAGGCCGCGCTGTCGGCGTACCGGGCGCGGGCGGAGGCCGGGCGGGAGGTGCTGGCTCCGGGGTATCCGGCGCGGGCGGTGCGGGTGCTGGCGCTGGCGCAGCGGGTGGAGCTGCTGGTGTCGATGGCGTACGAGCGCGGGCACGGCGGTGCGGTGGCGGCCTCGGAGATGGCGGCGCGGGCGGAGGCGCTGCGGCCGGTGGAGCGGGTGGCGCGGCGTGCGCTGGTCGCCGCGTACAACGCAGCGGTGGAGGAGCGGGAGCGGGGCTGAGCGCGCCGCCGCCGGGCGGGACGCGCCGGGCCCCGCCTCCCGGGGAGAGCGGGGGGAGGCGGGGCCGGTGGCGGGGGCGGCGTCAGTGGTTGACGCCCGTGTTGCCCCAGACGCCGTTCAGCAGGCCGACGACGGTGACGGTGTTGCCGACCACGTTCACGGGGACGTCCACGGGGGCCTGGACCAGGTTGCCGGAGGCCACGCCGGGCGAGCCGGCGGCCTCGCCGCAGGCCGAGGCCCCGCTGCCGTGGGCCGAGGAGACGCCGGCTCCCGCGGCAAGGAGGCCGCCCGCGATCAGGGTGATGAGCGTGGCCTTCTTGGTGTTCTTCACGTTCTCGTCCTCCAGAGCGTCTGCCGCGGCGTCCGCCGCGGCACGCCATGGAGAACGTCCGCTCCGCACCGGGGATACGCCATGTGGGCGACATCCACCCGACAGTATGAATTCCTTAACGGACGCCCTCAGCCGGCGGCGCCGTGCCGTACGGCCCACAGCGCCGCCTGGGTGCGGTCGGCGAGGTCCAGTTTCATCAGGATGTTCGAGACGTGGGTCTTGACCGTCTTCTCGGACAGGACGAGCGCGCGGGCGATCTCCCGGTTGGAGCGGCCGTCGGCGATGAGGGAGAGAACCTCCTGCTCGCGGTCGGTCAGGGAGCCGCCGCGCCCGGCGGCGGGCTGCTCCTCCTGCGAGAGCAGCGCCTCGGCCACCTCGGGCTGGAGCAGCACGTGCCCGGCGTGGACGGAGCGGATGGCCGCGGCCAGGGCATCGGGGTCGATGTCCTTGTAGACGTATCCGGCCGCACCGGCGCGCAGGGCGGGGACCACGGTGCGCTGCTCGGTGAAGCTGGTGACGATCAGCACGCGGGCGGGGTTCGCCCCGGCGCGCAGCCGGCGCAGGGCCTCGATGCCGTCGGTGCCGGGCATGGTGATGTCCATGAGGATGACGTCGGGCCTCAGCTCCTCGGCGCGGGCGGCGCCCTCGGCCCCGTCGGCGGCCTCGCCCACCACCTCGATGTCGTCCTGGACCTCCAGGAAGGTGCGCAGCCCGCGCCGGACGACCTGGTGGTCGTCGACGAGCAGCACGTGAATGCGGCTGCGGTCGCGGCCGGGGCGGGGGCCGGGGCGGGTGGTGGCGCTGCTCGGGTTCCGGTCGGGCGTGTCAGCCACCGGGGACCTCCATCTCGATCGTGGTGCCCGTGCCGGGCTCCGAGTGCACGGTGAGGCGGCCTCCGGCCCCGCTCGCCCGGTCGCGCATGGAGACCAGGCCCAGGTGGCGCCCGGCCGCGCGGACCGTGCCGGGGTCGAAGCCGCGGCCGTTGTCGGCGACGGTCAGGGCGGCTCCGGCGCCGCGGCGGGCGAGGACCACCTCGACGCGGTCGGCGCCGGAGTGGCGCAGGGCGTTGTGGAGGGCCTCCTGGGCCACGCGGAGCAGGGCCTCCTCCTGGCCGGCGGGCAGGGCCCGTATCCCCGCGCAGGTGAAGGTGACGCGCGCGCTGTGGGCGCGGTCCAGGACCCGGACCTGGTCGCGGAGGGTGGCGACGAGGCCGTCCTCGTCGAGGCCGGCGGGGCGCAGCTCGGTCACGGCGGCGCGCAGTTCGTCGGCGGCCTCGGCGGCGAGGGCGGCGACCTGCTGGAGCTCGTCCTTGGCGCGGGCCGGGTCGCGGTCGACGAGGGCGGCGGCGGCCTGGGCGGTCAGGCGCAGGGAGAACAGCTTCTGGCTGACGGCGTCGTGGAGCTCGTGGGCGAGGCGGGAGCGCTCCTCGGCGATGGTGAGTTCGCGGCTGCGCTCGTAGAGGCGGGCGTTGGTGAGGGCGATGGCGGCGTGCTGGGCGAGGAGGGCGAGGAGGTCCTCGTCCTCCTCGGTGAAGCCGCCCGGCGTGTTCTTGTTGGCGAGGAAGAGCGCGCCGAGGGTCTCCTCGCCGTCGCGGATGGGCCGGCCGAGGAAGTCGGACATCTCGGGGTGGGCGGCCGGCCAGCCCCCGAAGCGGGGGTCCTTGCGTACGTCGGCCAGCCGCTCGGCGCCCTCCTGGTGGAGCATCGCGGCGAGGATGCCGTGCTGGCGGGGCAGCGGGCCGATGCGGCGCCACTGCTCGTCGCTGATGCCGTCGACGACGAAGCGGGCGAAGCCCCCGTGGTCGTCCGGGACGCCGAGGGCGGCGTAGCGGGCGTCGAGCAGTTCGCGGGCGGAGGCGACGATCGTGCGCAGGACGTCGCGCACCTCGAGCCGGCGGCTCATGGCGAGCAGCGCGGTGCTGACGGCGGCGAGGCCGCGGCTGGGTCCGTGGTCCATGGGATCACCGTACTCGTGCGCTGACCTGCGGATTCGGGCGGTGGCGCGGCGCGCGGGGGCGGAGCGGTGGGATTTCGGTGACGTATTGCATTGCACCGGCAACCTTTGGTGAATCCGTTCCACGGCCGATGTGAGCCCGCGCATAGGACCCAGGTCACTTACGAAGGGGCCTAGTACACGTGTAAAGGTCGCGTCAGTACCGCTCTGCCGGGTGCGGAGGCCGGAATTCCGGGCTTGCGGGGGGCCCGTGATCCACTAAGCGGCTTCGTACGTCACACCTTTGCCAGCCTTTTTTGCCGCCGCTAAGAATTGCTCCCGTCGCACGGCGCCGCGGATCCCGGATCATCGCGGCGCTTTCCTGCGGCTCCCGCGATTCGAAGAGGTGGCTACGCATGTCCGAGACCAGCATCCCCGGCAAGATCCGTCGTCTGACCAAGACGCACAAGATCTTCGTCGCTGCCGCCACCATGGGCGCCGCCGCCCTCGCCGCCACCGTCGTCCCCGCCGCCACCGGCAACTCCGGAACGGCCGAGGCCGCCGTCGCCGCCCCCGCGGCGTGGACCAGCGTCGTGGACGGCACGCAGGCCCAGACCGCGCAGGTCCACCTCGTCGCGCAGCAGACCATCGCCGCCGGACGCGCCCAGGACGCTGCGGCCGCCGCCGCCGCGAAGGCGAAGGCCGAGGCCGCGGCCGCTGCGAAGGCCAAGGCCGAGGCCGCGGCCAAGGAGCGCGCCGCCAAGGCTGCCGCCAGCCGCTCGGCCGCCCGCAAGCCCGTGTACGCGAACAACCTTGACGGCTGGATCAAGGAGTCGCTCGCGATCATGAAGGAACACAAGATCCCGGGCACCTACAACGGCCTGTACAAGAACATCATGCGCGAGTCGAGCGGCAACCCGCGGGCGATCAACCTGTGGGACATCAACGCCAAGAACGGCGTCCCCTCGATCGGCCTGCTGCAGATCATCAAGCCGACCTTCCTCGCGTACCACGTCCCCGGCACCCCGCTGGACCAGTACCACCCGGTCGCCAACATCGTCGCCGCGGCCAACTACGCCGCCGACCGCTACGGCTCGATCGACAACGTCAACAGCGCCTACTAGGCCTGGCGGCGGAGCAGCACCTCGTACATGCGCCTCAGGGCGGCACCCGGATCCGGGGGTGCCGCCCTGAGGCGTTTCGTGGTGCGGGACGCGCGGACCCGTGCGGGGCCGGTCCTGCTAGTTGCGCATGACCTCGGGCTCGTGGCGGCGCAGCAGGCGCTGGACCGCGAAGCCGCAGGCGATGCCGAGGGCGAGCAGGACGATGATGTTCAGCGTCCACTGGCCGGCCGTGGCGTCCCAGAGCGGGTCGGTGTTCTCCGGGTGCTGCTGGTCGAACGGTGCCATCAGCTTGGCGAGGTTCAGGGTCGTGCCGGCGGCGGCGATGGCCCAGCGGGAGGGCATCAGCCAGGCGAACTGCTCCAGGCCGGGCTTGTCGTAGATCTGGAACAGCAGGCCCGTGAACACGACCTGGACGATCGCGAACATGACCAGCAGCGGCATGGTCTTCTCGGCGGTCTTCACCAGCGAGGAGATCACCAGGCCGAACATCATCGAGGTGAGGCCGAGCGCGATCACCGAGATGCACAGCTCGGTGGCCGGGTCCATGAACACGCCGTCGACCGGGAGCTTGCGCGGGGTGAAGGCGATCGCGCACATGATCACGCTCTGGAAGGCGGTGATGACGCCGAGGACGATCACCTTCGACATCAGGTACGCCGACCGGGACAGGCCCGTCGCGCGTTCCCGCTCGTAGATGACGCGTTCCTTGATCAGCTCACGGACCGAGTTGGCGGAACCGGAGAAGCACATGCCGACCGCGAGGATCAGCATGATCGTGCCGGCGTCGCCGTTGAAGCGGCTCGGCGGCGTCGGCGGCGCCAGGCCGAACTTCGCCGGGATCACCGTGGAGACGATGCCGATGACCGCGGGCATGATCACCATGAGGGCCAGGAAGCCCCGGTCCGACGCGATGACGGACAGGTAGCGGCGCATCAGCGTCCACAGCTGGTCGCCCCAGCCCTGCGCCTTCGGCGGGATCATCTGCTGCGGCTGCATCGCGACCTGCTGCGGGGCCACGGCGTCGAGGTCGGCGGCGTACAGCTGGTAGTGCTGCGAGCCCTTCCAGCGGCCGGCCCAGTCGTAGTCGCGGTAGTTCTCGAAGGCCGAGAAGACGTCCGCCCAGGTGCTGTAGCCGAAGAAGTTCAGCGCCTCGTCCGGCGGGCCGAAGTACGCGACCGAGCCGCCCGGCGCCATGACCAGCAGCTTGTCGCACAGGGACAGCTCGGCCACGGAGTGGGTGACGACGAGGACGGTGCGGCCGTCGTCGGCGAGGCCGCGCAGCAGCTGCATGACGTCGCGGTCCATGCCCGGGTCGAGGCCGGAGGTCGGCTCGTCCAGGAAGATCAGCGACGGCTTGGTCAGCAGCTCCAGGGCCACGGAGACGCGCTTGCGCTGGCCGCCCGAGAGCGCGGTGATCTTCTTGTCCTTGTGGATGTCGAGCTTGAGCTCGCGCAGCACCTCGTCGATGCGGGCGGCGCGCTCGGACTCGGCGGTGTCGCCGGGGAAGCGGAGCTTGGCGGCGTACTTCAGGGCCGTCGCGACCTTGAGCTCCTTGTGCAGGATGTCGTCCTGCGGGACCAGGCCGATGCGCTGGCGGAGCTCCGCGAACTGCTTGTACAGGTTGCGGTTGTCGTAGAGGACCTCGCCCTCGTTGGCCGGGCGGTAGCCGGTCAGCGCCTTGAGCAGGGTCGACTTGCCGGAGCCGGAGGGGCCGATGACGCCGATCAGCGACTTCTCCGGGACGCCGAAGGTGACGTCCTTGAGGATCTGCTTGCCGCCGTCGACCGTGACCGTGAGGTGGCGGGCCGAGAAGGAGACGTCGCCGGAGTCGACGAACTCCTCCAGCCGGTCGCCGACGATCCGGAACGTGGAGTGGCCGACACCGACGATGTCGTTCGGGCCGAGCAGCGCGGTGCCGGACTTGGCCAGCGGCTGGCCGTTGACGTAGGTGCCGTTGTGGCTGCCGAGGTCGTGGATCTCGAAGCGGCCGCCCGTGGAGCGGAACTCCGCGTGGTGGCGCGAGACCTGGAGGTCGGAGACGACGAGCTCGTTGTCCAGGGCACGGCCGATGCGCATGACGCGGCCGACGGCGATCTGGTGGAAGGTCGTCGGGCTGCGGTCGCCGCCGTAGCCGGGCTGGGCCGCGGGGGCGGCGCCCTGCTGGTGCGGGAACTGCGGCTGGTGCTGCTGGTGATGCTGCTGCGGCTGGTGCTGCTGCGGCCAGCCCTGCTGCGGCTGCTGGGCCGGCGGCTGGTAGGCGGGGGCCTGGCCCTGCACCGGCGCCTGATAGGCCGGGGCCTGCGCCTGGGCCGGAGCCTGGTAGGCCGGGGCCTGCTGCTGCGGCGCGGCCTGGTGCGGCACCGCGTGCTGCGGTGCGCCGGCGACGCTCAGATTCAGCCGCGGACCGTCGGTCGCGTTGCCCAGGTGGACGGGCGTGCCCGGCACGAGCTCCGTCTGCTGGACCCTCGCACCGTGCACGTACGTGCCGTTGGTGCTGCCGTGGTCCTCGATGCCCCAACCGCGGCCGTTCCAGGCGATGGTGGCATGGCGCCAGGAGACCCGGGCGTCGTCGATCACCACGTCTCCCTGGGGGTCGCGCCCCAGCGAGTACGACCTGGACGGATCGAGCGTCCAGGTCCTTCCGTTCAATTCCAGTACGAGTTCCGGCACTCCAGCCCCACTTAGGTCCCCCGAGAATCCCCCTGGCCGTCAGGAGGTCCGACGTCAGGGAGTCTAGGGATGGCTAACATCCGGGGGAACTATTTCAGGCCTGCGCCCACATGTGGAATCGGGGCCTTGCCGCAGGGGCTGCGCCTGCCCGTTGGCGGGGTCGAAAGCCACCCGGAGAGTGAGATACGGGACTTCTCGCCGGTCGGTGCCGCTCCCGTACGGCCCGAATCGGGGGCGGCGGGGGCGCCGCATTCGTTGGGGAAACGTGATCCTTCCCGGCGCGGCCCGCCCGCCCGGCCCCCCGCCGAGGGGGCCGCGCCGGGTTAGGCGTGCCCGTCGCCGACCCCTCCGGCGGCCCACTCGGGCGACGCCCCCGGCCGCGAACGACGCGGGCCTCGCCGGCGCGAAGCCGTCCTCCTCCCCGCGGTCCCGCACATGCGGCTCGAGACCCGGCCCGGCCCCGGTCCCGTGCACTCCGCGCCCGGCGCGCTCAACCGCCGCGCGGGCTGAATCAGCCCCACCGGCACCCGGGGCGCGGGGCCCTGGGGGTCCCCCGGACGCAATCGGGGGAAGGGCGCGGCCGAGCCCCTGGGCGGGACCTGGGCGCAGCCCCAGGCGGGTGCAGGACACAGCCCAAGCGGGACCCGGACCGCAGCCCCGCGGCCGGGGCCCCGGCTGGGACCGGAGCGAAGCCCAGGCCGGCGCGGGACGGGCTGCGTCCCGCACTCGCGCGGGGCTACGCCCCGGATCGGCCTGGGGCTTCGCTCCGGTCCCAGCCACAGACCCCAGCCGGTGGGCCGCGTCCCGCGCGGGCTGGCTTCGCCGCGGTTCCAGCCGCGGACTCCGGCCGCTGGGCTGTGCCCCGGACTGGCCTGGGCCTGCGTACCCCCGGGGGTCCAGGGCGCAACCCCAACCGGGGGCCGGGGCGTAGTCCCGCAGTGGGGGCCGGGGCGTAGTCCCGGTTTCGGGAAGGGGCGGGGAGGGAGAACGCTCCGCGCAGCGGGCCCCCCCGGCGCCGGTGGCCCGCTGCGCGGCGGGGCGGGGGCACGCCATGCCGCTGCCTCGGTGGGGCGCGGCTGCCGGGCCGGATCTCGGGACTCGTCCGCGCCCGGGTCCGGGGCGGAGGCTCGCCGGCCGTACCGGCGGTCCGCCCTGGCTACGGCCCCTGGGCGGCCGGCTGCGCTCACCGGCGGGTCCGGGGACGAGGGCGGGACGGGACTGCCCCCCCTCCGGCGCCGCCGGGTTCCGGGCGGGGCCGGCGGCTCCGAACCGGGGCCAGCTCCCCGGCGCCGACCCCCCTTCCGGCAGTCCGGCCCCGTGCGCGGGAGTGGGCGGGGCGGGGCGCCGTCTCACCCGGCCGGGCCGGGTCGGGCCGACGCGCGGGGCGGTCCCGGTGGGTGGGACGGGGGTCGGCCCCCGCGGGGCGGGAAGATACGGTGAGAGCACCATGAGCGCTTCGCAGACCTCCGACGTCCCCACCCTCCTCGTCAAGATCTTCGGCAAGGACCGTCCCGGGATCACCGCCGGGCTGTTCGACACCCTCGCCGCCTACTCCGTCGACGTCGTCGACATCGAGCAGGTCGTCACCCGCGGCCGCATCGTCCTGTGCGCCCTCGTCACCCGGCCGGCCGGCGGAGCCGAGGGCGAGCTGCGGGCCACCGTCCACAGCTGGGCCGAGTCGCTCAAGATGCAGGCCGAGATCCTCTCCGGCACCGGCGACAACCGGCCGCGCGGCAGCGGCCGCTCCCACGTCACCGTCCTCGGGCACCCGCTGACCGCCGAGTCCACGGCGGCGATCGCTGCCCGGATCACCGCCACCGGCGGCAACATCGACCGCATCTTCCGGCTGGCCAAGTACCCGGTGACGGCGGTGGAGTTCGCCGTGTCCGGCTGTGAGACCGAGCCGCTGCGCACCGCCCTGGCCACCGCCGCCGCGCACATCGGGGTCGACGTGGCCGTGGTCTCGGCCGGCCTGCACCGCCGGGCGCAGCGCCTGGTCGTGATGGACGTGGACTCCACCCTGATCCAGGACGAGGTCATCGAGCTGTTCGCGGCGCACGCGGGCTGCGAGGCCGAGGTCGCCGAGGTGACCGAGCGGGCGATGCGCGGCGAGCTGGACTTCGAGCAGTCGCTGCACGCGCGCGTCGCGCTGCTGGAAGGGCTCGACGCGTCGGTGGTGGACAAGGTCCGCGCGGAGGTGCGGCTGACGCCGGGCGCGCGGACCCTGATCCGGACCCTGAAGCAGCTGGGCTACCAGGTGGGTGTGGTCTCCGGCGGGTTCACGCAGGTCACGGACGATCTGCAGGACCGGCTGGGGCTGGACTTCGCCTCGGCCAACACCCTGGAGATCGTCGACGGCAAGCTGACGGGCCGGGTCACCGGCGACATCGTGGACCGGGCAGGCAAGGCCCGGCTGCTGCGCCGCTTCGCCGCGGAGGCGGGAGTGCCGCTGGAGCAGACGGTGGCCATCGGCGACGGCGCCAACGACCTGGACATGCTGAACGCGGCCGGGCTGGGCGTGGCCTTCAACGCCAAGCCGGTGGTCCGCGAGGCGGCGCACACCGCGGTGAACGTGCCGTTCCTGGACACGGTGCTGTACCTGCTCGGGATCACGCGCGAGGAGGTCGAGGCGGCCGGGCTGACCTGAGCGGCGGCGGTTCCCCACGTACGCGAGGGGCGGGCCCCGGCGGATCGACCGCCGGGGCCCGCCCCCGTCGTACGCGCGCCGGCCGGCGGGGCCGGTCAGTGCTCCTTGGGGGTCCAGTAGTCGATCAGGGTGCCGACCCCGTGCTCCAGGGTCTTCCAGGAACCGGTGAAGGAGACGATCGCGAGGGCCGCGGTCGGGAAGCCGGTCCTGGTCATGCGGGCCAGGGTGTCGCCCTCCGCGCGCCCGGAGAGGGCGTCGGCGAGGGCGTGCATGCCGGGATTGTGGCCGATGACGAGGAGGTCCTGGACCTCGTCGGAGGTTTCGTTGAGGAGGGCGATGAGCTCGCCGAGCGAGGCGTCGTAGAGCCGCTCCTCGTACGTGGTCTTCGGGCGGTGCGGCAGCGCCTGGACGGCGAGCTTCCAGGTCTCGCGCGTGCGGGCTGCGGTGGAGCAGAGGGCCAGGTCGAAGGCGATGCCGGTGGCGGCCAGCTTCAGACCGACGGCCGGTGCGTCCTTGCGGCCGCGTTCCGCCAGGGGGCGGTCGTGGTCGGCGACCTGCGGCCAGTCGGCCTTGGCGTGCCGGAGGAGGACGATCCTGCGGGGTGTGTCGGCGCTCATGGCTCCCAGCTTCGCACGGATCGAGGGGCGGGGCGCAGGGTGTTGGAGGAGGCTCGCGGCGCGGGTGCGGGGCGCGCCCGGGCGCGTACGGGCGCGGCGCGCCGCAGGTCAGCCCGCGGCGCTCAGGAGCTGTTCGGTGACCTGGACGAGCGGGGAGGGGGCTCCGGAGTGGGCGTGGGCCTCGCCCGATCCGGCGAGGAGCAGCAGGAGCAGTCCGAAGGCGAGGGCGGGCAGGGCCAGCGCCCACCAGTGCAGCCGGGCGTTGGCGCCGAGGGCTCGGGGTGCGGGGGTGTGCGTGGGGGCCGACATGGCCGCCTCCGTGGGTGCTCGGGTGGGTCGGACTCGCTCCTTCGAATCTAGGGATCCGAAGGGGCGGTTCCCATCCGGGGCACACCCCAGAAGACCCTGAAGCAGGCCCCCTAGGGGTGGGTGGGGACAACCCCACCCTCCGGGCCGGCCGCGGCGCCGGGGGTCAGGGGGAGGCGACCGTCGCGATCACGGCGATGATCACGGTGATGGCGAGGATGGCCCCCAGCACCATGCCGAGCTTCTTGCGGCCGTCCTGGGGATGTGGTTCGAGTACGGGCGACATGTCCCTCAGTCTCGCATGCCCCGTTCGTCCTCGATCGTGCGGTCCCGGCCGGCGAGGACGCCGAGGGCGATCTGCGGGACGAGCAGGCAGGTCATGAGGGTCAGCGGGAGGTCCCAGCCGCCGCTGTGCTGGTAGAGGGCGCCGATGAGGAGCGGGCCGGGGATGGAGACGAGGTAGCCGGTGCTCTGGGCGAAGGCGGAGAGCCTGACGACGCCGCCGGGGGTGCGCGCCCTCAGGCCGATCATGGTGATGGCGAGGGGGAAGGCGCAGTTGGAGAGGCCGAGCAGCAGGGCCCAGGCCCAGGCGCCGGCCGCGGGGGCGAAGTGGAGGCCGCTGTAGCCGACGAGGCCGAAGGCGCCGAGGCCGGCGGCGATGGCGCCCTGGTGGCGCATCCGGCCCGCGAGGTTGGGGATGACGAAGGCGAGCGGGACGCCCATGAACATGGTGACGGCGAGCAGGACGCCCGCGGCGGAGGCGGAGACCCCGGCGTCGCGGAAGATCTGGGGCAGCCAGCCCATGGTGACGTACGCCCCGGTGGCCTGGAGGCCGAAGTAGCCGGCGAGGGCCCAGGCGGTGCGGCTGCGGACGACGGAGGGGCCCGCGGCCGGTGCCGGCGCGGCAGGAGCGGTGGCGGATCCGCCCGCGGCCCCGCCCGCGCTGCCGCCCGCGGCCCGCTGCTCGCGGCGTACGGACGCGGCGACGGGCAGCCACGGCACGACGGCGGCCACGGCCGGCGCGGCCCAGACCAGCAGGCCCGTGCGCCAGCTGCCGCCGAGGGCGGAGGTCAGCGGGACGGTCGCGGCGGCGGCGAGCGAGGTACCGACGGCCAGGGCCATGGAGTACAGGCCGGTCATGGTGCCGACGCGGTCCGGGAACCAGCGCTTGACGATCACCGGGAGCAGCACGTTGGTCAGGGCGATGCCCGCCAGGGACAGGGCGCTGGCGGCGAGGAAGCCGGCGGCGCCGTGCGTGAAGGGCCGGATCAGCAGGCCCGCGGCGACGGCGGCCATGCCGGCGCAGACGACGGCGGCGGGGCCGAAGCAGCGGGAGAGCCGTGGCGCGGTGACGCCGAAGACGGCGAAGCACAGGGCCGGGACGGAGGTGATCAGTCCGGCGACCGTTCCGCTCATGCCGAGGCCGTCGCGGACCTCCTCGAAGAGGGCGCCGAGGCTGGTGATGGCGGGCCGCAGGTTGAGGGCGGCGAGGACGATTCCGGCGAGGAGTACGGGGCCGAGCCAGCCTGGTTGCGCGGGGGCGGGAGCCGGTGCGGGAACGGCGGGGCGGGGGCCCGGGACGGCGGGGTGCGCGGCGCGGGGCCGGTTCAGGGTCGGGGTGGGGGGCTCTTCGTCGGACATTCACCCATCATAGAATCATGGGATGATTGACTGTCCACTGCCCGAGGGGATCCTTTCCGTATGCCGCTGACCTCGCCCCGCCGGTCCGCCCTCGTCGACCAGGTGATCGCCCAGCTCAGGAACCAGATCACCTCCGGCGAGTGGCCGGTGGGCGCCCGCATCCCGACCGAGCCGGAGCTGGTGGAGCTGCTGGGCGTCGCCCGCAACACCGTCCGGGAGGCCGTGCGGGCCCTCGCGCACAACGGGCTCCTCGACATCCGGCAGGGCTCGGGCACGTACGTCCTGGCCACCAGCGAGCTGGCCGGGGTGATGCACCGCCGCTTCGCGGGCGCCGACCCCCGGCACATCGCCGAGCTCCGCTCGACGCTGGAGTCCTCCGCGGCCCGGCTGGCGGCGGAGCGGCGCACCGAGCGGGACATCGCGCAGCTGGACGCGCTGCTGGCGCGCCGCGAGGAGGCCTGGGCCGGCGGGGATCCGGAGGTGTTCGTCGCCGCGGACGTGGCCCTGCACATGGCGGTGGTGGCGGCCTCGCACAACGAGGTGCTGATCGAGCTGTACGCGGACCTCGGCGACCTGGTGGCCGACTGGCTGCGCACGGACGTGGGCACGGACCTGGATCCCGCGGTGCACCTGGACCACGCCCGGCTGATCGAGGCGATCCGACGCGGGGACGGGGACGCGGCCGCCTCGGAGGCGGCGGGCTACCCCTTCGCCTGCCTCGGCAGGCAGTAGCCGCGCGCTCCGTCACGACCCCCGGTCGGCGGGCGGCCCCCGGTCGGCGGGCGGCCCTCACCGCGGGCGGCGCTCACGGCCTCTGGTGGGTGACCCAGGCGGAGCGGACCTCCTTCCAGCAGCGGCCGACGAGCTCGACCCGCCCGGCCGGTCCCACCGGCACCGGTGCGGGGTCGGAGTCCAGGTCCCACCAGCGGTCGCACTCCACGTGCAGCCGGACCAGGTCGGTCTCCGGATAGCCGTTGTGGCAGTTGGCCAGCACCTGCGAGCCCTCGATCACCGTCTCGCAGTCGGCGCCGAACAGCTCCGCGGCCCCGGAGGGCGGGGGCGGCACGGGCGGCTCGACGGGCAGGTCGGCGACGTCCACGACGACCGGGGCGCCCGCCTCGGAGCCGTACACCGGCCCGCCCGCATCGGGCTGGGCGATGGCCCCGGGGATCAGCAGGCCCGTCAGGACCACGGAGGTGACGAGCAGCGACACCGCCCGGCTCGGCCTCGTGCCCACTGCCTTACCTCCTCCCCGCACCGGCCGGGAAGATCCCGACCCGGTCAGTTTGCAGGGTTCTGTCCCGCTTTTCGACTCGGGACGGGCCCGTCGGAGGGCGCACATCTGATCGAGTTTCGATCGGGTGCGAGGCGCGGCCCGCCGCCGGCCCGTCCGCCCGGGGCGGGAACGGCGACGGCCGCGCCTCCCGGGTGGGAGGACGCGGCCGTCGCCGTACGGTCGTACCGGGGCCGGTCAGGCACCCATCGCGTGCAGACCGCCGTCCACGTGGACGATCTCGCCCGTGGTCTTGGGGAACCAGTCCGACAGCAGGGCGACGACGCCGCGGCCGGCCGGCTCCGGGTCGCTCATGTCCCACTCCAGCATGGAGCGGTGGTTCCAGGTGTCCGCCAGCTCGCCGAAGCCCGGGATGGACTTCGCGGCCATGGAGCCGAGGGGGCCGGCCGAGACCAGGTTGCAGCGGATGTTCTCCTTGCCCAGGTCGCGGGCGAGGTAGCGGCTGGTGGCCTCCAGGGCGGCCTTGGCCGGGCCCATCCAGTCGTACTGCGGCCACGCGAACTGCGCGTCGAAGGTGAGGCCGACGACGGCCGCGCCCTCCGCCGGGAACAGCGGCTTGCAGGCCATGGTCAGCGACTTCAGCGAGAACGCCGAGACGTGCATGGCGGTGGCGACCGACTCGAACGGGGTGTTCAGGAAGTTGCCGCCCAGGGCGTCCTGCGGGGCGAAGCCGATCGAGTGGACGACGCCGTCGAGGCCGCCGAGCTCGTCGCGGACCAGCTGCTCCAGACGGGCCAGGTGCTCGTCGTTGGTGACGTCGAGCTCGATGACCTTGACCGGCTTGGGCAGCTTCTTGGCGATGCGCTCGGTCAGGGTGGGCCGCGGCCATGCGGTGAGGATGACCTCGGCGCCCTGCTCCTGGGCCAGCTTGGCGACGTGGAAGGCGATGGAGGACTCCATCAGCACGCCGGTGACGAGGATCCGCTTGCCCTCGAGGATTCCGCTCATGGTGATCAGTGACCCATGCCCAATCCGCCGTCAACGGGAATGACGGCTCCAGTGATGTACGCGGCGTCGTCGGACGCCAGGAAGCTGACGGCTGCCGCGATCTCCTCGGGCTGCGCGTAGCGGGCGAGCGGCACGTTCGCCACGATGGCCGCACGCTGCTCGTCGGTGAGCACCTTCGTCATGTCGGTGTCCACGAAACCGGGGGCGACCACGTTGAAGGTGATGTTGCGCGACCCCAGCTCGCGGGCGAGCGAGCGGGCGAAGCCGACCAGGGCGGCCTTGGAGGCGGCGTAGTTGGCCTGGCCGGCCGAGCCGAGGAGGCCGACGACCGAGGAGATCAGGACGACGCGGCCCTTCTTGGCGCGGAGCATGCCGCGGTTCGCGCGCTTGACGACGCGGAAGGTGCCGGTGAGGTTGGTGTCCAGGACCGAGGTGAAGTCCTCCTCGGACATGCGCATCAGCAGCGTGTCCTTGGTGATGCCGGCGTTGGCCACCAGCACCTCGACCGCGCCGTGGGCGTCCTCGATCTCCTTGTAGGCCTGCTCCACCTGCTCCGAGTCGGTGATGTCGCAGCGGACCGCCAGGACGCCGAGTGCGGTGAGCTCCTCGGGCGGCTCGCCCGAACGGTACGTGATCGCGACCTTGTCGCCCGCCTGGGCGAAGGCTCGGGCGATGGCGAGGCCGATGCCCCGGTTTCCTCCGGTGACGAGAACCGAGCGGCTCAACGGATCACCCTTTCGACTAGCGGTCTGAGTACCAGAAACCTATAGGCCCCGCCTGCCGCGCGCAGAATCGGTCTCCCACAGGGCCGCAGGACGGGCTCTGTCGAGTCCCTACAGAAAGTGGTAGGCACGAGCGCCCCGGCCGCGCCATGATCGGGGGGACCGGCCCTGACCTCGGGAGGAATTCCGTGCCCCATTCCATCGACGCGGCCTTCACCGCGCTGCCCCTGAGGGCGCTCGCCGACGCGGCGCTCGCCCGGGCGCGCGCGCTGGGCTCCGAGCATGCCGACTTCCGGCTGGAGCGCATCCGCAGCGCCTCCTGGCGCCTGCGGGACGCCAAGCCGGCCGGCGGGTCCGACACCACCGACCTCGGGTACGCGGTCCGGGTGGTGCACGGGGGCGCCTGGGGCTTCGCCTCCGGCGTGGACCTGACCATGGACGGCGCCGCCCGGGTGGCCTCGCAGGCCGTGGCCATGGCGAAGCTGTCGGCCCAGGTGATCAAGGCGGCCGGGTCCGACGAGAGGGTCGAGCTCGCCGACGAGCCGGTGCACTCCGACCGGACGTGGGTCTCCGCCTACGACGTCGACCCCTTCGAGGTGCCGGACGCGGACAAGGCGGCGCTGCTCGCCGACTGGAGCTCGCGCCTGCTGGCCGCCGACGGGGTCGCGCACGTGGACGCGTCCCTGCTCGCCGTGCACGAGAACAAGTTCTACGCCGACACCGCGGGCACCATGACCACCCAGCAGCGGGTGCGGATCCACCCGCAGCTCACCGCGGTCGCCGTGGACGCCGCCACCGGTGAGTTCGACTCGATGCGCACCATCGCCCCGCCGACCGGCCGCGGCTGGGAGTACCTGACCGGCACCGGCTGGGACTGGGACTCCGAGCTGGAGCAGATCCCCTCCCTGCTCGCCGAGAAGATGCGCGCGCCGAGCGTCGAGGCCGGCCGGTACGACCTGGTGGTCGACCCGTCCAACCTGTGGCTCACCATCCACGAGTCCATCGGCCACGCCACGGAGCTGGACCGGGCGCTGGGCTACGAGGCCGCGTACGCGGGCACCTCCTTCGCCACCTTCGACCAGCTGGGCACGCTCAAGTACGGCTCCCCGATCATGAACGTGACCGGTGACCGCACCGCCGAGCACGGCCTGGCCACCGTCGGCTTCGACGACGAGGGCGTCGAGGCGCAGAGCTGGGACCTGGTCAAGGACGGCACCCTGGTCGGCTACCAGCTGGACCGGCGGATCGCGCGCCTGACGGGCCTGGGCCGCTCCAACGGCTGCGCCTTCGCCGACTCCCCCGGGCACGTGCCCGTCCAGCGCATGGCGAACGTCTCGCTGCAGCCGGATCCGGGCGGGCTGTCCACCGAGGACCTGATCGGCGGCGTCGAGCGCGGCATCTACGTGGTCGGCGACCGCTCCTGGTCGATCGACATGCAGCGCTACAACTTCCAGTTCACCGGGCAGCGGTTCTTCCGCATCGAGAACGGCCGGCTGGCCGGCCAGCTGCGCGACGTCGCCTACCAGGCCACCACCACGGACTTCTGGGGCTCCATGGAGAAGGTCGGCGGCCCGCAGACGTACGTGCTGGGCGGCGCCTTCAACTGCGGCAAGGCCCAGCCGGGCCAGGTCGCGGCGGTCTCGCACGGCTGCCCCTCGGCGCTGTTCCGCGACGTGAACATCCTGAACACCACCCAGGAGGCCGGCCGATGAGCACGCTTTCGAACGGACGCAGCAAGCCCCACGAGATCGTCGAGCGGGCCCTGGAGCTGTCCACCGCCGACGGCTGCGTCGTCATCGCCGACGAGGAGTCCTCGGCCAACCTGCGCTGGGCGGGCAACGCGCTCACCACCAACGGCGTCACCCGCGGCCGGACCCTGACGGTCATCGCCACGGTCGACGGCAGGGAGGGCACGGCCTCGGGGGTCGTCACGCGCTCCGCCGTGACCGCCGGGGACCTGGAGCCGCTGGTCCGGGCCGCCGAGGCGGCCGCCCGCGCGGCGGGCCCGGCGGAGGACGCGCAGCCGCTGGTCACCGGCACCCCGGCCTCGCCGGACTTCGCCGACGCCCCCGCCGAGACCTCCTCGGCGGTGTTCACGGACTTCGCCCCGGCCCTCGGCGAGGCCTTCGCCCGGGCCCGGGCGGGCGGCCGGGAGCTGTACGGCTTCGCCCACCACACGATGGTCTCCACGTACGTCGGGACCTCGACCGGGCTGCGGCTGCGCCACGACCAGCCGAACGGCACCCTGGAGCTCAACGCCAAGTCCCCCGACCGGCAGCGCTCGGCCTGGGCCGGACGCGCCACGCGGGACTTCAAGGACGTGGACCCCACCGCGCTGGACGCGGAGCTCGCCGTACGGCTGGGCTGGGCGGAGCGGCGGATCGACCTGCCGGCCGGGCGGTACGAGACGCTGCTGCCCCCGACGGCCGTGGCCGACCTGCTGATCTACCAGATGTGGTCGGCGGCGGCCCGGGACGCGGTGGAGGGCCGGACGGTGTTCTCCAAGCCGGGCGGCGGCACCCGGATCGGCGAGAAGCTGTCGCAGCTGCCGCTGACCCTGCGCAGCGACCCGCACGCGCCGGGCCTGGAGTCGGCGCCGTTCGTGATCGCGCACAGCTCGGGCGACGACGCGTCGGTGTTCGACAACGGCCTGCCGGTCCCCCCGACCGACTGGATCAAGGACGGCGAGCTGGCCCGGCTGGCCACGACCCGCCACACCGCGGCCCTGACCGGGCAGCCGCTCTCCCCCGGCTTCGGGAACCTGCTCCTGGACGGCGGCGGGGAGCGGTCGCTGGAGGAGATGGTGGCCGCCACCGGGCGGGGCCTGCTGCTGACGTGCCTGTGGTACATCCGCGAGGTGGACCCGGCGACCCTGCTGCTGACGGGCCTGACCCGGGACGGCGTCTACCTCGTGGAGGACGGGGAGGTCGTCGGCGAGGTCAACAACTTCCGCTTCAACGAGTCCCCCGTGGACCTGCTGTCGCGGGCCACGGAGGCCGGCCGGGCGGAGAAGACCCTGCCCCGCGAGTGGAGCGACTGGTTCACCCGGACCTCCATGCCGGCCCTGCGCATTCCCGATTTCAACATGAGTTCGGTCAGCAAGGGCGTCTGACCACCTAGAATGTGCGTCGAACCCCTCATCCGCACCCCTACTCACTCCATCCTTCAAGGAGAGTCACGACCGTGACGGACATCGTCGACGAGCTGAAGTGGCGGGGCCTTTTCGCCCAGTCCACCGATGAAGAAGCGCTGCGCAAGGCCTTCGCGGACGGTCCCGTCACGTTCTATTGCGGGTTCGATCCGACGGCGGCGTCCCTGCACGTGGGCCACCTCGTGCAGGTGCTGACCGTACGCCGGCTCCAGCAGGCCGGGCACCGGCCGCTGGCGCTGGTCGGCGGGGCCACCGGCCAGATCGGCGACCCGCGCCCGACCGCCGAGCGCACCCTGAACGACCCCGAGACCGTCGCCAACTGGGTGACGCGCCTGCGCACCCAGATCGAGCCGTTCCTGTCCTTCGAGGGCGAGAACGCGGCGGTCATGGTGAACAACCTGGACTGGACGGCGGGCCTGTCCGCCATCGAGTTCCTCCGGGACATCGGCAAGCACTTCCGCGTCAACAAGATGCTGACCAAGGACTCCGTCGCCCGGCGCCTGGAGTCCCAGGAGGGCATCAGCTACACCGAGTTCAGCTACCAGCTGCTCCAGGGCATGGACTTCCTGGAGCTGTACCGGCGTTACGGGTGCACCCTCCAGCAGGGCGGCTCGGACCAGTGGGGCAACCTGGTGGCCGGCCTCGACCTGATCCACAAGCTGGAGCCCGAGGCGCAGGTCCACGCGCTGGCGACCCCGCTGATGGTGAAGGCGGACGGCACCAAGTTCGGCAAGACCGAGAGCGGCGCCGTCTGGCTCGACCCGGAGATGACCACGCCGTACGCGTTCTACCAGTTCTGGCTGAACGTGGACGACCGGGACGTCTCGACCTACCTGCGGATCCTGTCCTTCAAGTCCCGCGAGGAGCTGGAGGAGCTGGAGCGGCAGACCGCCGAGCGGCCGCAGGCGCGCGCCGCCCAGCGGGCGCTCGCGGAGGAGCTGACGACCCTGGTGCACGGCGCGGACCAGTGCGCGGCCGTGATCGCCGCGTCGAAGGCGCTGTTCGGCCAGGGCGAGCTGGCGGAGCTGGACGAGGCCACGCTGGCCGCGGCCCTGTCCGAGCTGCCGCAGGCGAAGGTCTCCGAGGTGGGCCTCGTGGTGGACCTGTTCGCGGAGACCGGGCTGGTCGCGAGCAAGTCGGCCGGCCGCCGGACCGTGAAGGAGGGCGGCGCCTACGTGAACAACGTGAAGGTCACCGCCGAGGACGCGGTCCCGGCCGCGGAGGACCTGCTGCACGGGCGCTGGCTCGTGCTGCGCCGCGGCAAGAAGAACCTCGCCGCGGTGGAGGTCACGGGCGCCTGAGGGCCCGTACGGCGCCCGCACGCGGGTGGCCGGCAGGAGGGGCACGGCGCGGGGGCCGGTCCGGACGCACACCGTCCGGACCGGCCCCCGCGGCGTTCCGCGGCCCGGCGCTCAGGCGGCCTCCCTCTTCCGGTTGCCCCGCAGGGACATGTAGGCCATGTCGCCGAGGCCGACGATCAGGATCGCTCCGGCCAGTTGGAGCAGGTGCCGGATCCAGTCGATGCCCCGGGTGTCCTCGACGCCGATCCAGTGGGAGACGGCGTTGCCGAGGACGGCGCCGATGATGCCGAACAGAGTGGTCAGCCAGAGCGGCTGGTGCTGCTTGCCCGGCAGGATGGCCCGGGCAATGAGGCCCAGCACGAAACCCACGATGATCGCCCACAACCACTGCATGTCGAGCCTCCTTGGCGCGTCGTGCGCATGTGGGGCCAGTTTCGACCCGTCCGGCGCAGCGCGCACGTCGGACCGGTCCGTTCGGGGGCACCCCCCTCTCCTCCTCCCTGCGGGGCCGGGCGTACGGTGGAAGGGACCGGACGAAAGGAGTGTCCGGCGCATCGGATCGGGCGGTGGAGCATGCTGCGGAAGAAGCGGAAGGGGGCCGAGGTCTTCCGGATCACCGGAGCCAGGATGGGCCTCAACGAGGACGTGCGCGGGCGGCAGCGCCGTTACGTGCTGTCGATGGCGATCAGGACGCTGTCGGTCCTGGCGACCGTGGTGCTGTGGAACGTGCAGCGCCCTGTGGCCGTCGTGACCCTCGTCGCGGGCGCGCTGCTGCCGTACGTGGCCGTCGTCATCGCCAACGCGGGGCGCGAGTCGACCCCCACGCTGCCGTCGAACTTCATCCCCTCGCCTGTGCGTCCGGCCCTGGACGCGGGAAACCTCAAGAAAAGCTCAGATCAATCATGAAGTTCCGGTGCACTGTACCGGGTCCTGCGTGACATACTGCCTACGCGCTCCGCATCCCCCGTCGGAGCGACGGACCGACGCCGGGCAGCTCCCCCCGTGGCTGCTCGGCGTCGCCCTTTCCCGGGGCCGGTTTGTAGGGTTGGGGCGTGAACTCCCCTGACACTCCCGAGACTCCCACCTGCTCCGCCAAGGGCTGCCGCGCCGCGGCCGTCTGGGTCCTGGCGTGGAACAACCCGAAGCTGCACACGCCGGAGCGCCGCAAGACCTGGCTGGCGTGCGAGGAGCACCGCGAGCACCTGTCGCAGTTCCTCGGGGTCCGCGGCTTCCTGAAGGACGTGGTGAAGCTCGACGAGTGGGTGCAGCCGGAGGGCTCCGAGCGCCCCTAGGGGCGGACAGAAGTGCGGCCGGCCCGTCTGCTCTGCGGACGGGCCGGCCGTTGCGTGCGGGGAGCCGGCGGTCAGCCGCCGATCGCCGACATGGGGCGGTCGGGCTGGAGGAAGCTCGGGTCGTCGAGGCCGGAGCCGGCCTTCTTGCCCCACATCGCCACCTTCCACAGGCGGGCGATCTCCTCGTCCGGCGCGCCGGAGCGCAGGGCTCCGCGCAGGTCGGACTCCTCGGTGGCGAAGAGGCAGGTGCGGATCTGGCCGTCGGCGGTGAGCCGGGTGCGGTCGCAGGCCCCGCAGAAGGGCCGGGTCACGGAGGCGATGACGCCGACGGTGGCCGGGCCGCCGTCGACGATCCAGCGCTCGGCGGGAGCGGAGCCGCGCTCGTCGGCGCCTTCCTCGGTGAGGGTGAACCGGGTGCGCAGGGAGGCCAGGATGTCCCCGGCGGTGATCATGCCCTCGCGCTTCCAGCCGTGCTGGGCGTCCAGCGGCATCTGCTCGATGAAGCGGAGCTCGTAGCCGTTCTCCACGGCCCAGGCCAGCAGGTCCGGGGCCTCGTCCTCGTTCAGGCCGGGCATCAGCACCGCGTTGACCTTGACGGGGGTCAGGCCGGCCTCGCGGGCGGCGGCCATGCCGTCGAGGACGTCGCGGTGGCGGTCACGCCGGGTGAGCGTCTTGAAGACCTCGGGCCGCAGGGTGTCCAGGGAGACGTTGACCCGGTCCAGTCCGGCGGCCTTGAGCGCCTGTGCGGTGCGCTTGAGGCCGATGCCGTTGGTGGTCAGCGACATCTTGGGGCGGGGCTGCAGGGCGGCGCACTGCTCGACGATCCCGACCAGGCCGGGGCGCAGGAGCGGCTCGCCGCCGGTGAAGCGGACCTCGGTGATGCCCAGCTGCGTGACGGCGATGCGTATCAGCCGGACGATCTCCTCGTCGCTGAGCAGGTCCGACTTGCCCAGCCACTGCAGGCCCTCCTCGGGCATGCAGTACGTACAGCGCAGGTTGCACCGGTCGGTGAGTGAGACCCGCAGGTCAGTGGCCACGCGGCCGTAGGTGTCGAGAAGCACTGTGGGCCCCCTCCCCTGTCCGGTTCCAAGAGGTCTGCGCCGCCGGATGGACTGTGCATGCGCTGTGATCGAGCCTACGCGACGGGGGTGTCTTCTCGGGATACCCGATCGAACGAGAGGCGCCGCGGCCGTGTCGTAGGGACGTACGACACGGCCACGCTGGGTGTTCGGGTCCTCTCACAGGAGCACCGTGATCAGTGCGCGCCCGTGCCGGTGAGGGAGCGGACCTCCAACTCCGCGAACTTCGCGGGGTCGGCCTCCTCCTTGGAGAGCACGGTGCCCAGCCAGCCCAGCAGGAAGCCGAGCGGGATGGAGACGATGCCCGGGTTCTCCAGCGGGAACCAGTAGAAGTCGGCCTCCTTGAACATCGAGGTGGCCTTGCCGGAGACGACCGGGGAGAAGAGGACCAGCACGACCGAGGAGACCAGGCCTCCGTAGATCGACCACAGGGCGCCCCGGGTGGTGAACCGCTTCCAGAAGAGGCTGTAGAGGATCGTCGGCAGGTTGGCGGAGGCGGCGACGGCGAAGGCGAGCGCGACCAGGCCGGCGACGTTGAGGTCGCGTGCGAGGGCGCCGAGGCCGATGGCGACGGCGCCGATGACCACGGTGGACCAGCGGGCGGCCCGGACCTCCTCCTCCTCGGTGGCGTTGCCCTTGCGGATCACGTTCACGTACAGGTCGTGGGCGAAGGACGAGGAGGAGGCGAGGGTGAGCCCGGCGACCACGGCGAGGATGGTGGCGAAGGCCACGGCCGAGATCACGGCGAGCAGGATCGCGCCGCCGGTGGAGCCGGCTCCGCCGCCGAGCTCCTGGGCGACGAGCGGGGCGGCGGTGTTGCCGGCCTTGTTGGAGGCGATGATGTCGGTCCGCTTGAGCAGGGCGGCGGCGCCGAAGCCGAGGGCGATGGTCATCAGGTAGAAGGCGCCGATGATGCCGATGGCCCAGTTGACGGACTTGCGGGCGGCCTTGGCGGTGGGAACCGTGTAGAAGCGGATCAGGATGTGCGGCAGTCCGGCGGTGCCCAGCACCAGGGCGAGCCCGAGGGAGATGAAGTCCAGCTTGGTGGTGGAGTCCTTGCCGTACTTCAGGCCGGGTTCGAGGAACTTGGCGCCCTGGCCGCTGTTCTCTGCGGCCTTGCCGAGCAGGTCCGAGATGTTGAAGTTGAACTTCAGCAGGACCAGGAAGGTGATCAGCAGGGCGCCCGCGATGAGCAGCACCGCCTTGATCATCTGGACCCAGGTGGTGCCCTTCATGCCGCCGATGGTCACGTAGACGATCATCAGTACGCCGACCAGGGCGACCACGGCGACCTTGCCGCCGTCGCTGGTGATGCCGAGCAGCAGCGAGACGAGGACGCCGGCGCCGGCCATCTGGGCGAGCAGGTAGAAGATCGAGACCACGATGGTGGAGGTGCCGGCGGCGGTGCGGACCGGGCGCTGGCGCATCCGGAACGCGAGCACGTCGCCCATCGTGTAGCGGCCGGAGTTGCGCAGCGGCTCGGCGACCAGCAGCAGGGCCACGAGCCAGGCGACGAGGAAGCCGATGGAGTACAGGAAGCCGTCGTAGCCGAAGAGCGCGATGGCGCCGGCGATGCCGAGGAAGGACGCGGCGGACATGTAGTCGCCGGAGATGGCCAGGCCGTTCTGGAAGCCGGTGAACTGGCGGCCGCCCGCGTAGAAGTCGGCGGCGTCCCGGGTCTGGCGGCCGGCCCAGATGGTGATGATCAGGGTGGCGACGACGAACAGCCCGAACAGGGTGATGATCAGCGGCCGGTGCTCGGTGGCGCCGGCGGCCGTGGTGGTGGCGTGGAGGGCAGCGCTCATGCCTCGGCCTCCATCCGCTCCTTGATCGCCGCGGCCTGCGGGTCGAGCTTCGCGGCGGCGTGGCGCGAGTAGAGCCAGGCGATGAGGAACGTCGTGGCGAACTGGCCGAGGCCGAGGACGAGGGCGACGTTGATGTTGCCGAACAGCTTGGTCCCCATGAAGCCGCCGGCGTAGTTGGACAGCAGCACGTACAGCAGGTACCAGGCGATGAAGGCCACCGTGAGCGGGAAGGCGAAGGCGCGGTGCGAGCGGCGCAGCGCGGCGAACTCGGGGCTGTGCTGGACGGCTTCGAACTGTTCGGCCGTGGGGCTTGCCGTGGGCGTTCCCGCGCTGCCCGGCGGCGGCGCTGCTTGGGTGGTCACGGGGGGCTCTCCTTGTGACGCGGATGCGGTGGGGACGGACAAATCAACCTCCGTGTGGGGGAACGGCGCGCCGGTCCCCCTGAGAAGGGCACGGCCGGCACGCCCGGACGGTTCACCACCCGTGGATTCTTTGGGAACTGATTTCTCGAACTCATGGCGCAAAGGCGAACGTCAGCGCTAGGTTCGCGTGTCATGAACCCGTCGTCCTGCGCGACCGCGCGCGGACGACTTTTTCACGGATGATGTGGAGAACCCATGGCTCATCTGGGATCCGGCCGCCGGCGCCTCGCCGTACCGGTCGGCCTGGCGCTCACCGCCTCCCTCGCCTTCCTGCCCTCCGTCGCGGCCTCGGCCGCACCGGTGGGCACCACGGCGGGTGCGACGGCCGCCAAGCCCGACACCACCGGCCCGAAGCTGTCGTACGTGGCGAACCTGACCGCGTACGGCACGGCGAAGCAGGCGAAGGAGGCCATCGAGGCCGCGGGCGGCACGGTGGTGACGGCCTACGACCAGATCGGCGTGGTCGTCGCGCACTCCCAGAACCCCGAGTTCGCCAAGACCCTGCGGGCGCAGCGCAACCTCTTCGTGTCGGTCGGCGCCACCCGGACGGCGCCCCTGAAGACGGTGCAGACCACCGACGAGGGCACCACCCAGAAGCTCGGCGCGGCGGACGCCGCCAAGGCCGCGGCGCTGGCCACGGAGGGGCAGGAGCCGCTGGAGCCCAACCAGTGGGACCTGCGGGCGATCAAGGCCGACGAGGCTCACAAGATCAACGATGGCAGCCCGGACGTGACGGTGGGCGTCATCGACACGGGTGTCGACGACACCCACCCGGATCTCGCACCGAACTTCGCCGCGGACAAGTCGGCGAACTGCGTCGGCGGCGTCGCGGACACCTCCGCGGGCGCCTGGCGCCCGTACGCGGACGGCAGCGACCACGGCACGCACGTGGCCGGCACCATCGCAGCCGCCCGCAACGGCATCGGCGTCTCGGGCGTCGCGCCGGGCGTGAAGCTCGCCGCCGTCAAGGTGAGCGAGCCGGGCACCAGCCTCTTCTTCACCGAGGCGGTCGTCTGCGGCTTCGTCTTCGCCGCCGAGCACGGCATCGACGTGACGAACAACAGCTACTACGTCGACCCGTGGTACTTCAACTGCAAGAACGACGACGACCAGAAGGCCCTCGTCGAGGCGATAACCCGGGCGACCCGCTACGCGGAGCGCAAGGGCACCCTCAACGTGGCCTCGGCCGGCAACTCCAACTGGGACCTGTCGGCGGACTCCATCGAGGACACCACCAGCCCCGACGACGGCACCCCGGTGACGCGCACCATCAACCCGCACGAGTGCCTGGACCTGCCGACGCAGCTGCCGGGCGTCGTCACGGTCTCCGCCACCGGTGACAAGGGCTTCCGCTCGTACTACTCCAGCTACGGCCTCGGCGTCGTCGACGTGGCCGGCCCCGGCGGCGACAAGTGGCAGGTCCCTGCCACCCCGGACGCCAACGGCCGCGTGCTCTCCACCCTCCCGGGCGGCGGCTGGGGCTACAAGCAGGGCACCTCGATGGCCGCCCCGCACGTCTCGGGCGTCGCGGCGCTGCTCAAGAGCGCCCACCCGAAGGCCACGCCGGCGCAGCTCCAGCGGATGCTGAAGGAGCAGGCCACCAAGGCGACCTGCCCGACGCAGGTGTACGACGCCACCGGCAAGCTGATCGACGCCACCACCTGCCAGAGCAAGTGGGGCCAGACGGGCTACTACGGCTACGGCATCGTGGACGCGCTGAAGGCCGTCAAGTAACCCTTCCACGGCGAACGCACCGAGGGGCCGGCCGGGGATTCCTCCCCGGCCGGCCCCTCCGGCCGTTCACCCGGGCGTCAGGGGGTGATGATCACCTTCAGGGCGCTGCGGTCGTCCATCGCGCGGTAGCCGTCCGGGACCTCGTCCAGGGAGACCGCCCGGTCGAAGACGGGCGCCGGGTCGATCGCGCCGCTCAGCACGTCCTCCAGCAGCTCCGGGATGTACGCGCGCACCGGCGCCACGCCGCCGCGCAGGCTGATGTTGCGGTCGAACATCGCGTCGAGGTCGATGCCGGTGGCGCTGCCGTGCGGGACGCCGACGTAGCCGATGGTGCCGCC
Organism: Streptomyces sp. NPDC046866; assembly: GCF_040704625.1. NCBI lineage: Bacteria > Bacillati > Actinomycetota > Actinomycetes > Kitasatosporales > Streptomycetaceae > Streptomyces > Streptomyces sp. NPDC046866. Next base: position 32,879 of record NZ_JBEYXN010000012.1, read on the forward strand.
GTCGCGGGCGATCCGCACGGCGGTGCGCATGGCCTGCTCCGTGCCGACCGCCTCGATCACGCAGTGCGCGCCCTGCCCGCCGGTGAGCTCGCGCACGGCGGCCTCCGCGGCCTCGCCGCGCTCGGCGACCACGTCGGTGGCGCCGAAGCGCTTGGCTATGTCCGTACGGGCGCTGTGCCGGCCCAGGGCGATGATCCGCTCGGCTCCGAGCCGCTGGGCGGCGAGCACGCCGCACAGGCCGACCGCGCCGTCGCCGACCACGGCCACGGTGGAGCCCTTGCGCACGCCGGCGCCGAGCGCCGCGTGGTGGCCGGTGCCGAGGACGTCGGACAGGGCCAGCAGACCGGTCAGCAGGTAGTCGTCGGAGGCCGCCTCGGCGGGCAGCTTGACGAGGGTGCCGTCGGCGTACGGGACGCGGACGGCCTCGCCCTGGCCTCCGTCGTGGCCGACCGAGCCCCAGAAGCCGCCGTGCACGCAGGAGGTGTACAGCCCCTCGGAGCAGAAGTCGCAGGTGCCGTCGGACCAGACGAAGGGGGCCACGACCAGGTCGCCGGCCTTCAGGCCGGAGACGGCGGAGCCGGTCTCCTCGACGATGCCGAGGAACTCGTGGCCGATGCGCTGGCCGGGCTTGCGTGCGGCCTCGCCGCGGTAGGCCCACAGGTCGCTGCCGCAGATGCAGGCACGCAGCACGCGGACGACGGCGTCCTCGGGGCGCTGGATCGCAGCGTCGGGCACCTCCTCCACGCGTATGTCGTGCGGGGCGTGGATGACGGTGGCGCGCATGGTGGTGCAGCCCTCCGGGGTCAGGTCGGGATTTCTGTACCGGCAGGTCGTGCCGGGTCGACCTCCCTACGGTACGCCCTTGCGGCGAGTGCCCCGTCGGCCAGCAGGTACTGGGCCGCCGCATAGGTCGCCATGATCCAGAAGTCGGGGCGGGGCGGCTGCGGCCACGAGGCGACCCCGGTGGCGATCAGCGAGTCGGAGAGCAGGAAGAGCGCCCCGCCGAGCCCGGCCCGCAGCCCGAGGGCGCTGGAGCGGTAGGCCATGGCCGTCAGCAGCAGGCTGTAGCAGGCGACGGGGATCCGCAGGGCCGCCGGGAGGTCGGCCCACAGCAGGCCGACGGTGCCGAGGAGGGCGGCGGCGTACGCGGCACCGAGCCCGGGACCGGTCCTGCGCCGGGCGAAGAGCAGCAGGTAGCACACGTGCCCGGCGGCGAAGGAGCCCATGCCGACCAGGAAGGCGGGCTCGGCGTCGAAGAGCAGGGCCAGGTCCCCGCCCCAGCCGAAGAGCAGGGCCGCCACCAGCAGCCGCGGGGCGCCGGGGCGGGTGAGGACGTACGCGACGAGCAGCGGCATCAGCAGCGGCTTGGCGAGGACGTGCCCGGGGTGCCAGCCGGCGAGCAGCGCGGCGAGGTCGGCGGCGGTGGCCGCGGCGAAGGCGCCGAGCGCGAGGCGGCCGATGCGCTCGCGCCGGGCGGCGTCGCCGGCCGGGGCCGCGGCACGCGGGGCAGCACCTCCGGCCGGGGCCGCAGGGCGCAGGGCGGCGGGGGCCGCAGGCCCGGCCCCCGGACTGCCGCGCCCTGCACGCCGGCGGGGCCGGTCGCCGCCCGCCGCGGCGCTCATGCGGCGCGCTCCGCCGTGCCCGTGGGTGCGGCGCCGGCGGCCGTGCCGGCGTCACCGGCTGCGGCGGCGGGCGCGGGGCTCCAGCCGGGGCCGCGGAAGACGCGGCCCGCGCGCTCGCGCCAGGTGGCGGCCGCGCGGACGTCGCGGGCGATGGCGGCGTACTCGTGGGTGGCGACGCGCAGCGGGTTGTAGGTGCTGATGTTCTTCGTGAGCCCGAAGACGGGCCGCTCCTCCTCGCCGACCCAGGAGCCGAACATCCGGTCCCAGATGATCAGGATGCCGCCGAAGTTCCGGTCCAGGTAGCCGCCCTGGGAGGCGTGGTGGACGCGGTGGTGGGAGGGGGTGTTGAAGACGTACTCGACCGGGCGGGGCAGCTTGTCGATGCGCTCGGTGTGGATCCAGAACTGGTACAGGAGGTTGACCGAGTAGCAGAAGGCGACGGCCGCCGGGTGGACGCCGAGGGCGATCATCGGCAGGTAGAACGGCCAGGAGGTGGCGCTGGTCCACGGCTGGCGCAGGGCGGTGGTGAGGTTGAACTTCCGGCTGCTGTGGTGGACGACGTGGCAGGCCCACAGGATCCGGATGACGTGGTGGCCGCGGTGCTGCCAGTAGTAGAAGAAGTCCTGGGCGAACAGCATGAGCAGGAAGGTCCACCACAGGAACGGCACCCGCAGCGGGGTCAGTTCGTAGACCGCGGTGTAGATGGCGACGACGGGGATCTTCCAGAGGAAGTCGAAGAAGATGCTGCCGATGCCCATGGCGAGGCTGGTGGCGGCGTCCTTGGCCTCGTACCCGGCGGCGTCCTCGTCGGGATGGATCCGGTAGCTCACCACCTCGATCACGGTGAGCAGGACGAAGGCGGGTATCGACCACAGCACGACATCGGGCAGGTTCGGCATGCCCGCACCATAGAGGCGGCTCCGGGGGCGCCGCTAGAGGTTGTTACCGATCGGTATCCATCAGGGTTACCGGCGGTTCGCGCGGTAGGGTCCCAGGCCGGGAGGAGCCGACGGAAGGGCGGGGGATGACGGGCTTCGAAACGGCGGTCTTACGGGCGGCGAGCGCGGCGGCGGGGTCGCTGCTGAGGTCGCGCCTCGGGCAGGTGCCCGGCGCCGGACTCACGGACGAGCCGGTGCGCCCGGCACAGCGCTGGCGCCGCCCGGCGCAGCTCGGCGGGCCCGAACTGCGGCGGCTCGCCGAGGGCTTGGCGCAGCGGCTGGGCCCCGCCTCGGCCGGGCTGCCGGAGCACGAGCGGCTGGCCGCGCTGGACGCGGTCGCCGACGCCTTCGCCGGGCTGGGCCGCGGGAAGACCGGCGCCGACGCCCTGTTCGCGGCCGATCTGGACCCGGCGGCCCTGGCGGCCGCCCTGCCCGTGCCGCCCGCGGCGGGCCTGAGTGCGGCGGCCGAGGCCGTCTGCCGCGACCTGATACGGCTGGCGTGCGTCCATGCGGTGGAGTACCTGACCACGCTGCCGGGTTTCGGGGCCCGGGCCGACGTGGAACTCGTCCGCCGGACCGGCGCGTTGGCGCGGGCCGTGGACCGCCTCGGCGAGGAGCGCAGCGGGGCGGCGCACGCCTTCGAGGAACGGTACGCCCGCTACCTCGCCGAGGCGCACGGGCGGCTCCAGTTGTACGGGCTGACCACCGGGCGGGCCCGGGAGGAATGGCCGCTGGACCTCGCGTACATCAGCCTCGCGGTCAGCGGGGAGCAGCAGCAGCTGCTGCCCGGCGAGCCCGGCCTGCACCGGACCACCGTCAAGGCGGAGCAGGCGCTCGGCGCGGCGGACCGGGTCCTGCTGCGCGGCCCGGCGGGCTCGGGCAAGAGCACCCTCGTGCAGTGGCTCGCCCTGAACGCGGCCCGGCAGTCCGCCGGGCCCTGGAGCACCTGCGTGCCGTTCGTGCTGCGGCTGCGCGCCTTCACCACCGCCGAGCACCTGCCGCTGCCCGAGGACTTCCTCAGGGCCTCGGGCGTACCGCTGTCGGCCCCCGCCGGCTGGGTCGAGGACCTCATGCTGAGCGGGCGGGCGCTGGTCCTGGTCGACGGGGTCGACGAGGTCCCGCAGCGGCTGCGCACCCGTACGGAGACCTGGCTGCGCTCGCTGGTCTCCGCCTTCCCCAAGGCCCGGTACGTGGTGACCACCCGGCCCTCGGCCGTCCCGGAGGACTGGCTCGCCGGGCAGGGGTTCACCCCGCACGCGCTGCTGCCGATGGAGCGGGGGGACGTGGCGGCGTTCATCGCGCACTGGCACCGGGCCGCCGGGGCGGAGTGCCCGGGCGAGGACCTCGACGCGTACGAGGCCTCGCTGCTGGAGGCGGTGACCGCGCGCCGCGACCTGGGCCGGCTGGCCACCAACCCGCTGATGTGCGCGCTCCTCTGCGCCCTGAACCGGGACCGGCGCATGCAGCTGCCGCGGGCCCGCAAGGAGCTGTACGACGCGGCCCTGGACATGCTGCTGGTGCGGCGCGACACCGAGCGGGAGATCGCCGGGGTCGAGGGGGTCTACCTGACCCGCGACGAGCAGATCCTGTTGCTCCAGCGGTTCGCGTACTGGCTGATCCGCAACGGGCAGGTGGAGGCGGGGCGCGACGAGGCCGTCGAGCTGGTGGCCGAGTGGCTCGACGCGATGCCGCAGGTCCGGGAACAGGGCGGTGCGGAGCAGGTCTTCGCACACCTGCTGATCCGCAGCGGGCTGCTGCGGGAGCCGGTGAAGGGCTCGGTGGACTTCGTCCACCGCACCTTCCAGGACTACCTGGGCGCCAAGGCGGCGGTGGAGTCGCGGGACTTCGGCGTGCTGGTGAAGAACGCGCACGACGACACCTGGGACGACGTGGTCCGCATGGCCGTCGGCCACGCCCGCCCGGACGAGCGGATCCGCATCCTGCGGGGTCTGCTGCGCCGCGCCGACAAGGTCAAGGGCGTCCGCAGCCGCCTGGTCCTCCTGGCCGCGGCCTGCCTGGAACACGCCCCCGAACTGGACCCTGCCCTGCGCCGCGAGATCCAGTCCCGCACGGCCGAACTCCTGCCGCCGCGCAGCCCGGACAGGGCGGAGGAGCTGGCCCGGGCCGGTGAACTGGTCCTGGAACTCCTGCCGACGTTGGCCGACGACCTGGGCGAACCGGAGGCGGCGGCCACGATCCGCACGGCGGCCTTAGTCGGGGGAGAGCGGGCGCTGGCCGTGATCCGCCGGTTCCGTCAGGATGTACGCCCCAAGGTCACCATGGAATTGGACGATTCCTGGGGCCGGTTCAAGGCCGTCGAGTACGCCGATGCCGTGCTCGCCGGCGCCTCGCTGGGCAGCGGGGTGCTGACCCTGCGGACCCAATCACAGCTGGACTGCCTGGCCTCGCTCCCGCAGTTCGACTGCCTGCGGCTGTACGACATCCGCCGGGTGCCGCCCGAGGTCGCCGCCCGCCGCGGCCTGCGGATGCTGTACGTGCTCGACTCGCCCGATCTGACCGATCTCGGGCCTCTGTCCGGCCGCCGGGATCTGGAGCACATCGGCCTGACGAACTGCACTGCGTTGTCGGACCTGGGCCCGCTGGCGGAGCTGCCGCTGAAGAACCTGTTCACGTTCGGCAGCCACCGAGTGAGCCTGGGGGTCCTGGAGCATCTGCCGGAGCTGGTCTCGCTTGGCCTGGCCACCACGGGCGGCCACCGCTCAGTGGGCGAGCTTCCGGGAGGGCAGCAACTCACCAGCCTGTGGCTCTACGAGGGGGCGGAGGACCTGTCCCTGGACGGCCTGGAGCGCTGGCCCGGCCTCTTCTACTTGAGCCTCGCGGGGAGTCGGCAGGCCGAAGAGCTGCGTGCGATGGTCCAACCGCCGGACCTGACCTCGTTCCAGCTCCTCCACCACCACGTCTTCAGCGCCGAGGACCTGCTGCGGTTCCCCCGGCTGAGCAACCTCTTCTTCGCCGATTGCCGGTTCACCGCCGGGGTGGGGGCGCTGAGGGAGCTGACGGGGCTGACCACCCTCTCGTTCAGCGCGTGCGGCACGGTGGATCTCAGCTCCCTCGCGCAGCTGCCCGAGCTGACCGTCCACGTGTACCCGGACACGAGCGTGCTCGGCGCCGAGCTGTTCCCGCCGGAGCGGATCACGTTTCACGCGTGACCCGCCCGGCGGAGCCCAGCGTCACCAGACCCGGACCGAGCCCCCGCGGGCGAAGGCCGGGCTGGTGGCGTCCGGTGGGACGGACGTCAGGGGTTCGGCGATCTCCGCGACCAGCGGCCCGTGCTTCGCCGCCACCGCATCCAGCAGCGCCAGGTCGAAGCCGTACACCCGGGCGGCGTTGCCGCCGACCATCGCCGCGACCTCCTCCCTCGGCAGGCCCGCGTACGCGATGCGCAGACCCTCGCGGGAGTACGGGGCGGTGCCCTCGTCGTGGGGGTAGTCGCTGCCCCACATGATCTTGTCGAGGCCGATCCGCTCCCGCAGCGGGACCTCGTGCGGCCGCATGAAGCTCGCGCCCACGAAGCAGTTGTCCCGCCAGACCTCGCTCGGCCCCTTGCCCATGGCCTCCGCGAGTCCCGCGCCGAACTTGGACTCCGCCGTGGCCGCCCCGGTCGCGGCGGAGACCAGGCGCCCGTGGTAGTAGTCCAGCATGTCGAGCACGCCCGGGATCCAGCCCGAGCCCTGCTCGGTCAGCACCAGCTTCAGCCCGGGGTGGCGGCGGAAGGCGCCGCCGAAGACCAGGTGCCACAGGGCCCGGTGGGAGAACCAGGTCGTCTCCACCATGAAGACCGCCCGCGCCGCGGGTTCCGGTCCCAGCGGCGGGGAGGCGGAGCCGCCGTGGTGGTTGACCGGGACGTCCAGTTCGTCGCAGACCGCCCAGATCGGGTCGTACGCCTCGGAGTACAGCTCCGGGACCGCCGAGCCGGGCGGGACCCCGGGCAGCAGGATGCCGCCGGTCAGACCCGCCTCGCGGGTGCGGCGGATCTCCGCGACCGCCGCGTCCACGTCGTTGAGGAGGATCTGCGCGACCCCGGCCCGCCGGCCCGGCGCCTGCGCGCAGAAGTCGGCGAGCCAGCGGTTGTGCGCCTGCAGCCCGGCCCAGCGCTGCTCGTACTCGGCGCGGGTGGGCGGCTGCGCCATCAGCGAGGCGTTGGGGAAGAAGGGCGGGATGGTGTTCGGGAAGACGACCTCCGCCACGATGCCGTCGGCCTCCAGCTCGGCGAGGCGGCGGTCGGAGTTCCAGTTGCGGTCGGCGGTGTCGGCGAGGAGGTCCTCGTACGGGTTGACGTACGCGGCCGCCCAGGCGTCGAAGTCGTCGTGGTGCTTCTTCGCCAGGTACGGCCTGTAGTCGAGGAGGTCGGCGCCCGCGTGGCAGTCCGCCGAGACGACCGTGTAGCGGTCCGCGGCCGGGTCGCTCACGCCTCCACCCCCAGGACCGGGAAGTCGTGATCGGTCAGCCAGTGCCGGCCCACCTCCCGCGAGCGGGCCCAGGAGGCCTCCACGGCGGCCTGGTCGGGCGACTGGCCGAGCTCCGCCGGGGTGGGGCCGATGCGGCGGGCGAGCGGCGCCAGCTCCGCCGTGTCGAAGCCGAAGACCTCCGCCGCGGCCAGGCCCAGCATCCGGCGGGTTTCCGCCACCGGGATGTCGTGGAAGGTCTTGGCCAGCCAGTTGCGCGTGTCGGGCCAGGTGCCCTCGGGGTGCGGGAAGTCCGAGCCCCACAGGATGTTGTCCACGCCGATCTCGTAGCGCTGGGCGAGTTCGCGCCGCTTGGTGTTGGTGGCGCAGACGAACACCTGGCGGTCGAGGTACTCGCTCGGCGGCCGCTTGAGCTCGGCGAACGGCGACAGCTTCTTTCCGCCGTGCGCGCCGAGGTAGAGCCGGTCCATGAACCAGAGCTGGTTGGGGAGCCACCAGCAGCCGGATTCGGCCACACCGAACTTCAGCCCGGGGTGCCGCTCGAAGACCCCGGACCAGAGCAGGAACCACAGGGGCCGGGCCGGCCACCAGGTGACCTCGGAGACGTAGATGCCGAGGTGGTCGCCGTACTCGTGGCGGGGCGCGGCCCCCGAGTGGGTGACGATCGGCATCGCGGTCTCGGCGGCCGCCGCCCACACGGGGTCGTAGCGGCGGTCGTGGTAGGGCGCCTGGTCCACCCACATGGAGGGGATCATCAGGGCGCCGAGCCCGGACTCCTTGGCCCGGTGGATCTCGGCGACGACCCGGTCGGGTTCGCCGGTGATCGGCAGCAGGGCGACCCCGCAGTGCCGCGCGGGGTGTTCGGAGACGAACTCGGCGAGCCAGCGGTTGTGGGCCCGGGCGCCCGCCATGCCGAGTTCGGGGTCCTGGTCCCCGGAGAGGCCGAGGCCCACGCCGAAGGGGGCCGCGGTCTGGCTGTCGACGGCGTCCGCGTCGGGGAAGACGACCTCGGCGGCCACGCCGTCGCCGTCGAGCTCCTTCAGGCGCTGGGCGACGTCCCAGCCGCCCCGCAGGCCCTCCTCGTTGTCGTGGAACCACTTCTCGGCGAAGGCCTCGTTGCGGATGCCTAGCCGGGTGGCCTCCGCGCGGCGGGCGTCGCGCTGCCCGAGGAACTCGTCGAAGGCGCGGTGGAAGCGGGAGTCCAGGTAGGGCCGGTACTGCTCGGTGGGCAGTCCGGCGTGGCAGTCGGAGGAGATGATCAGGTACGGGTCTTCGTACGCGCTCACGGTGTTCCTCCTCAGTCGAGGATGAAGCGTTCGAGGTAGGCGGGGTTGGCGCGGTCGAGCATCGACTGCGCCCGGGCGCGGATCTGACGGTCGCTGTGCTCGCTGGCCGGGAGCATCCAGAAGCGGTCGGCGCGGATGCCGTCGACGACGTGCTCGGCGACCTCCTCGACCGGGGTGAACAGCACTTCCTGTCCGGCCGCGCGCAGGGCGGACTCGTACTGTTCGAGGGTGCGGTACGGGGTCCTGCGCGGCCGCTGCTTGGCGTAGCGCTCGGGGCGGTTGCGGTGCGACTCCCACAGCCCGGTGCGCAGCATGTGCGGTCCGGGGAAGAGGACGGACGCGCCGACGGACGCGCCCTCCGCCTTGAGGTGGGCGTAGAGGGACTCGGTCATGGTGACCACGGCCGCCTTGGTGACGGCGTAGACGGAGGCGGTGGGCAGGGGGGCGATGCCGCCGTCGCCGGAGGAGGTGTTGACCACGTGGCCGGGGGCGCCGCCGGCGAGCATGCGCGGGACGAACGCCTGGATGCCGTGGAAGACTCCCCAGACGTTGACGGAGAACGCCCACTTCCAGTCGTTGGGCTCGTGCTCCCACATCCTGCCCTCGGCGCCCGAGCCGACGCCCGCGTTGTTGCACAGGACGTGGACCGCGCCGAACGCCTCGTAGACGGCGTCGGCGAGGGAGACGACGGACTCGCGGTCGCCGACGTCGACGGTCCGGGCGAGCACCTCTGCGCCCTCCGCCCCCAACTCGTCGGCGGCCTTGCGCAGGGCGCCCTCCTCGACGTCGGCGAGGGCCACCCGCAGCCCCTCGGCGGCGAAGCGGCGGGCCATGGCCAGGCCGATGCCGCCGGCGGCGCCGGTGATCACGGCCACCTGTCCGGATTCCAGCCGCATGTCACGCACTCCCCTCGGGCGGGCCGTCGAAGGCCTGCTGCGGATCGTCGTAGCGCTGGTGGAGGAAGGGGAGCAGGGATTCGGCGCTGACCCGTTCGACGACGCGGCCCTTCTGGTCGGTGGTCTTCTCGCCGATGGTGAGCTCCACGAGGCGGCGTACGGGCAGGTCCGCCACCGGGTCGTACATGGACTCGCGCAGCACCACGTCACCGGTGAGGTGCTCCAGCCTGCGGACCTTCTCGTTGCGCGTGCAGTGGACGAGGACCGGGTCGCTCTCGAAACCGGAGCCGTCGACGGCGGGCAGGAACTTGAAGTAGAAGTCGGTCTTCTGCGCCGGCTCGGGCACCGGGAGCTCGCGGTCCACCGCACCGCGCACCTCCACGAAGGCGATGCCGTGCCGGGCGAGGGAGGCCCGGACCACCAGACCCTCGCGTTCGACGGTGACCTCGCCGAGCTTCTTCGGCTCGCCGAAGACCTCGCGGCCGCCGGTCAGGGCGCGCTCGTGGGTCATCGGCATGACCAGGGGGTACCAGCCCTCGACCCCGCCGTGCCGGGCGGCGACGGCCACCGAGCCGGCGCCGAGCGGGTAGCCGGGCAGCTCGACCTTGCTGATGTTGGCCCGTACGAGGGGCCGTTCGGCGGGCTTGAGCGGTGGCGGCAGGACGGCCGCCACCACGTCCGGGTCGGTCTCCCAGACGGCCACGACTCCGGTGGACCAGATGTCGGGGAGGTTCGCGCTCTTCTCGCGCGACGCGGCGATCTGCGCCGCGGTGCGCGCTCCGTACCGTACGCGTGCCATGTTCCGCACCACCCTTCGGTCGGCTCTGTAACACAGTTACATCGCCGCCGATGAAGGGTAAAGAGGGCCGCACCGAAGGAAACTGACGGTTCGTCGAACCAGACCCGGCCGGGGAAGGACGCCCATGGCGAAGAGCCCGCTCACCCGCGAGGCGGTCCTGGCGGCCGCCGCCGCGCTGGTCAGGCAGCACGGCCCGGACGCCCTCACCATGCGCAGGCTCGCCGCCGAGCTGGGGACGGCGGTCACCTCGATCTACTGGCACGTCGGCAACCGCGAGCAGCTCCTGGACGCGCTCGTGGAGCGGACCGTGCGGGACATGGAGGCCATCCGGCCGGCCGGCCGCTCCCCCGCCGAGCGGATCCTGTCCGTCGCCCGCGCCCTGCGCCGAGACCTGCGCGAGCGCCCGCACCTGATCGCGATGGTGCACGAACGCGGCCTGACCGACCGGATGTTCCTGCCCGCCCAGCAGGCGCTGGTCCAGGAGGTGCACGCGGCCGGGCTGCGCGGCACCCGTGCCGCCGACGCCGTCCGGGCGATCCAGTTCCAGGTCATCGGCTTCGTCCTGGTCGAGCGCCAGCGCGAGCGCTCCCCCGCCCAGTCCCCGGCGGAGAGCGAGCTGTGGGACGCGGCCGCCGCCCCGCACGACGCCCCGCTCGCCCGCGCCCTGTCCCGGCCGGCCGATCCGGAGCGCCTCTTCCTGCTCTCCGTACGGGCCCTGGTGCACTCCCTGCTGGCACCCGCGGCGCCCCCGCGGTGAACCGGTGGCGGCGGCCGGGGAGCCGCCCGGCGGGGCCGGGGTGTCAGTCGGTGCCGATATCCTCTGTGACCATGCTCGACGACCGTACGACCGCAGAGACGACGTGGCCGGCCGCGTATCCCCAGGGATACGCGGTCGTCGACGTGGAGACCACCGGGCTCGCTCGCGACGACCGGATCGTGTCCGCGGCCGTCTACCGGCTCGACGCGCAGGGCAACGTGGAGGACCACTGGTACACCCTGGTCAACCCGCAGCGGGATCCGGGACCGGTGTGGATCCACGGGTTGACCAGCGAGATGCTCCAGGACGCGCCCCTGTTCCGGGACGTCGCCGCGGAGTTCGCGACCCGGCTCGCCGACCGCGTCCTGGTCGCGCACAACGCCATCTTCGACTGGCAGATGATCGCGCGGGAGTACGCACGGGCCGCCGAGACCGCGCCGGTCCGCCAGCGGCTGTGCACCATCGCCCTGTCGAAGGAGCTCGGCCTGCCGCTGCCCAACCACAAGCTGGAGTCGCTCGCCCGGCACTTCGGGGTGGTCCAGCAGCGCGCGCACCACGCCCTCGACGACGCCCGCGTCCTCGCGGAGGCCTTCCGCCCGTCGCTGCACGCCGCGGCGCAGGGCGGCGTGCGGCTGCCGCTGCTGGAGTGCCGGCCGCTGACGGAGTGGACGGACTCCCCGGTCACGGCGCGCATCGGCCACCAGGCCTCGTACCGGGGCGGCAGCTGGCGGCCCTCCCGCAAGCGGCCGCCCTGCCCGCACCCCAACCCCGGGCGCTTCGAGGACGGCAAGCCGCTCAAGCAGGGCATGCGGGTCGCCTTCTCGGGCGACACCTCCATCGACCGCGAACTGCTGGAGGACCGGGCGGTCGAGGCGGGGCTGCACGTCGCGACGAGTGTGTCGCGGCTCACAAGCCTGCTCGTCACCAACGACCCCGACTCGGCCACCTCGAAGACCGTCAAGGCGAAGTCCTTCGGCACCCCGGTCGTCGACGAGGCCGCCTTCACCCAGCTCCTGCGGGACGTGGCTGCGGCAGACGGGTGAGCCTCGGGCGACTCGCCCGGCGCCCGCTTCCCCGGCCCGCCGCCGCGTCCCACCCTGTGGCGCATGGCACGTTGTGAGGTCTGCGGAAACGATTACGGCATGTCCTTCGAAGTGCACGCGCAGGGCGCGGTGCACGTCTTCGACTGCTTCGCCTGCGCCATCCACCGCATGGCGCCCATCTGCGAGCACTGCCGGGTCCAGATCATCGGACAGGGCGTGGAGGTCGGAGGGCAGTGGTACTGCGGGGCGCACTGCGCCCGGGCGGAGGGGAAGGTGGGCATCGTCGACCGGGTGTGACGTCCCTCTCCCCAGGCCCCTTCCCCCGCCCCGCCCTCCGGCCCCGGACGGCCACCCGGCCGCCGGGGTCCCCGCGGCTCGGGGTACCGTCGTGGGCGTGTACCGCTTCGTGCTGACCCGGCAGTGGGTGACCCTCACCCTCGTCGCCCTCGTCCTGATCCCCGTGATGGTCAGGCTGGGCTTCTGGCAGTACCACCGCCACGAGCACCGGGTCGCGCAGAACGAACTGATCGCCTCGAACCTGCGCGCGAAGCCAGCGCCGGTCGCCGAGGTGACCTCCCCCGGCCACCGCGTCCCGCGCTCCGACTACTGGCGCGCCGTCACCGCCACCGGCACGTACGACTCCGCGCACGAGGTCGTCGTCCGGATGCGGACCTCCAACGACGACAAGGTCGGCTTCCACGTCGTGACCCCGCTCGTGCTGGGCGACGGCCGGGTGGTCCTGGTCAACCGCGGCTGGGTGCCCGGCGGCGACGACCCGACCGCCTACCCGCCGGTGCCGCCCGCTCCCTCCGGAGAGGTCACCGTCACCGGCCGGCTCAAGGCCGACGAGACAAGCGGCGGCAGCGGCATCAAGGACCGCAAGGGGCTCCCGGACCGCCAGGTGATGCTGATCAACAGCGCGCAGGCGGCGGAGTACCTCGGCAGGCCCGTCCTCGGCGGCTACCTGGAGCTCACCGGGCCGCTCCCGGCGAGCGGGGGCCCCGAGGCGATCGCCGATCCCGACCACGACTCGATCGGCCCGCACATGGCGTACGCCGTGCAGTGGTGGCTGTTCGCGGCGTCGGTGCCGGTGGGCTGGCTGGTCCTCGTACGGCGCGAGCGGCGCGACCGCGAGGCCGCCGCTGCCGCAACCCCCGAGCGGGAGCCGGCGCCGACCGCGTAGGTTGTCCGGCATGGATCTTGGACTGAAGGACCGTGTCTACGTCGTCACCGGAGCCACCCGCGGGCTGGGCTTCGCGGCGGCACGCGAACTGGCCGCGGACGGCGCGAAGCTGGTGGTGACGGGCCGCGATGCGGCGCGCGCCGAGGAGGCCGCGGCCGCCCTGGGCCCGAACGCGGTCGGCATCGCCGCCGACAACGCCGATCCCGGGGCCGCGGAGCGGCTGATCGCCACGGCGAAGGAACGCTTCGGCCGCTTCGACGGCATCCTCATCAGCGTCGGCGGGCCGGCGCCGGGTTCGGCGGCCGACACCACCGACGCGCAATGGGCGGACGCCTTCGAGGCGGTGTTCCTGGGCGCCGTGCGACTGGCCCGGGCGGCCGCGGCCGAACTGGGCGAGGGCGGGGTCATCGGCTTCGTGCTGTCGGGCTCGGTCCACGAGCCGATCCCCGGCCTGACCATCTCCAACGGCCTGCGGCCGGGCCTGGCGGGCTTCGCGAAGTCCCTGTCGGTGGAGCTCGGGCCGCGCGGCATCCGGGTGCTCGGCCTGCTGCCCGCGCGCATCGACACCGACCGGGTGCGGGAGCTGGACGCGCTGTCCGGCGACGCCGCCGCGGCCCGCACGGCGAACGAGGCGCACATCCCGCTGCGGCGCTACGGCACCCCCGAGGAGTTCGGCCGCGCCGCGGCCTTCCTGCTCTCGCCCGCGGCCTCGTACCTGACCGGCATCATGCTGCCCGTCGACGGCGGCTTCCGCCGCGGATTCTGACGGCCGGTCGCCGCAGCCGCCGCGCGCTGCCGCCGCCCCGCCGGGTCAGGTGACCCGGCGGGCGCGGTGGGAGGGCACCGACAGGCGGGCCTCGGCCGTGAGCCCCGGCAGGCCCGCCGAGGCCCGGGCGTGCCCGAGGATCGGCCCGGCCCCCAGCGCATCCGCCGGGACGGCCGCGAGCGCCGCACGCCGCTCACCTCTTCCCGCCGGCCGGTGCGCGGCTGACCCGTACCCGCGGCTGCGGCGGGCGGGCCAGGCCCGGTTCACCGATGCCGACGGCGAGCACCGCCTCGAGGTCAGCCCCTTCACCCGTGCCGAGCCCGGCCCGGACCGCCGGGGCCGCGGCCCCGCCCCGGCCCGGGCCTCGGGCGGCCGCTTCGGCAGGATCCCGCGCAGCCCCGGCGTCAGCGCCAGGACCAGCAGCACCAGCCCGACGGCGCGACCAGGACCCCGGCCGCGGCGCGGACCTCCGGGTCGGCGGGGGTGAGCCGGGCCGGCCGGTCGGCGAGCTCGCCCCGCCAGGCCATGCCGGGCCGGTGGGCCCGTACGGCGGCGAGGTCGTACGGGAACGGGCCCGCCGCCCCGAGCAGCGCGAGGGCCGTCAGCGCGGCCGGGATCCGCCGCGCCGAGCGGCACCGGCGGAAGCGGACCGGGCGCGGGGGCGGGGGCGCCGACCCGTGCGCGAGCCGGCGCCGACGCGCCGGGGCTACGCCGGTCGACCCGGACCGGTTTTCCCTGACGGCCTTGACCTCAACCAAGGTCGAGGTCGGAGGCTGGTCCTCGCGATCAAGGCCGGCCCGCCGAGGGCCGGCGGGGAACGAGGAAGAGGGGAACCCATGCGGGCGATACGCGTGGACGGGTACGGCGGTCCCGAGGTGCTGGCGCCGGTGGAGGCCGCGGATCCGGTGCCCGGCGCCGGCGAGGCGGTCCTGCGGGCCGAGGCCGTGGACACGATCTTCGTGGAGACCCAGATCCGCGGCGGCTGGGGCGAGCACTTCGGCATCCGTCCGCCGTACGTGCCGGGCGGCGCGGCGGCCGGGACCGTGGTGGCGGTGGGCGAGGGCGTGGACCCCGGGTGGCTGGGGCGCCGGGCGGTCGCCGCCGCGGGCACGCAGGGCACGTACGCGGAGCTGGTCCGGGTCCCGCTGGAGCGGCTGGTCCCGGTCCCGCAGGGCGTGGAGCCGGCGCAGGCGGCGGCGCTGGCGCACGACGGGGTGACCGCGGCGAGCATCGCCGCACGGGCCGGGATCACCGCCGACTCCCGGGTGCTGATCCTGGGCGCGGCCGGCGGGATGGGGACGCTGCTGGTGCAGCTCGCGGTGGCGGCCGGCGCCGAGGTGATCGGCGCGGCCCGGGGCGAGCGGAAGCTGGCGCTGGTCCGGGACCTGGGCGCGCACCGGACGGTGGACTACACGCGGGACGGCTGGACCGAGGAGGTCGGCGGCCCGGTGGACGTGCTGCTGGACGGGGTCGGGGGTGAACTGGGCCTGGCCGCGTTCGCCCTGGTGCGCGACGGCGGGTGGGTCTCCGCCCACGGCGCGCCGAGCGGCGGCTTCACCCCGCTGAACTCGCAGGAGGCCGAGCGGCGCGGGATCACCGTGCACGGGATCCGGGAGGTGCAGCTCAGCGCGGAGCAGACGCGGCGGCTGACCGCCTTCGCGCTGGACGAGGCGGCGGCGGGCCGGCTGCGGCCGGTGATCACCCGTACCTTCCCGCTGGCCGAGGCGGCCGAGGCGCATCGCGCGATCGAGGCCCGGGAGATCGCGGGCAAAGCCCTCCTGCTCCCGTGACCCGGCCGCCCGGCGGCCCGGCGGGCGCGCCGCAGCCCCGCCGGTCCCGTCACGGGGGTACGGGACCGGCGGGACCGCGGCAGGGGGACGGGTCAGTCGGAGAGGCCTGCCAGGTCGCGCAGGCGGCGGGCCTGCGCGGCACGCTCCGCGGCGCGCTGGTCGTCGTACGAACGGGACAGGGCGCCGCGGAGCAGCGCCTTGGTCTCGATGACGGCGTCGCGCGGCGGGGCCACGAGCGCGGTGGTGAGGTCCTTGACCGCCGCGTCGAGCTCGTCGGCGGGCACGACGAGGTTGGCCAGGCCGATCCGCTCGGCCTCCCCGGCGTGGACGAAGCGGCCCGTGGCACAGATCTCGAGGGCGCGGGCGTAACCGACCAGGGAGGTCAGCGGCTGGGTGCCCGCGAGGTCCGGCACGAGGCCCAGGCTGGTCTCGCGCATGGCGAACTGCACGTCGTCCGCGGCCACGCGGAGGTCGCAGGCCAGCGCGAGCTGGAAGCCGGCGCCGATCGCGTGGCCCTGCACGGCGGCGATGGAGACGATGTCATTGCGCCGCCACCAGGTGAAGGCCTCCTGGTACTCGGCGATGGTGGAGTCCAGCAGTTCGTCCGATCCGCGCGCCAGGTCGAGGAAGGACGGCTCACCCTCGAAGCCCTCGGGAGTGAACGCCTGCCGGTCGAGTCCGGCGGAGAAGGACTTGCCCTCACCGCGCAGCACCACGACCCGGACGGTGCCCGGCAACGACCTTCCGGCCTCCGTCAGCGCCCGCCAGAGCGCGGGGGACTGGGCGTTTCGCTTCGCCGGATTAGTCAGTGTCACCGTGGCGACGGCTTCGTCCACGGTGAGCCGTACGCCGTCCTTGTCGAGCAGAGCCATCTGGTGCCTCCGGGTGCAGTCGGCCGCGGTGTCGGCCTAAGTGACTGCACAGTAACCACCCGGTCGACCGAACGGCCGACCGGGGGTCACCGAAGGTACCGCGGTGTGGGCGGGCAAACGTCTCTTCGCCCCGGCCCCGGGCCTCACGCCCGGGGTTCCCGGTCGGGTCAGACCGAAGCCGCCTTCTTGCCGCGCGTCGCGCCACCGCGACCGCGCAGCACGACTCCGGACTCGCTGAGCATCCGGTGGACGAATCCGTAGGACCGGCCGGTTTCCTCGGCCAGCGCACGGATACTTGCACCGGAGTCGTACTTCTTCTTCAGGTCTGCCGCGAGCTTGTCGCGCGCGGCGCCGGTCACCCGGCTGCCCTTCTTCAGAGTCTCGGCCACCCGTGCCTCCTCATGGGAAGTGCGCTCTGGACTTCTCATGATCACCCCTCCCCGGCTTCCTGGCCACCCATTCAGCAAAGGTCGGTACGACGGCATTTCCCCGGCCGTGGACGCCCGAGCAGAACGGAATCTCCCCTTCCGCTACATGACGTCCGTCACATTTCCCGGCGGCCCCGGGGAAGCTCCAGGTCAGGGGCGGGAAAGAGCACGGGAAAGGCCCCGGCGGCGCGCCCGTGCGGGCGCGGCCGGGGCCGTCGTACAGAGCGCAGCGGTACCAGACCGTCTCACTCAGATGATGGAGCGGGTCTGAGCCGAATGATCCATAAGGAACTGGATCAACCGGTCAGGCGAGGGCGACGAGGTCCCGGTAGTCCGGACCCCACAGGTCCTCCACGCCGTCGGGGAGCAGGATGATCCGCTCCGGCTCCAGCGCGTCGACCGCGCCCTCGTCGTGCGTGACGAGGATGACGGCGCCCTTGTACGTGCGCAGCGCGCTCAGGATCTCCTCGCGGCTGGCGGGGTCGAGGTTGTTGGTGGGCTCGTCCAGGAGCAGCACGTTCGCCGAGGAGACGACCAGCGTCGCGAGCGCGAGGCGGGTCTTCTCGCCGCCGGAGAGGACCCCGGCCGGCTTGTCGACGTCGTCACCGGAGAACAGGAAGGAGCCCAGCGTCTTGCGGACGTCGACCAGGTCCAGGTCGGGCGCGGAGGAGCGCATGTTCTCCAGGACGGTGCGCTCCGGGTCCAGGGTCTCGTGCTCCTGGGCGTAGTAGCCGAGCTTGAGGCCGTGGCCGGGGGTCACGGAGCCGGTGTCGGGCTTCTCGGTGCCCGACAGCAGGCGCAGGAGGGTGGTCTTGCCGGCGCCGTTGAGGCCGAGGATGACCACGCGGGAGCCCTTGTCGATGGCCAGGTCGACGTCGGTGAAGATCTCCAGGGAGCCGTACGACTTCGACAGGCCCTCGGCGGTCAGCGGCGTCTTGCCGCAGGGCGCCGGGTCGGGGAAGCGCAGCTTGGCGACCTTGTCCTGGGCGCGGACGGCCTCCAGGCCGGCGAGCAGGCGGTCGGCGCGCTTGGCCATGTTCTGCGCGGCGACGGTCTTGGTGGCCTTGGCGCGCATCTTGTCGGCCTGGGCGTTGAGGGCCGCGGCCTTCTTCTCGGCGTTCTGGCGCTCGCGCTTGCGGCGCTTCTCGTCGGCCTCGCGCTGCTGCTGGTAGAGCTTCCAGCCCATGTTGTAGACGTCGATGACCGAGCGGTTGGCGTCGAGGTAGAAGACCTTGTTGACGACCGTCTCGACGAGGTCGACGTCGTGGGAGATCACGATGAAGCCGCCGCGGTAGGTCTTCAGGTAGTCCCGCAGCCAGACGATCGAGTCGGCGTCGAGGTGGTTGGTCGGCTCGTCGAGGAGCAGGGTGTCGGCGTCCGAGAACAGGATCCGGGCGAGCTCGACGCGGCGGCGCTGACCGCCGGAGAGGGTGTGCAGCGGCTGGCCGAGGACGCGGTCGGGCAGCCCCAGGGCGGCCGAGATGGTCGCCGCCTCGGACTCGGCGGCGTACCCGCCCTTGGTGAGGAACTCGGTCTCCTGGCGCTCGTACTGGCGCAGGGCCTTCTCGCGGGTGGCGCCGGAGCCGGTGGCGATGCGGTCCTCGTTGGCGCGCATCTTGCGCAGCAGCACGTCGAGGCCGCGGGCGGAGAGGATCCGGTCGCGGGCGAGGACGTCGAGGTCGCCGGTGCGCGGGTCCTGCGGCAGGTAGCCGACCTCTCCCGACCGGGTGATGGTGCCGGCGGCGGGCTGGCCCTCGCCCGCGAGGCACTTGGTGAGGGTGGTCTTGCCCGCTCCGTTGCGGCCGACCAGGCCGATGCGGTCGCCCTTGGCGACGCGGAAGGAGGCGGACTCGATGAGGATGCGGGCGCCGGCGCGCAGCTCGATGCCGGTGGCGGTGATCACGGAAATGCTCCAGGGCGGGTCGGAACGGCGGAAGGGGGCGGGATGCGAGCTTCGACGCCGCTAATCCGCGAGGAGATTTGCCATGGGATTCATTCTACCGGGGGCGCGCAACCGGCTTTCCGGGCGCGGGCGGGTGATACTCGCCGCAGGGGCGGCCACGCGGATCCGAGGGCGGTGGGCCATGCAGTTCGACGACGACGCCGATCTGGACACCTCCGAGGTCGAGGACGTGCGCGGCAGCCGCGTACCGGGCGGGCGGGCGACGATCGGCGGCGGAATCGCCGGGCTCGTCGCCCTGCTGCTGGGGCTGTTCTTCGGCGTGGGCCCCGAGGAGCTGGGGCTGTCGTCGGGGAACCGGGAGCCGCGGACGGCCGCCTCCTCGGCCGGAGAGGTGGCGCAGAGCTGCCGCAAGGGGCGTGACGCGAACACGCGGGAGGACTGCCGGATGGTCGCGGTGGTCAACAGCACCCAGGACTTCTGGAGGGACGAGTTCACCCGACGCGGCGGGAGGTACGCCCCGGCGTCGACGGTCTTCTTCACCGACCGGGTCAACACCGCGTGCGGGACGGCGACGGCCGCCGTGGGCCCCTTCTACTGCCCCGCCGACCGGCAGGTCTACCTGGACCTCGGGTTCTTCGACGAGCTGCGCACGAAGTTCGGTGCGAGCGGCGGCCCCTTCGCCCAGGCCTACGTCGTGGCCCACGAGTACGGGCACCACGTCCAGAACCTCACCGGCACGCTCGGCCTGGCGCGGGACGGGCGGCAGGGCGCGGACAGCGACGCGGTCAAGGTCGAGCTGCAGGCCGACTGCTACGCCGGGGTGTGGGCCCGCCACGCGACGCGGACCCCGGCCGAGTCGACGGGCCGGCCCCTGGTCACCGCCCTGACCGACCAGGACATCAGGGACGGGCTGGACGCGGCGGCCGCGGTCGGCGACGACCGGATCCAGGAGAGGTTCCAGGGGCGGGTCACCCCGGAGACCTGGACGCACGGCTCGGCCCGGCAGCGGCAGCAGTGGTTCTACGAGGGCTACCGCACCGGCGACATGGAGCGGTGCGACACCTTCCGCTGACCGGCGGGCCGGGGCCGCCTTCCGCCCGGCGCAGGGGACGCCTGCCATGCTGTGGTGCGGGTCACATCGACCGGCACGAGAAGGAGTGATCGCCATGGCCGGACATCCGTCCGTTTTCCCGACGCTGCTCTACGGCGACGCCGAGGCCGCGATCCAGCAGCTGACGGAGGCGTTCGGATTCACCCGGGTCGCGGTGTACGAGGCCGGCGACGGCACCGTGATGCACGCCGAGCTGGCGTACGGAAGCGGCGCGGTGATGCTCGGCAGCAAGGGCCGCGGCGGCGTCTTCGACACGGTCATGGCGCAGGCCGGGCCGGCCGGCGTCTACGTGGTGGTGGAGGACGTGGACGCGCACCACCGCCGGGCGGTGGAGCACGGGGTGGAGATCCTGATGGAGCCCACCGACCAGGACTACGGGTCGCGGGACTACATGGCCAGGGACGCGGAGGGCAACGTCTGGAGCTTCGGGACGTACGCGCCGCAGGTCTGACCCCGCGGCGCGCGCGTCACGACCCGCCGGTGTGGACCTGGAAGGCCGCCCGGCGGACCGCCTTGGCCAGGGCCGGGTCGGGGTGGGCGGCGGCCAGCGCGACCAGGACCTGCACGGTGCGCGGGTGGCCCACCGCCCGCACCTCGTCCAGCAGCCGCGGGACGGTGGTCCGCACGGCCGAGTCGAGGTGGCGGGCCAGCAGCTCGGCCTCGCCGTGGTCGGCGATGGCGGCGGCGGTGTCCACCCAGAGCCAGGTGGACTCCTCGGCGGTGAGCACGTCCTGCGCCTCGTCCGGGTCGACCCCGTCGTGCTCGGCGAGCCACAGCAGGGCGTACGGCCGCAGCGCGGGCTCGCGGGCGGCGGCGCGGACCTCCGGCTCGGCGGGGGCTCCGACCACGCGCAGCGCCTCGAAGGCCAGGCCGCGCAGCAGGGCGTCCTCTCCGCGGGCGGCGTTCAGGAGCTCGCTGACCGCGTGGCCGACGGGACGGGCGGCGAGCCAGGCCCGGTACTCGGCACGGGCGGGGCCGGGCGTGAGCCGGGCGCAGCCGTGCAGCATGGCGGCGGCGGACTGCTCGATGTTCCCGGCGGGGCTCTGTGCGGCCACGCAGATCTGCTCCAGCTTGACCCAGACGGCCCAGCTGCCGAGCGGGGTGAGCGAGGCCTGCGCGGGGCCGAGGGTGACGGCGTCGACGGCGGCGAGCCCGCCGAGCGCCCACCGCAGCAGCCGGGCGAGCGGGACGGGGGCGGGCCGGTGCGGCGCGCCGGCTGCCGGGGCCGCGGCTGCCAGGACGCCGGCGGCGGCTTCGGACGTCCCCGCTTCGGACGCCAGGGCTTCGGAGGCCCGGGCTTCGGCTGCCGCGGCGTCAGCGGGGGCGGCGGCCGCGGGAGTCCCGGGCGCCGGGGCGTCGTAGGGAACCTCGCACCGCTCGTCGCGCAGTTCGGTGACGCGCTGGCCTAGCAGGTCCAGCAGGTCCGGCACGGTCACCGGCCCGGCGGACAGCTGGAGCAGGGAGAGCAGTTGGGGCATCGCCTCGACCACCTCGGCGACGACCGCGGGGGCGATGTCGGCGGGGGCCGGGTGGACCAGCGACCAGGCGTCGAACAGGGCGACCCAGCCGCGCAGCACGGCGCTGTCGTCGCGGTCCCAGGCGCGCAGCCGCCAGCCGGGCCGGGCGTGGCCCCCGTGTACCTCGACGAGGCCGGCGAGGCGGGCGCGGTCCCAGCCGGCCCGGACCTGCCCGTGCGTCAGGCCCAGTGCGGCGGCAGCCCGTTCGACGTCCACCGCGGGCAGCGCCCCGGCCGGGGCGGGACGCCCTCCGTCGCCCGCCCCGAGGTTGAGCTCGGCCCACCGGGCGAGGCGTACGGCATCGGCCAGCGAGGCCCGCGCCCGCGCGGCCAGTTCGGCCGTGGCGGGGGTGCCCGCCGGGGGCCGGGAGGCCGGTCGGGTACGCCGGGCGGTCACGGCCTTGCGGGCCGTGGCGACCGAGCGCGGCGAGACGAGTCGGAGTCTGGAGTCGCGAGCCAACTGCTCATCAGGCTTTCGGGACGTCACGGAAGAAGTCTCGCCCGTCACCGGCCGAAAGCCCAAACGGAATCGGCCATTATCAGAGGTCACCAAAGGGGCATATCGGGGCGTAGCTCATACCCTGCCCCAGTGTGCACACGGAGTTCACACCAGTTCACATCAGGGGGGTGAGGAAGCGGCGCAGGGCTTCCTCGTAACCCTCCGGGTCGGCGTTCCACATCGCCGCGTGCGGGGCGTCGCGGACCGTCTTCAGGGTGACGAGGTCGGGCCGGGCGGCGGCGAGCCGGCGCGAGGGCTCCCAGGGCGCGATCACGTCGTCGGGGCCGTGGAAGATCAGCACGGGGACGCGCAGCACGCCGGGGTCCGCGCCGGGCGCCCTGCGGTCGGCCCGCAGTCCGGCCCGCCCCTCGGCCGCGCGCACGGCGAAGGGCATCAGCGCGGCCGGGGTGCGGCGGGCGGCGGCGAGGGCGCGCAGGGTGGTGTGCCAGTCGAGCACCGGCGAGTCGAGCACCAGCCCGCTGATCCGGCCGGCGAGGGCGGAGCGCTCGGCGGTGTGCAGGGCCATGGCGGCGCCGGTGGACCAGCCGTGCAGGACGACGCGGCGGGCGCCGTAGCGCAGGGCGTAGCGGATGGCGGCGTCCACGTCGCGCCACTCGGACTCGCCGAGGTGGCCCAGGCCGTCCGGCGAGGCGGGGGCGCCGAGGTCGCCGCGGTAGGCGAGGGCGAGGACGGGCAGCCGGAGGCGGTGGAGGAAGGGCATGACCACCATCGGGTGCTCGCGGCCGGCGCCGAGCCCGTGCACGGCGATCACCCAGGTGTCGCGGGCGCCGGGCACGAACCAGGCGGGCAGTTCGCCGAGCTCGCCGGGTACGTCCACGTCGGCGTGGTCGAGGCCGAGGGCGGCGCCGGGGTCGCCGAGGTGGACCTGGGGGGTGAGCACGACCCGGGTGCCGGGCTCCAGGCTGCCGTGGGTGACGGCGAGGAGCCGGCGCACGACGGTGTCCGGATCGTGGGCGGCGCCGTCGATGACGGGCCCGACGACGGCATGCACCCCGGGCGCGGCGAGCCCGTACGTACCGGGGCGCAGCGAGGCCAGTGAGCGGGTCAGCGCGACCCGGCCGGGGGCGGTGGAGTGGACGCTGAGCCGCGGCGTGCCGGGCAGCGGGCGCCCCGGCTCGGGCCGCAGGGCGGCGTCCGCGGCGTACCGGCCCGCGGCGACGGCGGCCGCGCCGGCGCCCAGGAGCGTGGTGGCGACGGCCGCGGCCGTCGCTGTGGCGGTGCGCACCGCTCCAGTGTCGGGGCGGAAGCGCACGGGGGCCATTCGGCGCGGGGGCGGGGCGCTGCGGCCGCGGGCCCCGGGGCGGCAAGCGGAATCCTCTCCGGGAGGTCCGCGGCCGGTGCGCAGGAGGGGCGCCGCACGCATGATCGAAACAGGTGATGTGGATCACTTTTGCGCGGCCGCCGAGGGCGTCCGTCACGCTCCGCCACTGCCCGAAGCGATGGGTTCACCCCCCTTTGACGTGCATTAATCCTGGTATCAGGGGCAAAATCGGGAGGAAGGCGCCACCGCGGGGCCGCATGCGTACATCGCTCCGCCGGTGTCAGTTCATCTTCCGTTCACCCAGGTTGCCTACGGTCGGCGTGCCACTGACGCCAAACAGAAGCCTGGGTAAATGGAGCACATAACGCTTCTCCTCGGGATCGTGATCATCACCGCTCTCGTGTTCGACTTCACGAACGGTTTCCACGACACAGCCAACGCGATGGCGACCACCATCTCGACCGGCGCCCTCAAGCCCAAGACGGCGGTGGCCATGTCCGCCGTGCTCAACCTCGTCGGCGCGTTCATGTCCGTGGAGGTCGCCAAGACGATCTCCAAGGGCCTCGTCAACGAAACGGGCATCCAGCCCGAGGTGATCTTCGCGGCGCTCGTCGGCGCGATCCTCTGGAACCTGGTCACCTGGCTGGTCGGACTCCCCTCCAGCTCCTCCCACGCCCTGATGGGCGGCCTGATCGGTGCCGCGGTCGCCTCCGCCGGCATCGGGGCCGTCAACGGCAGCGTCGTCGTCACCAAGGTGCTCATCCCCGCCGTCGCCGCGCCGATCGTGGCCGGTGCGGCCTCGATGCTGGCCGCGCGCGTCACGTACAAGCTCGGCGGCCGCATCGGCGAGAAGACCTCCGCCAAGGGCTACCGCGCGGGCCAGATCGCCTCGGCCGGCCTCGTCTCCCTGGCGCACGGCACCAACGACGCGCAGAAGACCATGGGCATCATCACCCTGGCGCTCGTCGCCGGCGGCGCCCTGGAGTCCGGCGCGAACCCGCCGGTCTGGGTCATCGTCTCGGCGGGCACGGCCATCGCGCTCGGCACCTACCTGGGCGGCTGGCGCATCATCCGCACCATGGGCAGCGGCCTGACCGACCTCCAGCCGCAGCAGGGCTTCGCCGCCCAGACCTCGGCCGCGAGCGTCATCCTGGCCTCGTCCAACCTCGGCTTCTCCCTCTCCACCACCCACGCCTGCTCCGGTGCGGTGATGGGCGCGGGCCTGGGCCGCAAGGGCGGTGTGGTCCGCTGGTCCACCGCCACCCGCATGTTCGTCGCGTGGGGCCTGACCCTGCCGGCCGCCGCCCTGGTCTCCGCGGGCGCCGAGCTGATCATGGGCACCGGCAACCTCGGCATCGCCGCCGTCACGGTCTTCCTGATCGGCTCCTGCCTGGCCATCTGGCTGGTCTCCCGCCGCCAGGTCGTCGACCACCACAACGTCAACGACGTGCAGCCGGCCGCCGCCTCCGCGGTCCCGGCCGAGGAGCCGGGCGTCGTCACCACGGCCATGGCCGCCGTCGCCGTCCCGCCGACCGCGGGCGCGGCCGCCGCCGCTGCCGCCGGTACGACCGCCGCCGTCACGGACGAGGACCTCAAGGCCACCATCCCGGCGGCCGGCCCGACCCCTGCGACCCCTGCGGCCCCGGCCGCCGCGGTCTGACCCCGCGAACGACAGAGGAATCCGCAGCATGAAGATCGACTGGGCAGCCCTCGGCTCCGTCTTCGGGGTCAGCCTCTCCGCCACCGTCGCCCTCGTGGCCCTGTTCACCGTGGGCCTGGTGGGCCTGTCGAAGCACGAGGCCGCCACCGAGCAGGGCGGCACCGCCACCCTGGCCCGCAGCGGCGCGTACGCCTGCTTCGCGGTCGTCGCCGCAGCCGTGGTGTACGGCATCTACCTGATCGTCAGCTGACCGGCCCGGCCCCCGCCGCGTACGGGGTCCGCCGCCGCAGCGCTCCAGAGCTCCCCCCGGTCCTTCCGGGGGGAGCTCTGCCGTGTCCGCGCGCCCTGCCGGCGGGCTGCCGCGCCCCGGCCCGCGCCCCGGCCCGCGGCCCGCCAGAGCGCAGGTCAACGGCGAGTTGACGGGCCTTCGCGGTGCGTGGTGGACTGCCCGAGCCAATACGGCGGCATGGAGAGGAAGTCCGGTGCGATTCCGGCGCGGTCCCGCCACTGTCACCGGGGCGCACGCGGCGCGTGCGGCCCGGGAGCCAGGAACTCTCGCCGCCGGACACGTCGAACCAGGGCGCGGACCCTGAGTGAGGACATACCTGCAACCATGCGTGCCGATCGCGTCTTCGCGTACGGCGCCACGGTGGGCCTGATCGGCGACCGGATCCTCGGTGATCCGCGCCGGGGACACCCCGTGGCCGCCTTCGGACGGGCCGCCGCCGCCGTCGAACGCGCCCTGTGGCGCGACGACCGCGCCCGCGGCGTCCTGCACACCCTCGTCTGCGCCGGGGGCGCGGCCGCCGTCGGCGCGCTGGGCGCCCGCGCCGTGCGCTCCCGGCCTGCGGCCGCCCGCATCGCCCTGACCGCCGCGGCCACCTGGGCCGTCGTCGGCGGCACCTCGCTGGGCCGCGAGGCCCGCGCCATCGGCGGAGCGCTCGCCGCCGGCGACGAAGAGGTCGCCCGCGAGCGGCTGCCGCACCTGTGCGGGCGCGACCCGCAGGCCCTGGACGGACAGCAGATGGCCCGGGCCGTCGTGGAGTCGGTCGCCGAGAACACCTCCGACGCGGTGGTGGGCGCCCTGGTGTGGGGCGCCGCCGGCGGCGTCCCCGGACTGCTGGCCTTCCGCGCGATCAACACCCTCGACGCGATGGTGGGCCACAAGTCCCCCCGCCACCTGCGCTACGGCTGGGCCTCCGCCCGCCTCGACGACCTCGCCGGCTGGCCCGGCGCCCGGCTCACGGCCCTGGCCGCCGTGGTGGCCGGGCCCGACCGGCGCGGGGCCGTACGGGCCTGGCGCGCCGACGCCGCCGCCCACCCGAGCCCCAACGCCGGGCCGGTGGAGGCCTCCTTCGCGGGGGCGCTCGGCGTACGGCTGGGCGGCACCCTCTCGTACGGCGGGCGCGTCGAGCACCGGGCCGTGCTCAACGGCGGGGCGGGGCGGCCGGTGGAGGTCGCGGACATCGAACGGGCCGTGCGGCTGTCGCAGCGGGTGACGTGGCTGGCCCTGGGAGCGTGCGTGGCACTGCGGTGTGCGGTGTCGCGGTGGTCGGCGGCGTCGTCGGCGTCGGCGTCGTCGCGGAAGGGGCGGGCATGAGCGGGGGCGGTACGGCCATGGACGGCAGGAAGGCGGGGCAGGCGGGGGGACTCCTCGTCGCGGGCACCACGTCGGACGCCGGCAAGAGCGTGGTCACGGCCGGAATCTGCCGGTGGCTGGCCCGCCGGGGCGTGAAGGTGGCGCCGTTCAAGGCGCAGAACATGTCCCTCAACTCGTTCGTGACGCGCGAGGGCGCCGAGATCGGCCGGGCCCAGGCCATGCAGGCCCAGGCCGCCGGCGTGGAGCCGACCGCGCTGATGAACCCCGTCCTGCTCAAGCCCGGCAGTGACCGCAGCAGCCAGGTGGTGCTGCTGGGCAAGCCGGTGGGCGAGATGAGCGCCCGCGGCTACCACGGCGGGCGGCAGGAGCAGCTGCTCGGCGTCGTCACGGACTGCCTGGCGCAGCTGCGGGGCACGTATGACGCCGTGATCTGCGAGGGGGCGGGCAGTCCGGCCGAGATCAACCTGCGCCGGACCGACATCGTGAACATGGGCATCGCCCGCGCCGCACGGTTCCCGGTGGTCGTGGTCGGCGACATCGACCGCGGCGGCGTCTTCGCGTCGTTCTTCGGCACGACGGCGCTGCTCTCGCCCGAGGACCAGTCCCTGATCGCCGGCTACCTGGTGAACAAGTTCCGCGGGGACGTCTCCCTGCTGGAGCCGGGCATGGAGATGCTGCGGTCGCTGACCGGCCGGGCCACGTACGGGGTGCTGCCCTACCGGCACGGGCTGGGCATCGACGAGGAGGACGGCCTGAGGGTCTCCCTGCGCGGCTCGGTGCGCGAGTCGGCGGTGGCACCGCCGGTCGGCGAGGACGTGCTGCGGGTCGCGGTGTGCGCGGTGCCGCTGATGTCGAACTTCACCGATGTCGATGCGCTGGCGGCGGAGCCGGGCGTGATCGTGCGGTTCGTGGACCGGCCGGAGGAGCTGGCGGACGCCGATCTGGCGGTCGTGCCGGGGACCCGCGGCACGGTGAAGGCCCTCGCGTGGCTGCGCGAGCGCGGCCTGGCGGACGCGCTGGTGCGGCGGGCCGCGGAAGGACGCCCGGTCCTGGGCATCTGCGGCGGCTTCCAGGCGCTGGGCGAGCGGATCGAGGACGAGGTCGAGTCGAAGGCGGGCGTGGTGGACGGGCTCGGCCTGCTGCCGGTGCGGATCCGCTTCGCGCGCGAGAAGACCCTGGCGCGGCCCGAGGGCACGGCACTGGGCGAGCCGGTCGCCGGCTACGAGATCCACCACGGCGTGGCGGAGGTCCTGGGCGGCGACCCCTTCCTGGACGGCTGCCGGGTCGGCTCGGTGTGGGGCACGCACTGGCACGGCTCCCTGGAGTCGGACGGCTTCCGCCGGGCGTTCCTGCGGGAGGTGGCGCGGGCCGCGGGCCGGCGCTTCGTCCCCTCGCCGGACACCTCCTTCGGCGCGCTGCGGGAGGAGCAGCTGGACCTCCTGGGCGACCTGATCGAGGAGCACGCGGACACGGCCGCGCTGCTCCGCCTCATCGAGACGGGCGCCCCGGCCGGGCTGCCGTTCCTGCCGCCGGGTGCCCCGTGAGGGCCGCCCTGCGGGCAGCCGCCCCCACCCCGCCCCTTCCCGACACCGGGACCTGCGCCCCCGGCCCCCGCCACTGCGCTCACACGCCGCGCGGGCTGGAGGTGCCCCGCCGGCGTGTGAGGCGGGGGGTCCGGGGCGGGGCTCCGGGGGACGGGGGAAGGACGGGCCGGGGAGCGGCTCCGCGCAGCGGCACCCGCCCCCTCACGTACGCCGACCACCCGGGATCAACCCCGCACGACCGGGGAACACGCACCAACTCTCGCACCATGGGCGCGCGTCGGCCGGCGCGTCGACACGAGCCACTCGAAGGAGCGATCGGTACATGAGCAGCGCCCCCTTCCCTTTCACCGCCGTGGTCGGCCAGGACGACCTGCGCCTGGCCCTGCTGCTCAACGCCGTGAGCCCGGCGGTCGGCGGCGTGCTCGTGCGCGGCGAGAAGGGCACGGCCAAGTCCACCGCGGTCCGCGCCCTGTCGGCCCTCCTGCCGGAGGTCGACGTCGTGCCCGGCTGCCGGTTCAGCTGTGCGCCCGCCGCCCCGGACCCGGCCTGCCCGGACGGCCCGCACGAGCCGGGCCCCGGCGCCGCGCGCCCCGCCCGCATGGTCGAGCTGCCCGTCGGCGCGTCCGAGGACCGCCTCGTCGGCGCGCTCGACATCGAGCGGGCCCTGTCCGAGGGGGTCAAGGCCTTCGAACCCGGCCTGCTCGCCGACGCGCACCGCGGGATCCTCTACGTCGACGAGGTCAACCTGCTGCACGACCACCTCATCGACCTCCTGCTGGACGCGGCCGCGATGGGCGCCTCGTACGTGGAGCGCGAGGGCGTCTCCGTGCGGCACGCCGCCCGCTTCCTGCTCGTCGGGACCATGAACCCCGAGGAGGGCGAGCTGCGCCCGCAGCTGCTCGACCGGTTCGGGCTGACCGTCGAGGTCGCGGCCTCCCGCGAGCCCGAGCAGCGCGTCGAGGTGGTGCGCCGCCGGCTCGCGTACGAGGACGACCCGGCCGGGTTCGCGAGCCGCTGGGCCGGTGACGAGGCGGAGGTCCGCGCCCGCGTCGTGGCCGCCCGGGCCCTGCTGCCGCAGGTCCGCCTCGGCGACACCGCCCTGCTGCAGATCGCGGCGACCTGCGCCGGCTTCGAGGTGGACGGCATGCGCGCCGACATCGTGATGGCCCGCACCGCGACCGCGCTGGCCGCCTGGGCCGGGCGGACCTCCGTACGCAAGGAGGACGTGCGCCGGGCCGCCCTGCTGGCGCTCCCCCACCGGCGCCGGCGCAACCCGTTCGACGCGCCCGGCCTCGACGAGGACAAGCTCGACGAGATCCTGGACGGCTTCCCCGACGAGGAGCCGGAGACGGACCCGGAGGGTCCGGACGACGGCGGCCCCGGCGACGGCGGCCCCGACGGCGACGGCGGCGGGGTTCCCCCGCAGGGCGGCGGCCCGGAGGAGGCCCCGGCACCGCAGGCGCCCGGAGGACCGCAGGCGCCCGGAGGACCGCAGGCACCGGAGCCCGCCGAGGCCCCCGCCGAAGCACCCGGCGACGCCCCCGCCGAGGCCCCGCAGCCCACAGCCCAGGCCGCCGGCGCGCCCGAGCAGGCCGCCGTACGGGCGGCGGAGCCGTTCCGCACGAAGGTGCTCAGCGTGCCGGGCCTCGGCGAGGGGGCGGCCGGCCGCCGCTCCCGCGCCCGCACCGCGCACGGCCGCACCACCGGCGCCCAGCGCCCCCGCGGCCAGCTGACCAAGCTCCACCTGGCGGCGACCGTGCAGGCGGCCGCGCCGCACCAGCGGGCGCGCGGCCGCACCGGCCGCGGCCTGGTGGTCCGCAAGGACGACCTGCGCCAGGCCACCCGGGAGGGCCGGGAGGGCAACCTCGTCCTCTTCGTGGTGGACGCCTCCGGCTCGATGGCCGCCCGCCGGCGCATGGCCGCGGTCAAGGGCGCCGTGCTGTCGCTGCTGCTGGACGCCTACCAGCGCCGCGACAAGGTCGGCCTGATCACCTTCCGCGGCGCGGGCGCCGAGCTCGCGCTGCCGCCCACCTCCTCGGTGGACGCGGCCGCGGCCCGGCTGGAGCGGCTGCCGACCGGCGGCCGCACCCCGCTCGCCGCGGGCCTGCTCAAGGCCCACGAGGTGCTGCGGATCGAGCGGCTGCGGGACCCGAGCCGCAGGCCGCTGCTCGTGGTCGTCACCGACGGCCGCGCCACCTCGGCCGCCGGCCTCGGTTCCGGTTCCGGCTCCGGCTCCGGCGGCGCGGGCGGCGACGCCCGCGAGCTGGCCGCGCGCAGCGCCCGGCTGCTGGCGGCCGAGGGCACCGCCTCGGTGGTCGTGGACTGCGAGTCCGGCCCCGTCCGGCTGGGCCTGGCCGGGCGGCTGGCCGCCGACCTCGGCGGCCCGGCCGTCACGCTCGACGGGCTGCGGGCCGAGGCGCTCGCCGGGCTCGTGAAGAACGTACGTACCCCGGTGGCGTCCCCGGCGTCACCGTCACCGCACACCCACAGGAGGGCCGCGTAATGCCGCAGGGAAAGCCGACCGTCGTTCCCGACGACGGACTCACCACCCGCCAGCGCCGCAACCGCCCGCTCGTCTTCGTCCACACGGGGCCGGGCAAGGGCAAGTCGACGGCCGCGTTCGGCCTGGCGCTGCGCGCCTGGAACCAGGGTTGGCCGATCGGGGTGTTCCAGTTCGTCAAGTCGGCGAAGTGGAAGGTCGGCGAGGAGAACGCGCTGAAGGTGCTCGGCGCCTCCGGCGAGGGCGGCACGGTCGTCTGGCACAAGATGGGCGAGGGCTGGTCCTGGGTCCAGCGCGACGCGCAGCTCGACAACGAGCAGGCGGCCAAGGAGGGGTGGGAGCAGGTCAAGCGCGACCTGGCCGCCGAGACGCACCGGCTGTACGTGCTGGACGAGTTCGCGTACCCGATGCACTGGGGCTGGATCGACGTCGACGAGGTCATCGAGGTGCTCCGCAACCGCCCCGGCACCCAGCACGTGGTGATCACGGGCCGCAACGCGCCGGAGAAGCTGGTGGAGTTCGCGGACCTCGTCACCGAGATGACGAAGGTCAAGCACCCGATGGACGCCGGCCAGAAGGGCCAGAAGGGCATCGAGTGGTGAAGCCGCCCCACCCGCTCGCCGTGCCGCGGCTGGTCATCGCCGCGCCCTCGTCCGGCAGCGGCAAGACCACCGTCGCGACGGGCCTGATGGCGGCCTTCGCCGGGCGCGGCCTGGCCGTGTCCCCGCACAAGGCCGGGCCGGACTACATCGACCCCGGCTACCACGCGCTGGCGACGGGGCGCCCCGGGCGGAACCTGGACGCGTTCATGTGCGGGCCGGAGCTGGTGGGTCCGCTGTTCGCGCACGGGGCGGCCGGCTGCGACCTCGCCGTCGTCGAGGGCGTGATGGGCCTGTACGACGGGGCCGCGGGGCGCGGTGAGCTGGCGTCGACGGCCCAGGTCGCGAAGCTGCTGCGGGCGCCGGTGGTGCTGGTGGTGGACGCCTCCTCGCAGTCCCGGTCGGTGGCGGCGCTCGTGCACGGCTTCGCCTCGTTCGACCCACAGGTGCGCCTCGGCGGCGTGATCCTGAACAAGGTCGGCTCGGACCGCCACGAGGCGATGCTGCGGGAGGCGCTGGAGGAGGCCGGGATGCCGGTCCTGGGCGTCCTGCGCCGCGCGCCGCAGGTCGAGGCGCCGTCCCGGCACCTGGGCCTGGTCCCGGTGGCGGAGCGGCGGGCGGACGCGGTGGCCGCCGTCGCGGCGCTGGCCGAGCAGGTCCGGGCCGGCTGCGACCTGGAGGCGCTGCTGGCGCTGGCCCGGTCGGCGCCGCCGCTGGACGGTGCGGTCTGGTCGGCGGAGCAGGCGTTGACGGAATCTCAGGTTCCGGTGCCGGCGTACCCGGCCGGGGCCTCCGGCCGGGGGGCCCGCCGGCCCGTCGTGGCCGTCGCGGGCGGGGCCGCGTTCACGTTCTCGTACGCCGAACACGCGGAGCTGCTCACCGCCGCCGGAGCCGAGGTCGTCACCTTCGACCCGCTGCGCGACGAGGCGCTGCCCGAGGGCACCGCCGGCCTGGTCGTCGGCGGCGGTTTCCCCGAGGTGTACGCCCCGGAGCTGTCCGCCAACGAGCCGCTGCGCAAGGCCGTCGCGGACTTCGCCGCGGCGGGCGGGCCGGTGGCCGCCGAGTGTGCGGGGCTGCTGTACCTCGCGCGCTCGCTCGACGGCAGGCCCATGTGCGGGGTGCTGGAGGCGGACGCGCGGATGTCGCAGCGCCTGACCCTCGGCTACCGCGAGGCCGTCGCGGTGTCGGACAGCTCCCTCGCGGGGGCCGGAACCCGGCTGCGCGGGCACGAGTTCCACCGGACGGTGGTCGAGCCGGGCGCCGGCGCGGCCCCCGCCTGGGGGTTCACGCACCCCGAGCGGCGCGTCGAGGGCTTCGTCCAGGGGGGCGTGCACGCCAGCTACCTGCACACGCACTGGGCGGCGGAGCCCTCCGTCGCCCGGCGCTTCGCGGCAGCGGCGGCGGCGCACCGGTGAAGCCGACGCCGTCGCCGCCGGCGCCCGCGCGCGCACCCGCAGCCCCGATCCGCGCGGCATCGACCCACGCGGCCTCACTCCGCCAGGCCCACCACGAGCCAGATCCCGGCCACCCCGCCCACCGTGCACAGCAGCGTGGACAGGGCGGGGTGCCTGTGGTGCGCCTCGGGCAGGATCTCGGCGGCCGCCAGGTACAGCAGCACCCCGCCGAAGAACCCGAGGTACGCCCCGAGCGGTTCCTCCGGAAGGGTGAACAGCGCAGTGGACGCCGCCCCCACCACCGGGGCGACGGCGTCCGCGAGCAGCATCAGCTGCGCCCGCCGGCGGGCGTTGCCGTACAGCCGGGTGAGCGTGTACGTGTTGAACCCGTCGGCGAAGTCGTGCGTGACCACCGCCAGTGCCACGGTCAGCCCCATCCCGCCGCCGACCTGGAACGCCGCACCCAGCGCGACGCCGTCGGCGACGCTGTGGCCGACCATCGCCGCGGCCGCGGTCAGCCCGACCTGCGGCACGCGGGCGCCGTTCTCGGCGCCGTGCGCGGCCTGGCGTACGGCGAGCAGGCGCTCCACGACGTGCGCGACGAGGAACCCGGCCACGAACAGCAGCAGGGCGAGCGGCACGCCGAACACCGGCCTGCCCGCCGCCTCCAGCGACTCCGGCAGCAGGTCGAGGCCCACCACGCCGAGCATCAGCCCGCCGGCCAGGCCCAGCACCAGGTGGCGGCGGTCGGTGACGCGCTGCGCCGTCCACCCGCCCGCCAGGGTCATCAGGAACGCGCCCAGCGCCACGATCACGGCCATGTGCCCCTGGATACCGACTGCCGACCGCGTGTGCACGTGTGCGCGCGGGCGGCGGTCCACGCACGATTGACGACTGAGGAGGGGCGATGAACCCGGCGGACGAGCAGGCGGCGGATGCCTACGCGACGCGGCTGGTGGTCGGCGTGGGCGGCCGGGCCGGGGTGTCGGTCGCGGAGGTCTGCGCCCTGGTCGAGGAGACGCTGCGCGGGGCCGGACTGGCCGCGGGTGCGGTGAAGGCGCTGGCCACGGTGGAGTCGAAGGCCTGCGAGGCGGGGATCACCGGCGCGGCGGAACGTTTCGGCGTGCCCCTGCTCAGCTATCCCGCCGAGCAGCTGGCCGGCATCGACGTGCCGCACCCCTGCGACGCGGCCCGGCTGGCCGCCGGCACCCCCTCGGTCGCGGAGGCCGCGGCGCTCGCGACCGGCGGCGAACTCCTCGTACCGAAGCGGCGGTCGGTCGCGGCGACCTGCGCGGTGGCGACGGCCCAGCCGCACGACCTGCGCCACCACGGCGACGCGGAGGTGCGCGGCGACGGCGGGACGCTGGTGGACCTCGCGGTCAACGTACGGGCGCACACACCCCCGGAGTGGCTCAAGCAGCGCATCGCGGCTTCGCTCGACGTGCTCTCGGCATACCCCGACGGGCGCGTGGCTCGCGCGGCGGTGGCGGATCGGCACGGGCTGCCGGTCGAGCGGGTGCTGTTGACGGCCGGGGCGGCGGAGGCGTTCGTGCTGATCGCGCGGGCCCTCGGCGCGCAGCGGCCGGCGGTGGTGCACCCGCAGTTCACCGAGCCGGAGGCCGCGCTGCGGGACGCGGGGCACCGGGTGGAGCGGGTGGTGCTGCGCGCGGCGGACGGGTTCAGGCTGGATCCGGCGGCCGTGCCGGAGGAGGCGGACCTGGTGGTGGTCGGCAACCCCACGAACCCGACCTCCGTCCTGCACCCGGCGGCGACGCTGGCCGCGCTGGCCCGGCCGGGCCGGATCCTGGTCGTGGACGAGGCGTTCATGGACGCCGTCCCGGGGGAGCGGGAGGCCCTGGCCGGGCGGACCGACATCCCGGGGCTGGTGGTGCTGCGGAGCCTGACGAAGACGTGGGGCCTGGCGGGGCTGCGCATCGGCTACGTGCTCGCGGAGCCGGAGGTCATCGCGCGGCTGGAGGCGGCGCAGCCGCTGTGGCCGGTGTCCACGCCGGCGTTGGTGGCGGCGGAGGCGTGCGTCGGGCCTGCGGCGCTGGCGGAGGCGGAGGCCGCGGCGCGGCAGATCGCCGTGGACCGCGAGCACCTGGTCGCCGGGCTGGCGGAGTTCGAGGAGATCTGGGTGGCAGCCCCTGCGGAAGCCCCCTTCGTCCTGATCCGCCTGGACAACGCGGCGGAGATCCGCACCCGTCTGCGGAACCTCGGTTTCGCGGTGCGCCGCGGGGACACCTTCCCCGGGTTGGACGACTCCTGGCTGCGCCTGGCCGTCCGCGACCGCACGACGACGGGCCGCCTCCTCCAGGCCCTGGACCACGCCCTGGCCCTCACGACCCCCTGACCCCTCGTCACCTCCGACCCGACCGCCGGTGCCGCTCGCTACCGCTGGGGGTACCCCCTGCGCCTCAAACGCCGGCGGGGCTGGAATATCCAGCCTGCGCGGCGTTTGAGCGCACCGGGCGCGAAGCGCCCTGGGGGTCCCCCCGGACGGAGTCTGGGGGAGGGTCCGGGCGGAGCCCGGTTTCGGGAAGGGGCGGGGTGGGGGACGGCTCCGCGCAGCGGAACAGCGGCAGCGGCAGCGGCAGCGCGCTGACCTGCGGAGAGGCCTGGCGGAGGCGCCGACTCCGGATGGCGCCCCGCGCCCCCGTCCGCGATGATCGCCCCATCGGCAGCACACCCAGGGGGGACCACCATGAAGAAAGCCGCCAGGATAGCCGCGGCAGCAGCGGCCCTGGCGGTGGCGGGCGGCGGCGCACTGTACGCCGTCCTCCCCACCGCCAAGACGGCCCAGACCACCACCGACCAGCGGCTCGCCGCCAAGCCGACCCCCGGCAAGGCGAGCCCCGCGGCCCCGGCCGACGCCCGCCCGTTCACGCTCCTGGCGACGGGCGACACCATCCCGTACCCGTCGATCATCCAGCAGGCCGCGGACGACGCGAAGGGCGCCGGGGGCCAGAGCCACGACTTCCGCAAGATACTCGCGGGCGTCAAGCCCCTGGTGGCCGCCGCCGACCTGGCGATATGCCACCACGAGATACCGTACGGCCGGCCCGGCGGCCCCTACACCGGATACCCGGCCTTCAAGGCCCCGCACCAGCTGGCCGACGCCCTGAAGGACGCGGGCTACGACAGCTGCTCGACCGGCTCCAACCACACCCTGGACGACGGCTACGACGGCCTCGTCCGCACCCTGGACCACCTCGACCGGGTCGGTCTGAAGCACGTCGGCTCGGCCCGCAGCGCCGACGAGGCCAAGGCGCCGGCCGTGCTCTCCGCCGGCGGCGCGAAGGTCGCCCAGCTGGACTACACGTACGGCACGAACGGCATCCCGCTCCCGTCCGGCAAGCCGTGGTCCGTCAACCTGATCGACCAGGACCGGATCATCGCCGACGCCCGCGCGGCGCGCGCGGCCGGTGCGCACGTGGTGGTCATGAGCGTCCACTGGGGCACCGAGTGGCAGACGGCCCCCGACCAGCAGCAGCGCGACCTCGCGCAGGCGCTGACCGCCTCCCGCGGCCCGGACGGCCTGCCCGACATCGACCTCATCGTCGGCACGCACAACCACGTGCCGCAGCCGTACGAGAAGATCAACGGCACCTGGGTGGTCTTCGGCATGGGCGACCAGATCGCGAGCTTCTACGAGTCCGAGAAGCTGCGCGGCAACATGTCGTCCATCCCCCGGTTCACGTTCACGCCGTCATCGGCGCATCCGGGCCGCTGGGAGGTGACCAAGGCCGAGTACCTGACCTCGTTCTCGGACCGGGGCGCTCCGTTCCGCGTCGTGTGCACCTCCTGCGCCGCTTCGGACGGCGGACTCGGCTCCGCCAAGCGGACCGAGTACGCCGCCGTCGACCAGCAGGTCAGCGAGGCCGTGCTGTCGCGCGGCGCGGACAAGCAGGGGCTGGTGCACGCCACGCGCTGAACCCCCGCCGCCGGGCGGCCGCTATGAGGCCCGGCCGCGCCGGGTCACGACGAGGGCGCCCGCGCCGAGTCCGAGCAGGGCCACGGCGCCGCCCGCGACGTACGGGGTGAGCGAACCGCCGCCGGTCTCGGCGAGGCCTGGCCCGTCGTGGGCGACGACGGCCCCGGTCCCGGAGGCGCCCGTCTGCGGCTTGATGTCGGGCCCGCCTGCGGGGTTCGGGGAGGCGGGCGGCCCGGCCGGGGACTCGCAGTGCGCCTCGGCGAGGACGACCTCGCCCTCGACCTGCGCCACGTTCAGGTCCAGGGGGTTCACGGACACCTTCAGCCTCAGCGCGGCCGCCGCGGCGGTGGTGGAGGTGGTCTGCGCCCCGGAGAGCTCCAGGCTGACCAGGCCCACCTTGGGGACCTCGACCTTGGTGGGGCCGCCGGCGGAGAGGGTGACCTTCTTGCCGAGGACGGTGACCGCGCCCAGCACGTTGGCGGTGGCGACGGGCTTCCGGCCGGCCTCGCACACCGCCTTGGAGGTGACCTTCTCCACCTCGATGAGGGAGAGGGCCGGCAGACCCGGCACGTGCACCCTGGCGCGGGCGAGGTCGGCCTCGGCCGCGGCGCGGCTGCGGTCGGCGGTGGCCTTGGAAGTGGCCACGTCCGCGCGCAGCACGCTCACCGGCTGCCCGCCCTCGACGCCGTCCAGGGCCACCGTCAGCGCGGTCTTCTCGGCCGTCGCCGGGGCGCTGACCTCGTTGAGGGTGGTCTTCAGCGGGAGGTGGACGGCCTTGTTGAGCAGGCCCACGTCCAGTCCGGCGCGCAGGACGACGGCACCGGCGCGGCCCTCGCTCCCGGCGGCGGCCGCGGGGCCCGCGGCGTGGGCGGGCGGGGCGGTGAGCAGGGCGACCGCTCCCGTGGCGAGCAGGGCGGCCGCGGGCATGCGGAAGGAGTTGCGGTTCAAGGTGGTGGAACCCCCGGGGAGTTGGGGGCCGTCGCGCAGCCAATGGGGGACATCGCGCGCCGACGGCCTGTTACCCGGGGAATTTTTTACGCACGGAGAGTGAACGGGCAGCCACCCGAGGTGAGTTCACCCCAACGGGTGGTTTCCATGCACGTATTCGAATCCTCGGTCCTCAGGAGGCACAGGAGTTCTTTTTCGCCACAGGAGTGGGTGGCTGCGGGTGCCGGTCGGGCAGGTACAACGCCCGCCGACGCCCCCGCGTCACGCCGCGTCGGCCGTTGCGTCAACCCGCGCGTCAACCCGTCG
Source organism: Streptomyces sp. NPDC046866 (assembly GCF_040704625.1). Classification (NCBI taxonomy): domain Bacteria; kingdom Bacillati; phylum Actinomycetota; class Actinomycetes; order Kitasatosporales; family Streptomycetaceae; genus Streptomyces; species Streptomyces sp. NPDC046866. The sequence goes on from NZ_JBEYXN010000012.1 coordinate 70,482, forward strand.
CGCCAACGGCCCGCTCACGCCCTGACCGTGCCGTTCACGACCACCCGCAGCGGCTGCGCCAGCGCCCGTACGTCGGCCCGCGGGTCGGTGCCGTAGACGACGAGGTCCGCCGGGGCGCCCTCGGTCAGACCGGGCCTTCCCAGCCACGCGCGCGCCGCCCACGTCGTCGCCGACAGGGCGTCCAGCGGCGGGATCCCGGCCCGCACCAGCTCCGCGACCTCGTCGGCGACCAGGCCGTGCGGCAGCGAGCCGCCGGCGTCCGTGCCGACGTACACCCCGATGCCCGCGTCCCAGGCGGCCCGGACGGTGTCGTAGCGGCGCTCGTACAGTCGCCTCATGTGCGCGGACCAGCGCGGGAACTTGGCCTCGCCGCCCGCCGCGAGCTTGGGGAACGTCGCGATGTTCACCAGGGTCGGGACGATCGCCACCCCGCGCTCCGCGAACAGCGGGATGGTGTCCTCGGTCAGGCCGGTGGCGTGCTCGATGCAGTCGATGCCCGCCTCGACCAGGTCGCGCAGCGAGTCCTCGGCGAAGCAGTGCGCGGTGACCCGGGCGCCGAGCCGGTGCGCCTCGGCGATGGCCGCCTCCACCTCGGCCCGGGGCCAGCAGGCCGTCAGGTCGCCCGCGTCGCGGTCGATCCAGTCCCCGACCAGCTTCACCCAGCCGTCGCCGCGCCGCGCCTCGCGCCCGACGTACGCGACGAGGTCCGCCGGCTCGATCTCGTGGGCGTAGTTGCGGATGTAGCGGCGGGTGCGGGCGATGTGCCGGCCCGCGCGGATGATCTTCGGGAGGTCCTCGCGGTCGTCGATCCAGCGGGTGTCGGAAGGGGATCCGGCGTCGCGGATGAGCAGGGTGCCGGCGGCGCGGTCGGTGAGGGCCTGCCGTTCCGCGGTCGCTGCGTCGACCGGGCCGTGGGCGTCCAGCCCCACGTGGCAGTGGGCGTCGACCAGGCCGGGCAGCACCCAGCCGGACACGGTCGTGGTCGCCCGGGCGCCGGTCGGGCGCTCGTAGGAGATCCGGCCGCCGACCACCCAGAGCTCGTCGCGCACGTCGTCGGGTCCGACGAGCACACGTCCCTTCACATGCAGCACGTCATCGGTCATGCCCGCACTGTACGTGCGCCCTCGATAGGCTCTGGCGGGTAGCCCCGGACGAAGAGAGAGCACCCCCGTGACCCACCCCCTGCTGGACCTCCCGCCGCTCACCGCGGAGCGCTTCGCGTCGATCGAGCAGCAGGTCGCGGACCTGCTGCGGACCCGGCAGGACGTGGTGATCACCCAGGGCGAGGCGCTGCTGCCGCTGGAGGGGTGCATCCGCTCGGGGGCCCGGCCGGGCTCGACCGCGCTGAACATCGTCACGGGCCCGTACGGGACCACGTTCGGCAACTGGCTGCGCGACTGCGGGGCGAGCGTGGTGGACCTGGCGGTGCCCTTCGACACCGCGGTGGGCGCCGAGGCGGTCGCCCGGGCCCTGGACGGGCACCCGGAGATCGATTTCGTGTCGCTGGTGCACGCGGAGGCGGCGACCGGCAACACCAACCCGGTCGCGGAGATCGGCGAGGTGGTACGGGCCCACGGGGCGCTGTTCATGCTGGACGCGGTGGCGTCGGTGGGCGCGGAGCCGCTGCTGCCGGACGCGTGGGGCGTCGACCTGTGCGTGATCGGCGCGCAGAAGGCGATGGGCGGCCCGGCCGGGGTCTCGGCGGTGTCGGTCTCGGAGCGGGCGTGGGAGCGGTTCGCGCAGAACCCGGCGGCGCCGCGCCGCTCGTACCTGTCGCTGCTGGACTGGAAGGAGCGCTGGATCGACGGCGGCCGCACGGCGCTGCTGCACGCCCCGGCGCAGCTGGAGATGCTCGCGCTGGAGGCGTGCCTGGACCGGATCGCGGCCGAGGGCCTGGACGCGGTGACGGCCCGGCACGCGGCCGCCGCGGCGGCGACCCGGGCGGGCGCGGTGGCGCTGGGCCTGGCCCCGTACGTGGGGCGGGCCGCCGAGGCCGCGCCGGTGGCCACGACGCTGCGCGTGCCGCAGGCCTCGCAGGTGGCGGCCAAGGCGCTGGCCGCCGACCCGTCGGCCCCGCTCGCGGCGGGCGGGGGCGCGCTGGCAGGGGAGATGGTCCGGGTCAACCACTACGGACCGGACGCCTCGCCGGCCGCGGTCCGCTCCGCCCTGACGGCCCTGGCCGCGGCCCTGTCGGCGGACCCGGCCGAGGCCGTCGCCGCCGCGGAATCGGCCTGGCAGTCGTCCGCCGCCGGAGCGTGAGGGCCGGGCCGGGTCCGTCGGCCGTTACGCCTGCGGGACCGCGCAGGCGCCGTCCGGGTCGCAGGCGTCGGCCGTGGGCTTCGGCTCCTCGATCTCCCGGCCCGCCCAGGCCTGTTCCAGGGCGCGGGTGAACACCTCGGCCGGCTGGCCGCCGGAGATGCCGTAGCGGCGGTCGAGGACGAAGAACGGCACGGCGTTGGCGCCCAGTTCGGCCGCCTCCCGCTCGTCGGCCCGCACCTGCTCCGCGTAGGCCGAGTCGTCGGCGAGGACGGCGCGGGCCTCGGCCTCGTCGAGGCCCGCCTCGACGGCGAGCGCGAGCAGCACCTCGGCGTCGAAGACGGACCGCTCCTCGGCGAAGTTGGCGCGGAACGCCAGGTCGAGCAGTTCCTCCTGGCGGCCGCGGGCGGCGGCCAGGTGCAGCAGCCGGTGGATGTCGAAGGTGTTGCCGTGGTCGCGGCCCTCGGTGCGGTAGTCCAGGCCTTCGGACCGGGCGGCGGCCGCGACGTGCTCCTCCATGCCGCGTGCCTCGTCGAGGGTGCGGCCGTACTTCCTGGCGAGCATCTCCAGGACGGGGGCGGTGACGCCCTTGGCGCTGTTCGGGTCGAGCTCGAAGGAGCGGAAGACGACCTCCACCTCGTCGCGGTGCGCGAACGCGGCCAGCCCCTTGGCGAAGCGGGCCTTGCCGATGTAGCACCAGGGGCAGGCGATGTCGCTCCAGATCTCGACGCGCATGTTCCTTCTTCTCTCCGGGTTCGAGGGACGGCGCCGCCGCGACGGGGGAGCCGCGGCGGTTTCACGTTCAACCACCTTGCGGAGCGTCTCATTCCCCGGACGGGGGCCCGATTCTGAGCCAGAGCGTCAGGTGGGAGCCGGCGCGGGGCGCGGAGGGGTCCGGGAGCCAGCCGTGGCGGGCGTAGAAGGCCTGGGCGCGCAGGTTGTGCTCGTAGACCTCCAGGCGGACGCGGTCGACGCCGGCTCGGCGCCAGGCGTCCAGGCAGGCCGCGTGGAGGGCGGCGCCGGTGCCGCGGCGCCAGTGGGCCGGGTCGACGTGGAGCTGGGTGAGGGTGGTCTCGCCGTCGGCGGTGCGGAAGGCGGCGACGCCGGTGAGCTCGCCGTCCTCCTCCGCGCACAGCACCCCGCCCTCGGCGGCGGCGCGGGCCACGGCGCGCGACCAGCCCTCGCGGGTCCGCGCGAGCTCGGCCTCGCCGGCATAGGCCTCCTCGGGCACACGGCCCCGGTAGTAGGTGGCGCGCGCCCGGGTGTGGAGGGCGGCGATGTCGTCGAGGTCTGCGGGTCGCGCGGTCCTGATCATGGGAAGGGAAACGCGCCGGGAACCTTGTTCGGTTCCCGGCGCGTCGAGGGCGCGGCGGGCATGGCTACTTCTTCAGCCACGCCTCCATCATCTTCTGCGCGATGGGGGCGGCCAGCCGGCCGCCGCCGATCTCGGACCGGTCGGTGTCCGAGTTCTCGATCATCACGGCGACCGCGATCTGCTTGTTGTTCATCTTCCCGTACGAGGTGAACCAGGCCAGCGGGGGAAGGCTGTTCTTCACGCCGCGCTGGGCCGTGCCGGTCTTGCCGCCGACCTCGGCGCCCGCGACCTGCGCGGGCTTGCCGCCGCCCTCGGTGGCGACGGTCTTCATGGCGTCCCGCAGCATCGCGGCGGTCTTCGGGCTCAGGACCTGCTGGACCTTGGGGTTCTTGAAGCTCTCCAGAACGGTGCCGCCCGAGTCGGTGACCTCGGAGACCGAGTGCGGGGCGACGAGCTTGCCGTCGTTCTCGATCGCGGCCGTGACCATGGCGATCTGGAGCGGGGTGGCCTGCACGTCGAACTGGCCGATACCCGTCTGCGCGACCTGGTCCACCGACATCTTCTTGGACGGGTACTTGCTCGGCAGCCGCGTGGTGACCGGGGTCTCGACATTCGCGTTGAAGCCGAGCTTCTCGGCCGTCGCGCGCATCTTGTCCTGGCCCAGCTTCGAGGCGAGCTCGGCGAAGACGTTGTTGCAGGACAGCCGGAGCGCCGTGCGCACCGAGACGTTGTTGCAGGCGGCGGAGCCGGCCTCGCTGGGCAGCAGGGTCTTGGTGCCCGGGATCGTGTACGGGTCCGGGGTGCCGGTCGGCGCGTCGATGCTGGTGACCAGCCCGTTCTCGATGGCCGCCGCCATGGTGACCAGCTTGAAGGTGGAGCCGGGCGCCTGCGGCTTGCGCAGCGCCACGTTCTCCATGGCCTTGCCGTTGTCGGCGGACAGCTCCTTCCAGGCCTCGGCGTCGTTGGCGCCGGAGATGCGGCCCGGGTCGAAGGAGGGGTTGTTGACGATGGCGAGGATCTCACCGGTCGCGGGGTCGATCGCGACGGCGGAGCCCTGCTTGCCCTGGAGCGCGGCGTACGCGGCCGTCTGGACGCCCTTGTCGATGGTGGTCAGGACGTTGCCCGGCGAGGCCCGCTTGTTCGTGATCATGTCCATCACGGTCTTCAGGCGGTCGTCGGAGCCGTTGAGGATCTTCTTGTAGACACCCTCCAGCATGCTCGTGCCGAACGCCTGCGAGCTGAAGCCGGTGACGGGCGCGTAGAGCGGACCGTCGGTGTAGGTCCGCTTGTACCCGAAGTCCTTGCCGCCGGTCTTGACCGAGCCGGTGATCGCCTCCCCGCCCACGATGATGTTGCCCAGCGGGTTCTCGTACTGCCCGATGAGGTTCCGCCGGTTGTTCTCGTTGTCTGCGAGGGCCTTGCCTTGATACGCCTGCACCCACGTGACCCGCAGCAGCAGGGCGAGCACCAGGAGCAGGCAGAAGACCGACGCACGCCTGATCGTCTTGTTCATCTTCCGAAAAGACGCGCGAAGGCGTCCGTGCGTTCCCCTCTGCCCCGATTGTGGCCGGGTTCTCAGCTTTTCCTCATGACGAACCCCCCTTCGTAGGCGGCGATGACGGCCTGCGTGCGGTCGCGGGAACCGGTTTTGGACAGGATCGCGGCCACGTGCGTCTTGACGGTCTGGGGGCCGACGCCGAGGCGCTCGCTCATCTCGTGGTTCGACAGGCCGGTGGCCATCAGGCGCAGTACGTCGGCCTCGCGCTCGGTGAGCCGGGCCACCCAGGGCGCCGTCGGGCCGTCGGCAGCCGCGTGCGAGGCGGCCAGGGCGCGCACGGCCGCCGGGAAGAGCAGGCAGTCCCCGCGGGCGACCAGCCGTACCGCGCCGACCAGTTCGTCGGGGTCGGCCCGCTTCAGCAGGAACCCGGCGGCTCCGGCGCGCAGCGCGTCGTAGACGTAGGCGTCGTTCTCGAAGGTGGTGACGACCACGATCCTGGGCGGCTGCGCCATGGTGGCGAGGATCTGCTCGGTGGCCCGTATGCCGTCGATCTCCGGCATCCGGACGTCCATGAGCACCACGTCGGGCGCCAGCGAGCGGACCACCGACACGGCCTCGGCGCCGGTGGCGGCCTCGCCGACGACCTCCAGCCCGGGTTCGGCCTCGAGGATGACCCGCAGCGCGGTGCGCACCATCCGCTCGTCGTCGGCGAGGACGATCCGCAGCGGCGGCCGGCTCATCGGGCCCCCGCCCCGAGCGGGAGGACGGCCCGCAGCCGCCACAGCCCCCGGTGCGGGCCGGCCTCCACGCGGCCGCCGAGCAGGGCGGCCCGCTCGGCGGCTCCGTGCAGCCCTCGGCCCCCGGTACTGCGGGCCGCCGGCCCGTCGCCGGATCCGGGCGGATTGGTCATGGTGATCTCCAGTTCGCGGTGTGCGCTGCCCCCGCCGTCCGTCTCCTGCACGGCGATCCGCAGCTCTACGGGTCCCGCGCCGTGGCGCAGGGCATTGCTCAGGCCCTCCTGGACGATCCGGTACGCCTCGCGGGAGGCGATCGCCGGTATCTGGGTCCAGTCCCCGGCGGGCCCGGGGTCCTGGTGGGCGGTGACGGCGGTGCCGGAGGCCCGGGTGCGGGCCAGCAGCCCGTCGAGGTCGGCCGCCAGGGTCGGGGCGGGCGCCGCGTCCGGCCGGCCGGGGTCCCCGTCCCGCAGCAGGCCCAGGACGGCGTCCAGCTCGCCCACGGTCCGCCGGGTGGTGTCCTCGATGGCGGCCAGCGCCTCCCGTACGAACGCGGGGTCGCTGTCGAGGACCCGCCGGGCCGCGACGGCCTGGAGGGTGACGGCGCTCAGGGCGTGCCCGACCGCGTCGTGCAGCTCCCGGGCCAGCCGGTTGCGCACGGCCAGGTCGGCGGCCCGCTCCTCGGCCGCGGCGAGCCGGTCCGCCGCCGTCGGCCCGAGCAGCCGCGGCGCCGCCCGGGCCAGCAGCAGCCCCGCACCCGTGGCGCACAGGACGAGGCCGGCCAGCAGCCCGACCCCGAGGAAGGGCGCGGTGTACGGCGAAGCCAAGGCGCTGAGCCAGACCGGCCCCTCCCTGACCTTCTGCAGGGAGTCGAAGAACGGCAGGGCGATCAGCACCACCGCCATGGGCGGCACGGCCAGGCTCATCCCGCTGACCGCCGCGCCGACGCCGAGGTGCAGGGACCACCAGGCGGCGGCCCTGCCCCGAGCCGCCCAGGACCGGGCCGGCCCCTCGGCCAGCAGCTCCCCCGGCACCCCGCACATGGCCCGCACGGCGGCCACGGACAGCGGCCGGACCGGCCCGAACACCGCGGTCAGCGCCGCGAGCGGCACCGACACCCCGTAAGCGATGAAGGTCAGCGGGGTGGAGGCCAGGGCGTTGACCCCGCCGGCCAGGACGCCGACCACCACCTGCGTGAGCAGGAAGTACGGCATCAGCAGGGCCCCGCCGAGGATCAGGTGCACCCAGCGCAGCCGGGCCCGTGGCCCGAACAGCCGCCCCGGCCCGCCCCGTACGGCCGCCCCCGCCCCGGCCCGGGCTCCCGGCCGCGGACCCGCCTTGTCCTCCGCCCCGTCCGGCTCCCCCTTCCGCACACCTGCGGCCGCCCCCGCCCTCGGCCTCGTATCCGGCCCTGATGCCGGACCGGTTCCCCGCTCTCGCTCCGACTCTGTCCCGCTCCGCACCCTGCCCCCCTTTCCGGATGCGCCCGCTCCCGCCGGTCCCACTCCCCCGTCAGGCCGCCGCGCACCGTGCGGCCGCGAATCGGGCCAGGACCACGGCCCCGAGGCATCCGGTGACCACCTGGCCAGCGTAGGTCAGGAAGATCACGGCCGGGGTCCCGTCGCCCGGCCCGAGGTCCGGTCCCAGCGCGGCCACCACCAGCCACAGCCCCCAGGCCAGCATCTCGGCCGCCCCGATCCACGCCAGCGCCAGCGGCCACCACGCCCGGCGCGCCCCGCCCCGGGCCAGCAGCAGCACCCCCACTCCGGCGAGCAGGGAGCACACCGCGTGGACGCCCGAGACCACACCGGTCTCCGCGGAGTACAGCGCCGCCCTCTCGGCGCCCAGCCCGGCGCTGCCCCCGAAGGCCCAGTACAGGTGTACCGCGCCCACCGCAGTGCCGAGTGCGGCCGCGGCTCCCGCCACCACCCCCGTGGGCGACGGGAGCCGCGTGCCCAGCGCGCCCTGCCAGACCCGGCCCCAGCGCCGCCGCGCGTAGGGGACGAACAGGCCGGCCAGGGCGAGTCCTTGGATCGTGAAGCCGCCGTAGACCACCGTGAACACCCACGGGTCGAGGAAGGGCCCCCGGGCCGCCTTGACCGCCTCACTCGCCCCCATGCCCAGCGCCCTGACCAGCATCTGGCCGGGGAACGCGGTCATGATCGGGGTGAGCAGCCCGGTGGCCGTGAAGGCCGGTACGAGCAGCAGCCAGCCGGGCACCCGTCTTCCCCAAGGTCTGGTGAGCAGCAGGGCGAGCACGATCACCGCGGCGTCCATGGCCACGGTGACGGCATTGGCCACCGTGAGGAACAGCCCGGCCTTCAGCAGCACGCTGCCCTCCGGTATGCCGATGTGACTCCCCGACAGCCAGGCGACCTTGAGGACCAGGTACGGCGCCGTGGCGAGCACGGCCACCGCCCTCAGGATCCGCTGCGCCCGGCCCGGGCCGGTGTCGGACGCCGGACCGTTCACCGCGCCGGCTGCTACCGGGCCGCCTACCGCGCTGTTCGTCTGCTGCACCGCTGCTCGTGTGGTCATGGCTCAACGATCAGGCCCGCACCGGCCCCTGCACCTCCCCCGCGAAGGGGAACCGCCTCCCCCGCCCGGGGGAGGAGCCCCTCCTTCCCCCGCCTCACATGCGCCGGGTCACCACCGAGAGCCGGTCCCGCGCCGCGAAGAGCGCCTCCTTGATGGTGTGTTCGTGCTCCGCCGTCAGCCGGGCCACCGGAACCGAGCAGCTCACCGCGTCCCGCGCCGGCGTCCGGTACGGCACGGCCACGCCGAAGCAGCGCAGCCCGAGCGTGTTCTCCTCGCGGTCCACGGCGTAGCCCCGCTCCCGCACCACTGCCAGCTCCTCGATGAGCTGTTCGCGGTCGGTCACGGTGTGCTCGGTGACCGCCTCCAGCCGCTGCGGCAGCAGCGCCCGTACCTCCGCGTCGGAGTGCGTGGCGAGCAGCGCCTTGCCCAGCGCGGTCGAGTGGACGGGCAGACGGCGCCCGACGCGGGTGAACGGCCGCAGGTAGTGCTGGGACTGGCGGGTGGCCAGGTAGACCACGCTCGTGCCGTCCATCCGGGCCAGGTGGATGGTTTCGGTCGTGTCCTCGGAGAGGCGGTCCAGCGTGGGCCGGGCGGCGGCGACCACCTCGTCCCCGTCGATGTACGAACTGCCCACGAGCAGGGCGCGTACGCCGATGCCGTACCGCGTCCCCGTCGCGTCGGTCTCCACCCACCCCAGGTTCACCAGCGTGCGCAGCAGCATGTAGAGGCTGGACTTGGGCAGCCCCAGGTCGTGCTGGATGTCGGCCAGGCTGTGCAGGCCGGGCCGCGCGGCGAAGTGCTCCAGCAGGAGGACCGTGCGGACACGGCGGACTTGACGGCTGCCGGAGCCGCCGGAGACGCAGCTCCCGCCCCGCCCGACGCGTCCGGCAACGCCGCTCCCGCCGCATCTGACGCATCCACCGAATCCGCCGCATCCGACGTTTCCACCGAATCCGCCGCTCCGGACGTGCCCGATGCTTCCGGTCCGGCAGCGGACCGGTCCGACTCACCTCTGTTCATTCGCCTTCTTGCCCCTTGTCTCTTGTCACGCGAAAGGCGCGGAAATAGAGTCCGGAACGGATGGAGATCATTCATCCATCGGAACGGCGTTCACCATACTGAACGACTTCGCGCGGGTCAGCGTGGATCCAGGAGGCAGTGCGGCATGGCAGCAACCCCAGTCTGGAGTGTGGACCCCCGCACCGGGAAGCAGCGCGCGCAGGTCACGGTGGAAGCCGGCCCCCGCGAGGTGGACGAGGCGGTGCGCGCCGCCCACGCCACCCGCGGCGCGCTCGCGGACCGCACGGCCCGCGCCGCCTTCCTGCGGGCGGCCGCGGACCTGCTCGACGGAGCGGCCGCGCGCGTGGTGGAGACCGCCGACGCCGAGACCGCCCTCGGGCCGGTCCGGCTCACCGGCGAACTCGCCCGGACCACCGGCCAGCTGCGGGCCTTCGCCGACAGCGTCGACGAAGGCGGCTACCTCGACGTCCGGATCGACCGGGCCGACCCCTCCCTCACCCCGCCGCGTCCCGAACTGCGCCGTTACAAGGTGCCGCTGGGCGTCGTGGCCGTCTACGCCGCCTCCAACTTCCCGCTCGCCTTCTCCGTCCCGGGCGGCGACACCGCGAGCGCCCTGGCCGCGGGCTGCCCCGTGGTCGTCAAGGCGCACCCCGACCACCCGGCCGCCTCCGAGCTGTGCGGCGCGCTGCTGCGCCAGGCCGCGGTGGCGGCCGGCCTGCCGGCCGACGTGGTGAGCGTGGTCCACGGCTTCGACGCGGGCCTGGAGCTGATCCGCCACCCGCTGGTCACCGCGGCCGGGTTCACCGGCTCGCTGCGCGGCGGGCGCGCGCTGTTCGACGCGGCGGCGGCGCGGCCCGTGCCCATCCCCTTCCACGGCGAACTGGGCTCCCTCAACCCCGTCGTCGTCACCCCCGGTGCCGCCGCCGAGCGCGCCGAGGAGATCGGTGCCGGGCTCGCCGCCTCCGTCACGCTCGGAGCCGGCCAGTTCTGCGTCAAGCCCGGCCTGGTCCTGGTCCCGGAGGGCGAGGCCGGGGACCGGCTCGCCGAGGCCCTCGCCAAGGCGCTCGGCGAAGCCGCCCCGGGCGTCCTGCTCGACCACCGGATGCGGGAGAACTTCCTCGCCGGGGTCGCCGAGCGGGCCGCGCTGCCGGGCGTCGCCGCGCCCGTCGCCCCGGGCGCCGCCGGCGAGCACACCGTCGGCGCGGGGTACCTGAGCGTGCCGGCCGAGCGCCTCCTCGCGGGCGGTGCGTACGGTCTGCTGCTGGAGGAGTGCTTCGGCCCGGTGACCGTGGTCGTGCGGTACGCGGCCCAGGACGAGGCCGGTGCGGTGTTGGACCTGCTCCCCGGGAACCTGAGCGCCACCCTCCAGCTGTCGTCCGACGAGGCGGCCGGGGCTCCGGGCCCGGCGGCCGAGCTGGTCTCCCGGGTGACGGCGCTGGCCGGGCGGATCGTGGTCAACGGCTGGCCGACCGGGGTCGCGGTGGCGCCGGCCCAGCACCACGGCGGGCCCTACCCGGCGGCGACCTCGCACTCCACCTCGGTCGGCGCGACCGCGATCGAGCGCTGGCTGCGGCCGGTGGCCTACCAGTCGGTGCCGGACCCGCTGCTGCCGCCGGAACTGCGCGAGGCCAACCCTCTGGGGCTGCCGCGCCGGGTCACCGGAGCGCCGGACTCCACGGCGCGGCCGGCCGGCTGAGCAAATTCCGTTGCCCGCCCCGCCCCGTACGGGGCAGGCTGCGGCCCATGCCGAGACCGCATGGATTCACGTACGAGCAGCGGGGCGACGGCTCCGTCGTCATCACCCACCGGGGCAGGGCCGCGGGCACCCTGCGCGGCGCCCGCGCCGGGAGGTTCCTGGCCGAGGTCGAGTCGGGGGACGCCCAGCTGGTGATGGCCCGCTGGACGGGCGCGTACAAGTTCGGCAACGAGCGGGTCGCCCGCAACCACCCGCGCAACCGGGGCTGACGTCGGGGAACGGCACGGGCCCCCCGGTCGTTCTCCCGGCATGACCGCTATGACCCCTGGTTCCAACCTGCCGCTCCACACCGCCCGGGTGACGGTGGACGTGGCTGCCCCGGTGCGGCTCGACGTGTCGGGGCTCCTCCTCGCGGCGGACGGCAAGGTGCGTTCCGACGCCGACTTCATCTTCTACAACCAGCCGTCCGGACCGGGTGTCAGCCACCGCTCCGGGGGCGGGACGGCGCCCGATTCCATCACCGTCGACACCGGGGCCCTGCCGGCCGGCATCGAGCGCGTCGTCGTCACGGCCAGTCCGGATGCGGCCGGGCAGACGTTCCAGGGCATCGAGCCCACCGCCACCGTGCGCCATGCGGACACCGGCGCGGTGATCGCCACCTTCACCCCGCCGCAGCTGGGCACCGAGACGGCGCTGCTGGTGGTGGAGGTCTACCAGCGCGGCGGCGTGTGGAAGGTGCGCGCCGTCGGGCAGGGGTACGCCAACGGGCTGGCCGGCATCGCCACCGACTTCGGGGTCACGGTGGACGAGGAGCCGGCCCCTGCGGCGGCCGCCGCGGCGCAGCCTCCCGCCGCGCCGCAGCCTCCCGCCGCGCCGCAGCCGCCCGCAGCACCGCCGGCCGCACCGCCCGCGCCGCCCGCCGTCGCCGCTCCCGCCGGCACGGGGCGGATCAACCTCGACAAGGGGCGGGTCAGCCTGCAGAAGAACCAGACCGTCTCCCTGGTCAAGAACGGCCGTCCGCTGCTCTCCCAGGTGAAGATGGGCCTGGGCTGGGAGCCCGCGTACGGCGGGCGGGACATCGACCTCGACGCCTCGGTCATCGCGTACGGACCGCAGCGCAACCACATCGACAGCTGCTACTTCGGCAGACTGACGATCCTCGGCGGAGCCGTGAAGCACTCGGGCGACAACCTCACCGGCGAGGGCGCCGGGGACGACGAGGTGATCGTCGTGGACCTCGGCCGGCTGCCCGCGGAGGTGACGGGGCTGGTCTTCACCGTGAACTCGTTCTCCGGTCAGAAGTTCACCGACGTGGCCAAGGCGTACTGCCGCCTGATCGACGGGGCGAGCGGCGAGGAGCTGGTCCGCTTCGACCTCACGGACGCCGAGCCGCAGACGGGCGTGATGATGGCGAAGCTGATCCGCCAGTTCTCGGGGGAATGGGAGATGACGGCCATCGGGGACTTTGTGAAGTCGCGCACAGTGCGCGGCATGGTGCAGCCCGGCTCGATGGCACTCTGAGCAGGTGAGCGGGCACATGGAGCGACCGGGGGCCGGTCCGCGCCGCCGGCCCGGACCGGTCGAGGTGATGGATTACACCCGGAAAGCGGGGGTGACCGTCAGTGCCCGCCCGTAGCCTTGGAAGCATGTACAGCACACTCCGGCCCGCGGGTCCCGCCCGCCCGTCCGCCGCAGAGGCGAACGAGGCGATACGGCACCTCGTCGAGTCCAGGGTGGATGGCGAATGGCCCTCTGAGGCGTACGAGTTCCTGCTCGAGGAATGGGCCAACGCCAGCCGCGCCGAAATGCTCGCCGAGTTCGCCGCCGCCCAGTGAAGGGCGGCGGCGCAGCCGCCGATCCCCGGCCGGGCGCACCGCCCGGCCCTTCCGCGGCGTCACCCAGCGTGGCCGCAGGCCCCGAGGGGCGTGCTCAGTGGGCGCGGCGCCAGGGCCCGGTGATGGCCAGCATGATGCCCGGCTCCTGGATGTTGGCGAAGAGGGTGCGCCCGTCCGGGGAGAAGCAGACCCCGGTGAACTCGGAGTACTCCGGCTCCTGCTCGGTACCGATGTTGAGCTCGTTGCGCGCCAGCGGGTAGGTGCGGCCCGATTCTGTCGCGCCGAACAGGTGCTGCAGGCCGCTGCCGTCCTCCGCGATGACGAGGCCGCCGTACGGGGAGACCGTGATGTTGTCGGGGCCGTCGAGCGCGCCGTCCCGGTCCGGATCGGCGTTCACTCCGAGCAGCACCTTCAGCGTGATGGTGCGCCGCTTCGGGTCGTAGAACCACACCTGCCCGTCGTGCGCCGCGCCCGGGCTCTCCTCACGGGCGTAGGAGGAGACGAAGTAGGCGCCCCCGTCGGCCCACCACATGCCCTCCAGCTTCCGGGCCCGCGTCACCGCGCCGTCCGCGAACTGCTTGCGGACCGAGACCGTACGGGCGTCGCGGTCCGGCACGGCCGCCCAGTCGACGCCGTAGACGGTGCCGGTCTTGGTCGCCCGTGACAGGTCGTCGACGAACCGTCCGGCGCTGTCGAAGCACTTGGCGGCCGCGAGCACCCCGGCGTCGGCCGCCAGCGTACGGAGCCGGCCGCGCCCGTGGCGGAAGCCGCTCGGCGGGGTCCAGCGGTAGAGCAGCCCGTTGGGGCCGGAGGCGTCCTCGGTCAGATAGGCGTGGCCCTGGCGCGGGTCGATCACCACGGCCTCGTGCGCGTACCGCCCGAAGGCCTTGACCGGCTGCGGGTCGCGGTTGGCGCGGCGGTCGTGCGGGTCGACCTCGAAGACGTACCCGTGGTCCTTGGTCATGCCGTTCTTGCCCGCGAGGTCCTCGGTCTCCTCGCAGGTCAGCCAGGTGCCCCAGGGGGTGGCGCCGCCGGCGCAGTTGGTCGACGTGCCGGCCACGCCCACCCACTCGGCGACCTCGCCGCCGCGCCGGACCTCGACGACCGTGCAGCCGCCGGCCGCGGCCGGGTCGTAGACCAGGCCCTCGGCGAGCGGGACGGGGTGGGCCCAGTTGGCGCGCTTGCCCTTGAGCTCGTGGTTGTTGACCAGGAGGGTGACGCCGCGGTGGCCCTCGAAGGCGGCCGTGCCGTCGTGGTGGGAGGGGGTGGACTCGCCGGATTCGAGGGTGGTGACACCGCTGTGGGTGAGGACGCGGTACGTGAATCCGGCGGGCAGGGCGAGGATTCCGGCCGGGTCCGGCACGAGGGGGCCGTAGCCGGGCTCGCAGGGCCGGCCCTGCTCGTCGCGCAGGGCGGCGTCGTCGGCGGCGAGGGCCCCCGGCGCGGTGGCGAGGGCGCCGACCGTACCGGTGAGCGCCATTCCGGCGCCGGCGAGGACGGTGCGGGCGGTGAAGTCTCTGCGGCTGAGCGGCATGGGGTCTCCAGGGGTGGGGAGCGGGTACGCGCCTGTCGTACGGTCGTCCGCCTGTCGTGCGGCCGTCCGCCTGTCGTGCGGTCGTCGGCGCACACGCTCCCGCCCGCACGTGAAGCGCGGCTGAACTACCCGTGGGGGCGAAGCGACCCCTCGCCGGTGGCGGCAATGGCCGACACCGCCTCAGGAACGTCTCGTTCCGCCCCTCTTGAACGTCAACGCCCCGCGCCGGCCGCTCCCGCCTTGGCCCCGCCCGGGCGGCGCCGGTCCGGCGTCCGCCCGCCGGAGCGGTGTCAGCGCCGGCGCGAGCGGGCCTTGAAGGCCGCCTTGCGGGCCTCCTTGGCCGCCTTGCGGTCCGGGTGCATCCGGCCCATCGCCTCCAGCACCTCGGCCGTCGCCGGGTGCTCGACCCGCCACGCCCGCTCGAAGAATCCCGTGTGGTGTGAGGTCAGGGACTGCATCAGGAGCGGCAGTTCACCCGCCTCCTCGGTGGAGGCGCCGAGGGCGGCCCCCGACCCGAACGGCCCGTCCGCGGCGAGCTGGGCCGCGAGGGTGTCCACGGTCAGCCAGTACACGAGCTCCGCGTCCGGCGCCGGTACGCCGGCCGCCCCCCGCTCGGCCAGCCACACGCGCGCGAGCCCGCCCAGCTCCGGGTCGTCCAGCACCGCCCGCACCGCCGGCTCGGCCTCGGGCCCGGCCAGGGCGAGGGCCTGCTGGCAGCGCAGCCGCCGCAGCGGGCCGGCCGCGTCGGCGCCCCGGGCCGCGGCCAGCAGCTCGGCCACCGCCGCGGGCAGGTCGCGGCCGTCGAGCCACTGCGCGATCTCCGCCTGGGCGGAGCGCTCGGGGTAGCCGCAGACCGCATCGAGGAGCGCGTCGGCGCCCTTGTCGGCCAGCTCGCCGACGGCGGGGGCCCCGATGCCGGCCTCCCGCATGCGGGCGCGGACCCCGTACAGGCCGAGGGGGGTCAGGCGGACCATCCCGTACCGGGCGACGTCCTCGTCGTCGAGGGCGCCGGCCACCGAACCCGCGGCGAGCTCCTCGTCGTCCGCCTCCGCCATCAGCGCCTCGTCGACGGGCCGGAACTCGACCAGCCCGATCGGCTCCAGCTGCCGGAACTGGTCGTCGAGGCGCATCATCGCGTCCGAGACCTGCTCCAGGACGGCGTCGGTGGGGGCGCCCATCCCCTCGGGCACGACCATGGAGGCGGCGAGCACGGGCAGCGGCACGGGGCCCTGGCCGGCCCCGCGTTCGTCGGCGGTCAGCAGGTAGAGGTTGGCGAGGACGCCGTCGAGGAAGTCGGCCTCGCGCTGCGGGTTCCAGTCGAGGCGGTCGAAGTCGATCGTGCCGCCCTCCTCGAGGGCGTCGACGAGGTCGTCCAGGTCGGGCACCGCCGCGTCGGCGAGCACGGCGTCCAGGGCGGCCCGCCACAGGTCGAGGACGTCGGCGGGTGCGCCGCCGGTGATCAGCGCCAGGTCCTCGCCGGGCGAGGCGGTGCCGTACTCCTCCTGGACGGCGCCCCCGTCGCCCTCCGGTTCCGTGACCTCGACGAGGCCGGTGTCCAATGCCACGCGCCACGCCTGGCTCGCGAGGGCCGGGGCGTCCTCGTCGGCCGGGTCGAGGCCGAGGGCCTGCGCAGCCTCGGCCAGCTGCTCGGCGGCGAGTTCGCCGCTGCCGTCGACGCGGATGCCGGGTCCGGACCAGCGGGCGAGGCGTACCGCGCGGGCGAACAGGGGCGCGCCGAGGGCGTCCCGGGCGAGTTCCGCGCCGGAGGGCAGCCGTACCGGGGGGAGCGTGGGCTGCGGCTGTGCGGACATCGGGCGGTCTCCTCGCGGCGGGCGGATCGCATGGCCCTCGGCGGCCATCCGGCGCACCAGAGTAGACGCATTTCGGGCGTGTCCGGCGGGCATCCCTTTGGTTCATCTCACAGTTGCCCTCCGTATGCCCTGTAGGTCTTGACAACTTCGCTGGTCACGCACGAAATTGACGCGCGTAGAACCTTCGGGGGACCTCCCGGAGCCCTGCGGACGCCACGGCCCGGCCGTCGACCACCGCAGGTTTCCGGCCGTATTCACGCTTCAGGCTCCACCACGCTCCACGCTTCACCCTCCTGCCGCTTTTCCTCTCCACACACCGGAGTTCCTTGACCATGCGCTCCTCGCATCCCCGTTCCGCCGCCGTCGCGGCCCTCGTCGCCGGCGCGCTGGCCACCGGCCTGCTCACGGGTACCGCCGATGCGGCCGAAGGCGCCGTGTCCGCCGACGCGGTACGCATCCACGACATCCAGGGCACCACCCGCATATCCCCGCTGAACGGCAAGCAGGTTGCCGATGTCCAGGGCATCGTGACGGGGGTGCGCACGTACGGCTCGCGCGGCTTCTGGATGCAGGACCCCGACGCCGACGACAACGCCGCCACCAGCGAAGGCATCTTCGTCTTCACCGGCTCCGCCCCGACCGTCGCCGTCGGCGACGCGGTCAAGGTCTCCGGCACGGTCGGCGAGTACGTCCCCGGCGGCGCGTCCTCCGGCAACCAGTCGGTCACCCAGATCACCAAGCCCGCCGTGACCGTGGTCTCCTCCGGCAACGCCCTGCCCGAGGCCGTCGACGTCAACGAGTACTCGGTGCCCGCCGCGTACGCCCCGGCGGGCGACCCGGCCGCCGGCGGCAGCATCAACGGCCTCGCCCTGGAGCCCTCGCGCTACGCGCTGGACTACTACGAGTCCCTGGAGGGCATGAACGTCGCCATCGGCACCTCCCGCGTCGTCGGCGCCACCGACCCGTACGCGGAGCTGTGGGTGACCGTCAAGGGCTGGGAGAACACCGCCAAGCGCGGCGGCACCATCTACGGCTCGTACGAGTCGCAGAACACCGGCCGGCTCCAGATCCAGCAGCTCGCGCCGCTCGCCCAGCAGCCCTTCCCCGTCGCCAACGTCGGCGACAGGCTGACCGGGCGCACCGAAGGTCCGATGGACTTCAACCAGTTCGGCGGCTACACGCTGGTGGCCCGCACCCTGGGCACCGTCGCCAAGGGCACCCTCGCCCCCGAGAAGACCAAGGCGCAGGCGCCGGGCGAGCTCGCGGTGGCCACGTACAACGTGGAGAACCTGGACCCGGGCGACCCGCAGGAGAAGTTCGACGCGCTCGCGAAGGCGGTCGTGGAGAACCTGGCCTCGCCCGATATCCTGGCCCTGGAGGAGATCCAGGACGACAACGGCGCCAAGAACGACGGCACCGTCTCGGCGGAGCAGACGCTGACGAAGTTCACCGCGGCGATCGCGGCCGCGGGCGGCCCCGCGTACCAGTGGCGGACCGTCAACCCGGAGAACAACAAGGACGGCGGCGAGCCCGGCGGCAACATCCGCCAGGTGTTCCTGTTCAACCCCGAGCGGGTCTCCTTCACGGACCGCGCCGCCGGCGACTCCGCGACCGCGACCGGTGTGACGACGGAGAAGGGCCACGCGGCCCTCACCCACTCCCCCGGCCGCATCGACCCGGCGAACGCGGCGTGGAAGGACAGCCGCAAGCCGCTGGCCGGCGAGTTCGTCTTCCGCGGCCGCACGGTCTTCGTGATCGCCAACCACTTCAGCTCGAAGGGCGGCGACGAGGGCCTGGCCTCGCACCACCAGCCGCCGGTGCGCTCCTCCGAGGCCAAGCGGCTGCTGCAGGCGCAGGCCGTGAACGGCTTCGTCAAGGAGCTGCTGGCGACCGACAAGAACGCCAAGGTCCTCGCGGTCGGCGACATCAACGACTTCGAGTTCTCCGGGACGGCGCAGGCGCTGGAGGACGGCGGCGCGCTGTACTCGGCGATCAAGTCCCTGCCGAAGGCGGAACGTTACTCCTACGTCTACCAGGGCAACGCCCAGGTCCTCGACCAGATCCTGGTCAGCCCGGCGATCAAGTCCTACGCGTACGACAGCGTGCACATCAACGCGGAGTTCTCGGCTCAGAACAGCGACCACGACCCGCAGGTCCTGCGCTTCCGCCCGTAACACCCCGCAGTCCGCAGGGGGCCCGGCCGCCGTCCCGGCCGGGCCCCCTGCCACACTCCTGGCCATGGAGCTCCGCGAAGCCACCCGCCAGGACCTGCCCGTCGTACTCGCCCTGCTCGCCGACGCGGGCGAGGAGCGGGCCGAGGTCACCGAGGCCCACGAGCAGGCCCTCGCCGCCATCGGCGCCGACCCCCGCAACGAGATGCTGGTCCTCGCCGACGGGGAGGCGGTGGTGGGCTGCCTCCAGCTGACGTACATCCCGGGCCTCGGCCAGGGCGGCCGCGAGCGGGCGCTGGTGGAGGCGGTACGGATCCGCGAGGACCGGCGCGGCGGCGGGCTCGGCGCGGTGCTGATGCGGCTGGCGGTGGAGCGGGCCCGCGGGCGGGGGTGCGCCCTGGTGCAGCTGACCAGCAACAAGCGGCGGAGCGCCGCCCACCGCTTCTACGAGCGCCTCGGCTTCGCCCGCAGCCACGAGGGCTTCAAGCTCCGTCTGGACGGCTGAGCGGCCCGCGGGCGCGCCCGGAGCAGGCCCGGGAAGCGGCCCCGGGCGGGTCCGGCGGGCGAGATGGGGACTTTCGCCCCTGGCGTGACGCTCGACACATCAGTACCCATTCGGCCCGGGTTGTGGTGTTGAGTGTCCCCACACGCTCGACCATGTCCCACCGTCCCCTGGGAGGACGCGTGTTCCCCTCCATCTCCCCCGCCGGGGAAGTCGGCCTCGCCGTCCTGCTGGCGGCGGCCCTCGCCGGGGTCGTCGTCGGTCTCGGCCGCATGCTGCGGGACAGCCGGTTCCACCGCTCGGAGCCCGGGGCGCGCGGGGGCCTCGCAGCCATCCCCGCCCAGCGCACCGCGGCCGCCCATCCCATGGAGACGGTCGAACTGACCGCGGCGGAGGAGGAAGCCTTCGACGGCCTCATCCGCACCCTCCCCCTGCACTGACCCCCCACTGCCCCCCGGCCCGCCGGCGGCCGCTCCCCCGCTCGGGGAGGGAGCGGCCGCCGACCGGCCGGCCGGACCCCGTGTGGCCGCGGCGACACGGGCGTACGTCGAAGAGGCCTGGGCCCGCACCACGTGCCGGCTCTGCGGCGAGTACTGGCCCGTCGGCAGCCGTTCTTCGGCGAGGCGCTGGCGCGCCGCCGACGCGGGCCTACCGGATCCCCGTCAGGCTGACCTTCGGGGCCGAGGTCCGGGACCTGCCGTACGGGGACCCGCCCTGACGCGAGCCCCCGGGCCGGCCGCTCCGTGCCGGCGGGCAGGGAGCGGCCGCCGCTGACGACCCGGGTGTCAGTTGTGGGAGTGGAGGATTTCGTTCAGGCCGCCCCAGACCGCGTTGTTCGGGCGGGCCTCCACCGTGCCGGTGACCGAGTTGCGGCGGAAGAGGATGTTGCTGGCGCCCGACAGCTCCAGGGCCTTGACGATCTGGCCGTCCGGCAGGGTGACGCGGGTGCCGGCGGTGAGGTAGAGGCCGGCCTCGACGACGCACTCGTCGCCGAGGGCGATGCCGATGCCCGCCTCGGCGCCGATCAGGCAGCGCTCCCCGACCGAGATGATCTGCTTGCCGCCGCCGGAGAGGGTGCCCATCGTGGAGGCGCCGCCGCCGATGTCGGAGCCGTCGCCGATGACGACGCCCGCGGAGATGCGGCCCTCGACCATGGAGGTGCCGAGGGTGCCGGCGTTGAAGTTGACGAAGCCCTCGTGCATGACGGTGGTGCCCTCGGCGAGGTGGGCGCCCAGGCGGACGCGGTCCGCGTCGGCGACGCGCACGCCCTTGGGGGCGACGTAGTCCGTCATCCGCGGGAACTTGTCGATCGAGGTGACCTGCAGGTGCAGGCCCTCCGCGCGCGCGTTCAGGCGGACGGTCTCGACCTGGTCGACGGCGACCGGGCCCAGGGAGGTCCAGGCGACGTTGGCGAGGAGGCCGAAGACGCCGTCCAGGTTCTGGCCGTGCGGCTTGACCAGGCGGTGGCTGAGCAGGTGCAGGCGCAGGTACGCGTCGTGCGCGTCCAGCGGCTTGTCCTCCAGGGAGGCGATCACGGTGCGGACGGCCACGACCTCGACACCGCGGATCCCGTCCTTGCGGATGGCCTTGGACGCGGCGGCGCCCAGCAGCTCCACGGCCTGTTCGGCGGTGAGGCGCTCGGTGCCGGCCGGGCCGGGCTCGGCGACGAGCTCGGGGGCGGGGAACCAGGTGTCGAGGACGGTGCCGTCGGCGGCGAGGGTGGCAAGTCCGGCGGCGACGGCGCCGGTGGTACGCGTAGCAGTCATGCCTGAAACCTAACCGGCGACGGGTTGAGGGTGCGAACCGGTCTCAGGTGCCGGGCGCGCCGCCTGCCGTCCCGGGCGCCGGGCGGCGCGGAACACCGCTGCGCCCGCCCCCGCGGCCAGCGCCGCGCACAGCGGCCACAGCAGCCCGGGCGCGGCCGCGTACAGCGCCCCGCCGAGCGCGGGGGCGAGGACGGTGCCGCTGACCGAGACCCCGGCGTACAGGCTCTGGAAGCGCCCGATGGCGTGCTCGGGCGCCTGGTCGGCGACGTACGCGGTGGCGGTGGTCTTGTACAGGATCTCCCCGAGGCTGAGCAGCACCATCATGGCGACACCGGTCGCGATCCCCGCCCCGGGCAGCAGCGCCGCGTACCCGGCCGCGACCAGGAGCAGCCCGGTGCCGATGACGGGCAGCGGCGGCCTGGTGCGCAGCAGGGCGGCCGCGGGCAGCTCCAGCAGCAGGATGACCGCGCCGTTGAGGGCGATCACGAAGCCGAAGTCGGTGGTGTCGAGGCCGCGGTCGGCGAGGAAGACGGGGAAGACGCCGTACTGCTGGCGGTAGACGACGTCGGTGACCAGGATGGCGCCGAGGAGGACGAGGACGGCGGGCCGCTCCCGCAGCTCCCGGAGGAGTCCGCGGCCCCCACCCCCGTGGGGGGCCGCGGAGGCGCTGCTGCGCGCGCGGCCGCGGGCCGGGACGACCCGGGCGGTCCACAGCGCGAAGAAGAGGGTGCCGAGGCCGTCGCCGACGAAGAGCCAGTCGTACGAGAGCCCGGTCGCGATCAGCGCGCCCAGCGGCGGGCCGAGGGTGAAGCCGCCGTTGGAGACGCAGCGCACGACGGCGAAGGCCTGGCGGCGGGCCCCCTCGGGGACCGTCACGGCGACGAGGGCGGAGTTGGCGGCCCGGATCACCCCGGATGCGTACTGGGCCAGCGGCAGGGGCGCGTACAGCAGCGGGCCGGGCAGCAGCGGGAACGACATGAGGGCGAGGCCGGCGACGGTGGCGGCGACGAGGAGGACGCGGCGGTGGCCGAAGCGGTCGCCGTACCAGCCGCCGGTGAAGTTCCCGGCGACCAGTCCGAGGCCGCCGATGCCGGTGACCAGGCCCGCCTGGGCGGTGTCGAGGCCGCGCGGCCCGGTCAGGTAGAGGAACACGAAGACGAAGGTGAAGCTGACGACGGCGTTGACGAACACCCCCGCCGCCAGCAGCCACACCGCTCTCGGCACGTCCTTGAAGGCTTGCACCACGTCCTGCCACTCCCCCGCCCGCACTAGTCAGTTCCTTTTGGGAACGGACTATGTCAGCATGACAGCCTTGGGTCAACGGACGAAGGAGTTCCCATGGCCCAGCGCACACACCTCGGCGACGCCGACTGCGCGATCGCCCAGGCCCTCGACGTGGTGGGCGACTGGTGGACGCTGCTGATCGTCCGCGACGCCGCGCGCGGCCTGCACCGCTTCGAGGAGTTCCAGCGCGAGCTGGGGGTGTCCCGGAAGGTCCTGGCCGAGCGGCTGAAGCTGCTGGTCGAAGCCGGGGTGCTGGCGCGCGAGCCGTACCGGGAGCGCCCGGTGCGGCACGAGTACCGGCTGACCCCGCGCGGGCGGGGGCTGCTGCCGGTCCTGGTGGCCCTCCAGGACTGGGGAGACGCATGGGTCCTGGGAGACGGAGAGATGACGGCGACGACGCAGGAGGCCTCGCGGGAGGCGGAACGGGTGCACGCGCTGCGCGGCTCGCGGGTGCCGGAGCTGCTCCTGCCGGACCGTTTCGGCGAGCTCCGCGACCCGGTGGCGGGCGACACCCCGTTCACGGTCCTGTACTGCTTCCCCGGCGCGTACGCCCGGGCCGAGTCCTACCCGCCCGGCTGGGCCGGGATCCCGGGCGCCAAGGGCTGCACGCTGGAGTCGTGCACGTACCGCGACCAGCTCGCGGAGTTCACTGCCGCGGGGGCGACGGTCCACGGGGTCTCCACGCAGCGGCCCGACGAGCAGCGGGAGTTCGCGGAGGCGGAGCGGCTGCGGTTCCCGCTGCTGTCGGACGCGGACCTGGCGCTGACGGCCGCGCTGCGGCTTCCGACGTTCCGGGCGGCCGGGGTCAGCCGGATCAAGCGGCTGACGCTGGTCCTGGACCGCGACCGCACGGTGCGCGAGGTGATCTACCCGATCCGCGACATCGAGGCGAGCGTCACCGCGGCGCTGGCGGCGCTGCGCCCTCCGCACTGACGCACCCGGCCGCCGGAGTGCCGCGGACGCCGGTGGAGCGGAGAATGGACGTGCGCCGGGTGGGGCCGGGGGCGGGGGTGCCCGTGCGGGGAGCGGCCACCGGTGGGGCGTGTCCCAGTACCGCGAAGGAACGGGAAAGTCCTATGGCATCCGCATCCGCATCCGCATCCGCGAGACGAACGCGCCGGGCCCTGCACCTCTCGCTCGGTTTCGGCATGGTGTGCGGCCTGGCAGCGGCGACGACCGCGCCGGCCGCCGCCGCCGATCCCATCGTGAAGGCGCCGACCCTGATGACCCTGCGGCTGGACGCGCCGACGGCCTATCTCACGTTCAAGGACAACTCAGAACCGGACACCCTGTACACGATCACCCTGACCGAGAAGGACAACCCGGGGTACACCAAGATCGTGCGCCAGGCGCCCGGCGGGGTGCCCGGGACGGGCCGGGTGGCCACACGGTCGGCCACCGGCATCAAGCCGGGCGTGGCGTACTGCGCGACGATCAGGGCGACGGTCCACTACGACTATTCCGACCTCAACCCCTACGAACTGGAGGACCCGGACACTCCCGAGTCCAACAAGGTGTGCGCGGATCCCGTGGACGCCTCCAAGCCCCAGAGCGCACCCACGGACCTGTCCATCGGCCCCGTCACCGGCGAGGCCAAACCGCCGTCGGGCACCAGCCGGAACTACTGGGTGGCTTATTCCAACAAGGGCGCCGACGCGAAGGGCGTCGTGCTGGAGGTCTGGGCGACGGGGCCGATGAAGCTGAGGCGGCCTCCGGAGAACGGCACCTTCAGCGGCTTCACGTGCGCGGCCGCCGGAGCCTCCGGCTTCCGCTGCACGGGCGGCACCGTCAAGCCCGCGGAGAAGGGCAGCATCCCCTTCCTGATCTCGGTGACGGGAACCGGCAACGGCACCATCCACGCGTCGATCACCGGATCCGGCGACGCGAACACCGCCGACAACGCGTCCTCGTTCGACTTCGAGGCGATCCCGCGGGTGGTCTAGCGGACCGCGGCCGGCCCCGGGCCGCCGGGCCCCGGGCCGCCGGAGCTCCCCCGCCCGTCC
Source organism: Streptomyces sp. NPDC046866 (assembly GCF_040704625.1). Taxonomy (NCBI): domain Bacteria; kingdom Bacillati; phylum Actinomycetota; class Actinomycetes; order Kitasatosporales; family Streptomycetaceae; genus Streptomyces; species Streptomyces sp. NPDC046866. Next base: position 94,445 of record NZ_JBEYXN010000012.1, read on the forward strand.
CCGGAAGCCGCCCGCCCGTCCGCTCCGGCCAGGAGCCGGCCCAGGACCTCGCGGGCGTACTCCTCGTCGTAGGCGGAGCCGGTCAGGAGCACCTGGAGGCCGATGCCGTCCATGGCGGCCACCAGGGCGCGGGCGGTCACAGGGTCGGTCCGCACCGACAGGGCCGCGGCGACGGACTCGCACCACCGGGCCGCCACCGGCCGCAGCGCGGGCCGGCGCAGGGCGGCGAGGTAGAGCTCGTACTCCAGCTCCGCCCGCCCCCGGTCCGCGCCGAGGAACTCCCCGAGCAGCCGGGCCAGCGCCCCGGCCAGGTCGGCGCCGGGGTCGGCCAGCGCGGGCGAGGCGGCGACCGTCTCCTCGAAGGCGGCGTTGACCTGGGACAGGGCCGCCACCAGCAGGTCGTCGAGCGTGGCGAAGTGGTACGTGGTGGAGCCCAGCGGGACGTCGGCCTCGGCCGCCGCGCTGCGGTGGCTCAGGCCGGCGATGCCCTTGGCTCCCACCACCCGGATCGCCGCGTCGATGATCCGCTGCCGCCGGTCCGGGTCGTACCTGCGCCCCGCGCCGGCGGCCATCAGTGGGCCCCGCCGAGGTTCACCAGCACGACCCCGGCGATGATCAGCGCGATGCCGGCGAGTTTCGCGGCGGTGGCCGCCTCGCCCATGAACACCATGCCGATGGCGGCGATGGCGGCCGTTCCCACGCCGGCCCATATCGCGTAGGCGGTGCCCACCGACAGGGACTTCAGCGTCTGCGCGAGCAGGGTGAAGGCGACGAGGTAGCCGACGACCGTGCCCAGCGAGGGCCACAGCTTCGTGAAGCCGTCGCTGAACTTCATGGCGGTGGTCCCGCCGACCTCGGCGGCGATGGCGGCGGCGAGCAGCACGTACGGCATGTGGACCAGCGTACACATCGTTGCGTACGCCCGTACACAACGAGGTGCGCCGCGCCGGCCCGGGTTGCCCCGGCTCCGGTCAGTTCAGCGTGAACCAGGCCGTCCGCGCCTTCTTCCACTCCGCGTGGGTCAGGTCCTTCGCCTCGACCCCGTCCCCGTACAGGTCCGCCGAGCCGCTGTCGGTCACCAGCTGCACCCGCGCCCCCGCGGCCGACAGGTCCGGGACCTCCACGATGGCCTCCCAGCCGCCCGGGTCCGCGGTCGGCAGGTCGAGCCGCTTGACCGGCCCGTGGCCGGGGACCCCGTCCCACTGGTAGAGCGCGTACGGGTCGGAGTTGTCGTCCGCCGCCCAGGAGCCGGCCAGGATCAGGTACTGGCCGGCGGCGTTCTTGCGGATGTCGCGGACGGACAGCCCGCCGAGGTCCAGCTCGATCCCGGCGCCGAAGACCGCCGCCGCCCCGGAGGCGAGCACCTTGTCGAAGTTGGCCACCGGCACCAGCAGCGCCTTGCCCCCGGGCACCGCGGGCGCGAGCGGGGCCCGGAAGCCCACGTAGGCGGTGGACGTGGAGCCGGGCGCGAACTCCAGCCCCTCCACGTTGAAGCCGTCGATCTGCTTCGGCGCCTGCCCGGCCGCCGTCCCGGCCGCGAAGCCGTACCGGTTGCCGTTCGCGGCGTCCCAGGCCACCAGGTCGTCGCGCAGCCGCTTGTAGGCGCGCCCGTACGCCAGCTGCGTACCCGGACCGGAGCCGCTGACGGTCGTGGTGAAGACGGTGTTGCGGGGCGCCTTGTACTCGCCGTCCTTGTTGTTGCCGAGCGAGCCCGTCCAGTAGATGGTGTCGCCGATCCGGGTCGCGCCCTCGATGTCGACCTCCTTGGTGACGCCGAGCTGCCCGCTGAAGTCCCAGGTCCGCACCGGCGCGCCCGAGCGGGAACGGTCGTACAGGCGCAGCACGTTGTTCTCGTCGTCGGCGACCACGGCGTACCCGCCGCCCACGTCCACGGCGGCCGAGGAGTCGGAGGCGCCGCTGAAGTAGCGGGCGTCGGCCGGGTTCTGCACGGCGGCGGAGGCGGCGTAGGAGAGGGTCGTGGTGGCGGTCTTGCCGCCGAGCCCGGTGACCTTGATCGTGAGGTCGGTGTAGCCGCGGCCGCGCGCGGTGACGGCCAGCCGGCGCACGGCGCCGGCGCCGGTGGCCGTGACGTCGCCGGTGCCTGCGACGGAGGCCTTGCTGGAGGCCGAGGCGCTGACGGTCAGCGCGGAGGCGTCGGCGCCGCTCTGTCCGACGGTGACGTCGACGGTCTGGTCGCCGACCCCGCCGACGGATCCGGACAGGTAGGCGGCGGACAGCGAGATGGTCGGCGTCCCGTAGGCCACCGCGTGCGCGGGCACGACCGTCGCGGCGAAGACAAGCGCCGCGGCGCCCGCGGCGCCCGCCATGCCGAGCTGCTTCTTCAAGGTGGCGTCCTCTCCCTCACGGCGTCACACCGTGACGACCGTCGAGAAGATTCGGCCGGCCCGGCCAACTCCCGGTGCACGCCGGCCGTCGGCTGCAAGAACAGGGAGGGCCCCCGGCACGACCGTGCCGGAGGCCCTCCCTGGAGCGGAATCGCTCAGACGTTGAAGCCGAGCGCGCGCAGCTGCTCGCGACCATCGTCCGTGATCTTGTCCGGGCCCCACGGGGGCATCCAGACCCAGTTGATGCGCAGCTCGTTGACGATGCCCTCCGTCGCCGACTTCGCCTGGTCCTCGATGACGTCCGTCAGCGGACAGGCCGCCGAGGTCAGGGTCATGTCGAGGGTGGCGATGTTCGCGTCGTCGATGTGGATGCCGTAGATCAGGCCCAGATTGACGACGTCGATGCCCAGCTCGGGGTCGACCACGTCGTAGAGCGCCTCGCGGATCTCTTCCTCGGTGGCCGGCTTGATCGACGCCTCGGGCGTCGCGTTCTCGGTCATGCCGTCTTCCTCTCGGCGTCGCCCAGCACCTGGGCGGTCGCGTCCTTCCAGGCCATCCAACTCAGCAGAGCACACTTCACGCGAGCCGGATACTTGGAGACGCCGGCGAACGCGATCGCGTCCTCCAGGACCTCCTCCATCTCCTCGTCCGGCTCGATCTTGCCCTTGGACTGCATCAGCTCCAGGAAGGTGGCCTGGATCCGCTGCGCCTCGGGCAGCTGCTTGCCGACGAGCAGCTCGTTGAGCACGGACGCGCTGGCCTGGCTGATGGAGCAGCCCTGGCCCTCGTACGAGACGTCGGTGAGCGTCTCGCCGTCGTACTTCACGCGCAGCGTGATCTCGTCGCCGCACGTCGGGTTGACGTGGTGCACCTCGGCGTCGCCGTCGCGCAGGCCGCGCCCGTGCGGGTGCTTGTAGTGGTCCAGGATCAGTTCCTGGTACATCGAATCCAGCTTCACAGCGTCCCCGTCATCCGAAGAAGTTCCGTACGTGCTCCAGTCCGTCGATCAGCGCGTCGACGTCGGCCGGAGAGGAGTACAGGTAGAAAGACGCTCGCGTGGTCGCCGGAATTCCGTACCGCAGGCAGACCGGGCGCGCGCAGTGGTGTCCCACGCGGACCGCGATGCCCTGCTCGTCCAGGACCTGGCCGACGTCGTGCGGGTGGATGTCGCCGAGGGTGAAGGAGATCGCGGCGCCGCGGTCCTCGGCCGTGGTGGGGCCGATGATCCGCAGGTCGGGGACCTCATGCAGGCGCTTGACGGCGTACTCGGTGATCGCGTGCTCGTGCGCGGCGATCTTGTCCATGCCGATCGAGGTGAGGTAGTCCACGGCCGCGCCGAGGCCGACGGCCTGGGCGATCGGGGGCGTGCCCGCCTCGAACTTGTGGGGCGCCGGGGCGTACGTCGAGGAGTGCATCGAGACGGTCTCGATCATCTCGCCGCCGCCGAGGAACGGGGGCAGGTCCTCCAGGAGCTCCTGGCGGCCCCACAGGACGCCGATGCCGGTCGGGCCGCACATCTTGTGGCCGGTGAAGGCCACGAAGTCGGCGCCGAGGGCCTGGACGTCCAGGGGCATGTGCGGGGCGGCCTGCGAGGCGTCGACCAGCACCAGCGCGCCGACCTCCTGGGCGCGCCGGACGATCGCCTCGACCGGGTTGACCGTGCCCAGGATGTTGGAGACCAGCGTGAAGGAGACGATCTTCGTCTTCTCCGTGATGACCTCTTCGATCGCGGACAGGTCGAGGCGGCCGTCGTCGGTGAGGCCGAACCACTTCAGCTTCGCGCCGGTGCGCTGCGCGAGCAGCTGCCACGGGACGATGTTGGAGTGGTGCTCCATCTCCGTGATGGCGATCTCGGTCTCGCGGTCGACCCGGTAGGGCTCGTCGGCCCAGCCGAGCATGTTCGCGACCAGGTTGAGCGACTCCGAGGCGTTCTTGGTGAAGATCACCTCGTCGCGGCTCGGCGCGTTGATGAAGGCGGCCACCTTGTCGCGGGCGCCCTCGTACAGTGCCGTGGCCTCCTCGGCGAGCACGTGGACGCCGCGGTGGACGTTGGCGTTGTGCCGTTCGTAGTAGGCGTTCAGCGCGTCGAGCACCTGGCGCGGCTTCTGCGAGGTCGCCGCGTTGTCCAGGTAAACGATCTTCTTCCCGTCGTGGACCACACGATCCAGCAGGGGGAAGTCCTTGCGGATCGCCTCGATGTCGAGGAGGCCAGGCAGCTGCGTCACGCGGTAGCGCCACCCTTCACGTACTTGTCGTAGCCCTCGTTCTCGAGCTGGTCGGCCAGCTCGGCGCCGCCGGACTCGGCGATGCGGCCGTTGGCGAACACGTGCACGAAGTCGGGCTTGATGTAGCGCAGGATGCGCGTGTAGTGGGTGATCAGCAGGGTGCCGACCTCGCCGGTCTCGCGGACGCGGTTGACGCCCTCGGAGACGATGCGCAGGGCGTCGACGTCGAGGCCGGAGTCGGTCTCGTCGAGGATCGCGATCTTCGGCTTCAGGAGCTCCAGCTGCAGGATCTCGTGGCGCTTCTTCTCACCGCCGGAGAAGCCCTCATTGACGTTGCGCTCGGCGAAGGCCGGGTCCATCTGGAGACGCTCCATGGCCTCCTTGACCTCCTTCACCCAGGTGCGCAGCTTGGGGGCCTCGCCGCGGATGGCGGTGGCGGAGGTGCGCAGGAAGTTGGAGACCGAGACGCCGGGGACCTCGACCGGGTACTGCATGGCGAGGAAGACGCCGGCGCGGGCGCGCTCGTCGACGGACATCTCCAGGACGTCCTCGCCGTCGAGGGTCACCGAGCCACCGGTGATGGTGTACTTCGGGTGGCCGGCGAGCGAGTACGCCAGGGTGGACTTGCCGGAGCCGTTGGGGCCCATGATGGCGTGCGTCTCGCCCTGCTTGACGGTCAGGTCGACGCCCTTGAGGATCTCGCGGGTGCCATTCGCCGAGTCACCGGTCTCGACGGAGACGTGCAGGTCGTGGATTTCAAGCGTTGCCATGGGTGCCTCAGGACTCCTGGGTGAGGGAGACGAGCACGTCGTCCCCTTCGATCTTTACGGGGTATACGGGAACGGGGCGGGTCGCCGGCAGCCCCGACGGCTTGCCGGTGCGCAGGTCGAACGCCGAGCCGTGCAGCCAGCACTCGATCATGCAGTCCTCGACCTCACCCTCCGAGAGGGAGACGTTCGCGTGCGAGCAGATGTCGTTGATCGCGAACACCCCCTCGTCGGTGGAGACGATGGACACGGGCGTGCCGTCGAGCTCGACCCGCTTGGGGGTGTTCTCCTCGAGCTCGCTCAGCGCGCAGGCCTTGATGTAGGTCATCAGACGGACGCCTCGAGCTCGGTCTCGATCCGGGCGATGAGGCGCTCTTCGATGTCGTCGACGCCGATCTGCTGGACGAGCTCGGCGAAGAAGCCGCGCACGACCAGGCGGCGGGCCTCGTCGGCCGGGATGCCGCGGGCCTGGAGGTAGAAGAGCTGCTCGTCGTCGAAGCGGCCGGTCGCCGAGGCGTGGCCGGCGCCGACGATCTCGCCGGTCTCGATCTCCAGGTTCGGCACCGAGTCGACGCGCGCGCCGTCCGTGAGGACGAGGTTGCGGTTCATCTCGTAGGTGTCGGTGCCCTCGGCGGACTTCTCGATCAGCACGTCGCCGATCCAGACCGCGTGGGCGTCCTGGCCCTGCAGCGCACCCTTGTAGACCACGTGGGACTTGCAGTGCGGGGCGTCGTGGGTGACCAGGAGGCGGTGCTCCTGGTGCTGGCCGGCGTCGGTGAAGTACAGGCCGAGGAGCTCGGCCTCGCCGCCGGTGCCCGCGTAGCGCACGCGCGGGTGGATGCGGACGACGTCACCGCCGAAGGTGACGACGACCGACTTGAAGCTGGCGTCGCGGCCCAGCAGCGCGTTGTGCTGCGAGGTGTGCACGGCCGTGTCGTCCCAGTCCTGGACGGACACGAAGGTCACCTTGGCGCCGTCGCCGACGAGGATGTCGACGTTGGCGGCGCGCACGCCGTCACCGGTGTGGTCGATCACGATGGTCGCTTCGGCGAACGGCTTGATGTCGAAGACGGTGTGCCCGAAGGTCGTGCCGCCCTCGCCGTGCAGGGCGACGCGGATCGGCTCGGCGAGCACGGTCTCCTTGGGCACGGTGACGACCGTGGCCTTGGCGAAGGAGGAGAAGGCCTGGGCGGCGATCCGGTCGACCGGCGTGCCGGCCTTGCCGATGCGCTCGTCGCCGCGCTCGACCGTCTCGACGGTGACGCCGTCGGGCGCGTCGATCTGGGCCTTCATGGTGCCGTTGGCGACCGCGGAGCCGTCGTGCAGACCGCGCAGGCGGGCGAGCGGCGTGAAGCGCCACTCCTCCTCGCGGCCGTGCGGGATGGGGAAGTCCGCCACGTCGAAGGACGGCGGCGCGCTCATCCGGGTGGCGACGGTGGACTCTGCGGCCACCGCGATCGAGCCGGCGGTGGTGGAGCCCACCGGGATGTTCTGAGCATCAGCCATGGCTGTCGTTCTGCTCTCTTCCTACGTCAAAGAATGTGCTGCGGGACGGGGGCGGTCGGGGACTAGCCGACCGAACCCTCCATCTGCAGCTCGATCAGCCGGTTGAGCTCCAGTGCGTACTCCATCGGCAGCTCCTTGGCGATGGGCTCGACGAAGCCGCGCACGATCATGGCCATGGCCTCGAACTCGGTCATGCCGCGCTGCATCAGGTAGAAGAGCTGGTCGTCCGAGACCTTGGAGACGGTCGCCTCGTGGCCCATGGTGACGTCGTCCTCGCGGACGTCGACGTACGGGTACGTGTCCGACCGGGAGACGGTGTCCACCAGCAGGGCGTCGCAGAGCACGTTGCTCTTCGAGCCCGAGGCGCCCTCGCCGATCTCGACCAGGCCGCGGTAGGAGGTGCGGCCGCCGCCCCGCGCCACCGACTTGGAGACGATGTTCGAGGAGGTGTTCGGCGCCATGTGGACCATCTTGGAGCCGGCGTCCTGGTGCTGGCCCTCGCCCGCGAAGGCGATGGACAGGGTCTCGCCCTTGGCGTGCTCGCCCATCAGGTAGACGGCCGGGTACTTCATGGTGACCTTGGAACCGATGTTGCCGTCGATCCACTCCATGGTCGCGCCCTCGTACGCCACGGCGCGCTTGGTGACCAGGTTGTAGACGTTGTTCGACCAGTTCTGGATCGTCGTGTAGCGGCAGCGGCCGCCCTTCTTGACGATGATCTCGACCACGGCGCTGTGCAGCGAGTCCGAGGAGTAGATCGGGGCGGTGCAGCCCTCGACGTAGTGGACGTAGGCGTCCTCGTCGACGATGATCAGCGTCCGCTCGAACTGGCCCATGTTCTCCGTGTTGATGCGGAAGTAGGCCTGCAGCGGGATGTCCACGTGGACACCCTTGGGGACGTAGATGAAGGAGCCGCCGGACCACACGGCGGTGTTCAGCGACGCGAACTTGTTGTCGCCGACCGGGATGACCGTGCCGAAGTACTCCTGGAAGAGCTCCGGGTGCTCCTTGAGCGCAGTGTCCGTGTCGAGGAAGATCACGCCCTGCGCCTCCAGGTCCTCGCGGATCTGGTGGTAGACGACCTCGGACTCGTACTGGGCCGCGACACCGGCGACGAGGCGCTGCTTCTCCGCCTCCGGGATGCCGAGCTTGTCGTACGTGTTCTTGATGTCCTCCGGCAGGTCCTCCCAGGACTCGGCCTGCTTCTCGGTGGACCGCACGAAGTACTTGATGTTGTCGAAGTCGATGCCCGACAGGTCCGAGCCCCAGGTGGGCATGGGCTTCTTGTCGAACAGCTTCAGGCCCTTGAGGCGGAGCTTCAGCATCCACTCGGGCTCGTTCTTCTTGGCCGAGATGTCCCGGACGACCTCTTCGGACAGGCCTCGCTTGGCAGCCTGGCCGGCCTCGTCGGAGTCGGCCCAGCCGTACTCGTAGTTGCCCAGACCCTCGAGCTCAGGGTGAGCAGTCTCCGTGGTCATGCGGGGTTCCTCCCGGCCGTGCTTGCAGATGCTGATGTGTTGGACTGTGCTGGGCCCGCGCCACGCGGGATGAAGGTGGTGCACACCCCGTCGCCGTGGGCGATGGTGGCGAGACGCTGCACATGGGTCCCGAGCAGACGGGAGAAGACCTCGGTCTCCGCCTCGCAGAGCTGCGGGAACTGCTCGGCTACGTGGGCCACCGGGCAGTGGTGCTGGCAGAGCTGTTCACCGCTGTGCGGACCGGGAGCGCTCTTCGCCGTAGCAGCGTACCCGTCCGCGGTCAACGCCTTGGCCAGGGCCTCGGTGCGGTCCGCGGGGGCGGCTGCGTCGACCGACTCGCGGTACGCCTGGGCCTGGGCCTCCATCCGCGCCCTGGCGAAGGCGGCCACGGCCGCCTCGCCCTGCTCGCCGCCGCCGGCGGACTGCGCGATCCAGCGCAGGGCGTCCGCGGCGAGGGAGTCGTAGGACTGGTCGAAGGCGTCGCGCCCGCAGTCGGTGAGTGCGAAGACCTTGGCGGGCCGGCCCCGGGTGCGCGTGCCGTAGACCCGCTGTTCACGGGCTTCGACGACGTCGTCCGCGACGAGGGTGTCGAGGTGGCGTCGGACGGCGGCCTGGGTGAGGCCGAGCCGCGCGGCGAGGTCGGCGACGGTGGAGGGGCCGTGGTCCAGGATGGACCGCGCGACCCGGTTGCGGGTTGACCGCTCCCCGGTAGCGAGCTCCCCCTGAGGGGCCTCGATCAGCCGTTCGCCGTATTTCACAACGCCATTGTTGCGTAATTACCGGAGCCCCGACAAGCCGTGACGGACGCCACCCCCGGTGTCCTCCATCACTAAGGGTTACCTAACCCCTCTACGCAGCGTGAGGCCCATGGGGCCTCGTACTCGACCCCACCTGCGGCGATGCGTGCGCCCCGGTCCCGCCCGCGTGCGCCCTCCCGGGCCCCCGGACCCCCCGCGCGGCTCCGTAGACTCACCCGCATGAGCAACGACCCCGCCGTGGAGATCCGCGGACTGGTGAAGCGGTTCGGCCCGAAGACCGCGGTGGACGGCCTGGACCTCACAGTCCGCAAGGCCTCGGTCACCGCCGTGCTCGGGCCCAACGGCGCGGGCAAGACCACCACGGTGGAGACCTGCGAGGGCTACCTGCGCCCGGACGCCGGCACCGTCCGCGTCCTCGGGCTCGACCCGGTCGCCCAGGCCGCGGCCCTGCGCCCCCGCATCGGGGTCATGCTCCAGTCCGGCGGCGTCTACTCCGGCGCCCGCGCCGTCGAGATGCTGCGCCACATGGCCGCGCTGTACGCCGACCCGCTCGACGTGGGTGCGCTGGTGGAGCGGCTCGGGCTCGGCGGCTGCGGGCGCACGCCCTACCGCCGCCTGTCCGGCGGCCAGCAGCAGCGCCTGTCGCTGGCCATGGCCGTGGTCGGCCGCCCCGAGCTGGTCTTCCTGGACGAGCCCACCGCCGGCCTGGACCCGCAGGCCCGCCGGGCGACCTGGGACCTCGTACGGGAGCTGCGCGCCGACGGGGTCGGCGTCGTGCTCACCACCCACCACATGGACGAGGCCGAGCAGCTCGCCGACGAGGTGGCCATCGTGGACGCCGGCCGGGTCATCGCCCACGGAAGCCCCGAGCAGCTGTGCCGCGGCGGCGCCGAGAACACCCTGCGCTTCACCGGCCGCCCCTCCCTGGACCTGGCCTCGCTGCTGAAGGCCCTGCCCGACGGCACCGAGGCGGCCGAGCTCACCCCCGGCGCCTACCGCGTCACCGGCGACGTCGACCCGCAGATGCTCGCCACCGTCACCTCCTGGTGCGCCCAGAACGGCGTGATGCCGAGCAGCCTCTCCGTGGAGCGGCACACCCTCGAAGACGTCTTCCTCGAGCTCACCGGTAAGGAGCTGCGCGCATGAGCGCCGGTACGTTCACCCCCCGCCCGGCGGCCGCGCCCGTCTCCCGCATGATCGCCGCGCAGACGGCCCTCGAGACCCGGATGCTGCTGCGCAACGGGGAGCAGCTGCTGCTGACCGTGATCATCCCCGCGCTGCTGCTGGTGCTGTTCTCCTGCGTCGACATCGTCGCGGTGCCGCTGGACGCCGCCGCCGGCGAGAAGTCCGTCGACTTCCTCGCGCCCGGCGTGCTGGCGCTCGCCGTGATGTCCACCGCCTTCACCGGCCAGGCCATCGCCACCGGCTTCGACCGGCGCTACGGGGTGCTCAAGCGGCTCGGGGCCTCCCCGCTGCCGCGCTGGGCGCTGATGGCCGCCAAGACCCTGTCCGTGCTGGTCACGGAGGTGCTGCAGATCGCCCTGCTGACGGTGATCGCCCTGGCCCTGGGCTGGTCCCCGCAGGGGAACCCGCTCTCGGTGGCGCTGCTGCTCCTGCTGGGCACGGCCGCGTTCTCGGGTCTGGGGCTGCTGATGGCGGGCACCCTCAAGGCCGAGGTGACGCTGGCCGCGGCCAACCTGGTCTTCCTGCTGCTGCTGGTCGGCGGCGGGGTGATCGTGCCGCTGGAGAAGTTCCCCGGCGCGGTCCGGGAGGTGCTCGGCCTGCTGCCGATCTCGGCGCTGTCCGACGGGCTGCGCGAGGTGCTGCGGCACGGGGCCGCTCTGCCGTGGGAGGACGCGGCCGTGCTGGGCGCGTGGGCCGTGCTGGGCCTGGGCGCCGCGGCCAGGCTGTTCCGCTGGGAGTGATTCCCCTCCCCCGTACGTTGGTCCGGCAGGACCACGGGCGCCGCCGCACAGGGGCGGCGCCCACCAGAACGCCGGGGGGCGGACCATGGGGGAACGGGAGGCCGCGCTGCGGCTGGACGAGCGCTGGGCGCGGATCCGGTCGGGGGCGGAGCATGCGGAGTACGCCGAGGCCGAGGGGCTGCTGGCGGAGCTGATCGGCGCGCTGCGGGGGCCGGCGCGGACGGATCCGGCCTGCGCGGCGCGGCTCGGGCTGCGGCTGGGGGACCTGGCGGCGCGCCGGTTCGCCGGCGGGGACCGGGCCGGGGCGCTGGCGGCCGTGGAGGAGGGCCTGCGGTACGGGCAGCAGGCCGCCGGGCACGATCCGGAGTACGCCCGCTGGTACGCCCGGGGGCTGATCAACCAGGGGGTCTGGCTGGCCTGGCCGCTCAGCGACGCCGACCGGCTGCCCCGGCACCCGCTGGGCACGGCCGCGGAGAGCGGCCCGAGTGCGATCGAGCGGGCGGCCGGCGAGCGCGCCCGTGACCTGACGCGGGCCGCGGTCGAGGTCTGGCACGGCCTGGACCAGCACGACCCCGTCAACCGGCGCGGCCTGGCCCAGGCCGAGGTGTTCCTCGGGGACCGCCTGGCGGAGCTGGGCCTGGTCGAGGAGGCGGTGGCCTGGGCGGTGGACGCGGAGGGCGGGTTCCGCCGGCTGCTGCTCTCGGCGCCCGGCGGCCAGGAGGCCGAGGAGGCGGAGGAGGCCCTCGACCACATCGGCCGGCAGCTGGAACTGCGGCTGCGCTTCCTGTCCTTCGACTCCCTGGCGAACCTGCGCACCCGCGGCCTGCTGCCCGAACGGCTGCTGCCCCGGGCGGTGGTGGCGGCCCGGATCCAGGGGGTGGCCGAGGACGGGATCGCCGCCGGGCTCGGGCTCGGCGCCGACCAGGTGGGCACGATGCTGGAGGTCACCCCGTGGCGGGCCGCCTGGCGCTTCGAGCTGCGCGGTCCCGACGGCCTGTGGAGCGCGCTGGACGGCCCGTGGCGCAGCAGCACGGAGGTGCGGAACAGGACGGCGGCCGACATGGGCGCCGAATTGGTGCACCGGTTCAGGGAGTCCGCGGACCACCCGGGCGAGGGCGGCTATTGGCGCGTCCTGCTGTGGTGGCACGAGGAGGGCGATCCAGCGGGGGCCCGCTTCCGCCACACGGCCGGCCCCGACACCCCCGGGAGCGCGCCCGCCGACGGCACCCCCTCGTGAAAGTTTGCACAAGGCGCCGCGTACGATAAGGGCCGTGTTGACCCCACTCGCTTACATCGCCAGCCGCTGGACGCCGTCACCCCGGACCGTCCGGCGGGCCGCGTTCGCCGCGCTCCTCATGAGCGTGGTCATCGTCGTCACCGGCGGCGCGGTGCGGCTGACCGGATCCGGTCTCGGCTGCGACACCTGGCCGAAGTGCACCGACGACAGCCTGGTCGCCACACCGGCTCAGGGTCTGCACGGCGCCATCGAGTTCACCAACCGCATGCTGACGTACGTGCTCTGCTCGGCCGTCGGCTGGGGCATCGTCGCGGCCCGCTCGGCCAAGCCCTGGCGCCACTCGCTCACCCGGCTCGGCTGGGTGCAGTTCGCCATCGTCATGGCCAACGCCGTCCTCGGCGGCATCACCGTCATGACCGGCCTCAACCCGTACAGCGTGGCCGGGCACTTCCTGCTCGCCACCTCGCTCATCACGGTGACCGTGGTCACCTGGCACCGCACCGGCGAGGGTGACACGGCGCCCCGGCCGCGGGTGCCCGGGCCGGTGCGCAAGCTGTCGTGGGCGCTGCTCGCGAGCACGGTGGTGCTGATCGCCGCGGGCACGGTGGTCACCGGCTCGGGCCCGCACGCCGGCGACCGCAGCGAGATCAAGCGCATGCCGCTCGACTGGGCGACCACGGCGCACCTCCACGCGGTCTCGGCGTGGCTGGTGTGCGCCCTCGCGGTCGCGATGTGGCTGGTGCTGCGCGTGGTGGACGCCCCCGACGACACCCGGGCCCGCGCCCGCGACCTGCTCATCGTGCTGGCCGCACAGGGCGCCATCGGGTACGTGCAGTACTTCACCGACCTGCCCGAGGTCCTGGTCGCCGTGCACATGCTCGGTTCCTGCCTTGTGTGGATCTCCGTGCTCCGCGTGGCGCTGAGCCTGCGCGAGCGGCCCGTGGACCGGGCCGGCATCCCGGCGCAGAGCGACCCCCAGCTCTCCGCCCTCTGAGCCGCCTCCGGGCCGCGCGGCCCGGCCGCACCCCGCCGATCCGGCCGGCCCTCGCGGCCCGGCCGGCTCAGCCGCGTTCGTCCAGGCGGTAGACGCGCCGGGCGTTGTCCGCCGCGAGCATGGCGGCGACCCGCTCGGCGTCCCGCCAGGACCAGGCCCCCTCGCCGACCCAGCCGCCCAGCACCCGCCCCAGCGCCTCCCGGAAGACCAGGGCGCCCACCGCGTGCAGTTCGGGCAGCCGCCGCCCGCCGCTGGAGAAGAGCAGCTTCCCGAAGGGGGCCAGCTCCAGCAGTTCCGCGAGCACGCCGGCGGCCCGCGCCCCGCTGCGCCCGAGGGCCGCGCCGAGGTCGGCGTGGACGTGCGGGAAGGCGGCCGCGAGCTGGGCGGTGCGCCGGTGGTACGGGTATCCGCCGAGCAGCACGATCCGGCTGCCGCGGCCCGCGGTGGCCCGCACGAAGTCCGCCAGCTGCGCGGGGTCGGCCCGCTCCGGCCGCTCCCCGGGCTGCGCCGCGCCCGTGTGCAGCTGGATCGGCAGCCCGGTGGCCACCGCGCTCCACAGCAGGTGCCGCAGCAGGACCGGGTCCGCCACCGTGCCGCCCTTGGGGCGTGCGGCCAGCCACCGCCCGACGGCCTCGGCCACCTCGCCCGGACCGGGCGGGCCGGGGGCGCCGGCGAGGGCGGCCGGATAGCCCGCACCGGCGCCGCAGGTGAAGGCCACGGCGCCGGCGGCGGCGTGGTGGAGGGCCTCGGCGAGGTTGGCGAGGAAGGCGGGCACGGTCCCTGAGGTGTCGGCGACGTGCTCGGCGAGCAGCTCCGGCCGGACGAGCTCGAAGGCCTCGGCACCTCCCGTGCGGGCCAGCTCCTTGGGCCCGGTGAGGTCCCCGGGCACGCCCGTGTCGACCAGGTAGGCGGCGACGCCGGCGCCGCGCAGCAGCCTGCGCCCGGACTCCAGGGGGCCGAGCTCGCGCCGCCGCGCCAGGTAGCGGGCCGGGGCGCAGTGCGGCTCCAGGCCGAGGAGGGGCGGGCACCAGCGGCGCACCGCGAAGCCCGCCTGGGTGTCGAAGAAGGTGGTGCCGGCGGCGGGCGGTCCGGCCGCGGGGGCCAGTTCGGCCTCGAAGGTGCCCAGGCCCAGCTCGCAGCGGAGCACTCCGTGGCAGTACTGGTCCACCAGGGGCGGCGTTTCGATCATCCGGGCATCCCGTTGCGGACGTGAGGAAGGGGCTTCCACACGTCCTAACGGGTGAGCGGGGTGCGAGGTGTTGCTCGCGCTGTTGACCGAGCGTCCACCGGGCGGGCGGAGCGCCGCGTCCGGGGTCAGGCCGCCGGGCCGGTCGCGCCGCCGAGCTGGATGCCCGCCATCCGGGTCCACTCGTACGGGCCGGTCTTCACGCGGGCGGCGAACTCGCCGTCGAACTCCTCGTGGAGGGTAAGGCCCGCCTTCTGCGCGGCCAGCTGAGCGGTCGCGTACGTCGGGGCCACCAGGTCGCCCCAGCCGCCGTCCGTGCCCACGAGCACGATCCGGGTGCCGGCCTGGCCGATGTGGGCGAGCTGGCCCTCGGCGCCGCCGTGCTGCCGGGCGAAGGCGCCGATCTGCTTGGCCAGCCTGGCGGCCGCCCGCTCCTGCTTCTTGTCCGCGGCGTTCGCGGTGGTGTCTGCCATGGAAGGCATGCTACCGGCGGGTAATCAGCGGAGGAAGGGATCCACGGCCACCGCCACGAAGAGCAGCGACACGTACGTGATCGACCAGTGGAACAGGCGCATCTCCTTGAGCTTCGCGCCCGTGACCCCCGCCTTGGCCCGCGCGTGCAGCGCGTGCGCCTCCCACAGCCACCAGCCGCCCGCCGCCAGCGCGACGGCCGTGTAGAACCAGCCGGTGTACCCCAGCGGGGTCAGCAGCAGCGAGACCGCGACCATGACCCAGCTGTACAGGACGATCTGGCGCGCCACGGCCTTGTTGCCCGCCACGACCGGCAGCATCGGCACGCCGACGCGCGCGTAGTCCTCCTTCACCTTCATCGACAGCGGCCAGTAGTGCGGCGGCGTCCAGAAGAAGATGACGAGGAAGAGGATGACGGCGGCCCAGGAGACCTCGCCCCGCACCGAGGACCAGCCGATGAGCACCGGCATGCAGCCGGCGATGCCGCCCCAGACGATGTTCTGCGCGGTGCGCCGCTTCAGCAGCATCGTGTAGATGACGACGTAGAAGAGGAGCGCGCCGAGTGCGAGCGCGGCGGACAGCCAGTTGACGAGCAGTCCGAACCACACGGTGGACACGACGCCGAGGGTGATGCCGAAGACGAGGCACTCGCGCGGGCTCACCATGCCCGTCACCAGCGGCCGCTGCGACGTGCGGTCCATCAGCGCGTCGATGTCGCGGTCGATGTACATGTTCAGGGCATTCGCCCCGCCGGCGGACAGGTAGCCGCCGAAGCAGGTCGCCAGAACCAGCCACAGCGAGGGCACGCCCTGCTCGGCCAGGAACATGACCGGCACTGTGGTGATCAGCAGAAGTTCGATGATCCGCGGCTTGGTCAAAGCCACGAAAGCCTTCGCACGGGCCCCGAACGGACGGTGGCCGGGGCTCGTCCCGAGCACCCCCGCTGGACGGGATTCGACGGCCGTCACGCACACCCCTGACAGAGAATCCAGCAAGCTCCGGACGGGTGGTCCGGAGCTTGCGCGTACCACGCCACTTTAGACGTTGCGCTTGCGTCGCCCCGCGCGGGGGTCGCCTCGTGTTGGTCCGATCCGAGTCCGCGACGTTGTGACGGACTGCGGGCACTCGAATAGCTGCACGCCGCAGCGGGGGTAGGCTCGGAATCGCGCCGGTGCACCGTTCGTCACCGGGAACAGACATGTGGAGAGGAGCCCTGACCCACGGTGAGCACCAAGCCGACGACCACAGAGCTCGAATGGACCGAACTGGACCAGCGGGCCGTCGACACCGCCCGCATCCTGGCCGCCGACGCGGTCCAGAAGGTCGGTAACGGCCACCCCGGCACGGCCATGAGCCTCGCCCCCGCCGCGTACACCCTCTTCCAGAAGGTCATGCGGCACGACCCGGCGGACCCGGAATGGGTTGGCCGTGACCGTTTCGTGCTTTCCGCGGGTCACTCCTCCCTGACCCTCTACACCCAGCTCTACCTCGGCGGCTTCGGCCTGGAGCTGGACGACCTCAAGGCGTTCCGCACGTGGGGCTCGAAGACCCCCGGCCACCCGGAGTACGGCCACACGGCCGGCGTCGAGACCACCACCGGCCCGCTCGGCCAGGGTGTCGCCAACGCGGTGGGCATGGCCATGGCCGCCCGCTACGAGCGCGGCCTGTTCGACCCGGAGGCCGCCCCGGGCACCTCCCCCTTCGACCACATGGTCTACGCCATCGCCGGCGACGGCTGCCTCCAGGAGGGCATCTCCGCCGAGGCCTCCTCCCTCGCGGGCCACCAGAAGCTCGGCAACCTGGTGCTGCTGTGGGACGACAACCACATCTCCATCGAGGGCGACACCGAGACGGCCGTCTCCGAGGACACCCTCAAGCGCTACGAGGCGTACGGCTGGCACGTCCAGCGCATCGCCCAGCAGCCCAACGGCGACATCGACCCCAAGGCCCTGTACGCGGCGCTGGCCGCCGCCAAGGCCGAGACCGAGCGCCCCTCCTTCATCGCGATGCGCTCGATCATCGCCTGGCCGGCCCCGCACGCCCAGGGCACCGAGGCCTCGCACGGCTCGGCCCTCGGCGACGACGAGGTCGCGGCCACCAAGCGCGTCCTCGGCTTCGACCCCGAGCAGACCTTCGAGGTCTCCGAGGAGGTTATCGCCCACACCCGCAAGGCCCTCGACCGCGGCCGCGAGGCCAAGGCCGCCTGGGAGAAGGACTTCTCCGCCTGGCGCACCGCCAACCCCGAGCGGGCCGCCGCCTTCGACCGCATCCAGGCCAACGAGCTGCCCGAGGGCTGGGAGGACAAGCTCCCCGTCTTCGAGCCCGGCACGGGCGTCGCCACCCGCGCGGCCTCCGGCAAGGTGCTCCAGGCCCTCGGCGCGGTCATCCCGGAGCTGTGGGGCGGCTCGGCCGACCTGGCCGGCTCCAACAACACCACCATCGACAAGAACTCCTCGTTCCTGCCGAAGGGCAACCCGCTGCCGGAGGCCGACCCGTACGGCCGCACCGTGCACTACGGCATCCGCGAGCACGCCATGGCCGCGGCCATGAACGGCATCGCCCTGCACGGCCACACCCGTATCTACGGCGGCACGTTCCTGGTGTTCTCCGACTACATGCGCAACGCCGTGCGCCTGTCGGCCCTGATGCACCTGCCCGTGACGTACGTGTGGACGCACGACTCCATCGGCCTCGGCGAGGACGGCCCGACGCACCAGCCGGTCGAGCACCTGGCCTCGCTGCGCGCCATCCCGGGCCTGAACGTGGTCCGCCCGGCCGACGCGAACGAGACCGCCATCGCCTGGCGCGAGATCCTGCGCCGCCACACCAAGGTCTTCGGCAAGGGCGCCCCGCACGGCCTGGCGCTGACCCGCCAGGGCGTGCCGACGTACGAGCGCAACGAGGACGCGGCCAAGGGCGGCTACGTGCTGTTCGAGGCGACGGGCCCCCAGGGCGAGACCGCCGACGCGCAGGTCGTCCTCATCGGCACCGGCTCCGAGGTCCAGCTCGCCGTCGCCGCGCGCGAGGCGCTGCAGGCCGAGGGCATCCCGGCCCGGGTCGTCTCGATGCCGTCCGTCGAGTGGTTCGAGGAGCAGGACCAGGCGTACAAGGACAGCGTGCTGCCGCCGTCGGTGAAGGCGCGCGTCGCGGTCGAGGCCGGCATCGGCCTGACCTGGCACCGGTACGTCGGCGACGCGGGCCGGATCGTCTCGCTGGAGCACTTCGGCGCCTCGGCCGATGCGAAGGTCCTCTTCCGCGAGTTCGGCTTCACCGCCGAGGCCGTGACCGCCGCCGCCAAGGAATCCCTCGAAGCCGCCGCGCGCTGACGCCGGTACGCAACCAAGTAGGAGATGCAATTCCCATGACAGACGCACTCAAGCGCCTCTCCGACGAGGGCGTGGCGATCTGGCTGGACGACCTGTCCCGCAAGCGCATCACGTCGGGCAACCTGGCCGAGCTCATCGACCAGTCCCACGTGGTCGGTGTCACCACCAACCCGTCGATCTTCCAGAAGGCGATCAGCAGCGGTGACGGCTACGAGCAGCAGCTCGCCGACCTCGCCGCCCGCAAGGTCACCGTCGACGAGGCCATCCGCATGATCACGACGGCGGACGTCCGCGACGCCGCCGACATCCTGCGCCCGGTCTTCGACCGGACCGACGGCCAGGACGGCCGCGTGTCCATCGAGGTCGACCCGCGCCTGGCCCACGACACGGTGGCCACGGTCGCCGAGGCCAAGCAGCTCGCCTGGCTGGTGGACCGCCCGAACACGCTGATCAAGATCCCGGCGACCAAGGCCGGCCTGCCGGCGATCGCCGAGGTCATCGGCAAGGGGATCAGCGTCAACGTCACGCTGATCTTCTCCCTGGAGCGCTACCGCGCGGTCATGGACGCGTACCTGACGGGCCTGGAGAAGGCCCGGGCCGCGGGCCTGGACCTGTCCGAGATCCACTCCGTCGCCTCCTTCTTCGTGTCCCGCGTGGACACCGAGATCGACAAGCGCCTGGACGGCATCGGCACCGACGAGGCGAAGGCCCTCAAGGGCAAGGCGGCCCTCGCCAACGCCCGACTGGCCTACGAGGCGTACGAGGAGGTCTTCTCCTCCGACCGCTGGGCCGCCCTGGAGCGCCAGGGTGCCAACAAGCAGCGCCCGCTGTGGGCCTCGACCGGCGTCAAGGACCCGGCGTACAAGGACACCCTGTACGTGGTCGACCTGGTCGCCCCGAACACGGTGAACACCATGCCGGAGGCCACCCTGGAGGCCACCGCCGACCACGGCGAGGTCACGGGCGACACCGTGCGCGGCACCTACGGGCAGGCGCGCGCCGAGCTCGATGCGGTCGCGAAGCTGGGCATCTCGTACGACGATGTGGTGCAGCTGCTCGAGGACGAGGGCGTCGAGAAGTTCGAGGCGTCCTGGAACGACCTGCTGAAGTCGACCGAGGCGGAGCTTGAGCGCCTCGCACCCACGGAAGGCTGAGTGCGCCTTGCTTGTTAACGGAGCGAACCCGCTTCGTGACGCACAGGACCGGCGGCTCCCGCGCATCGCGGGGCCGTCCGGCCTGGTCATTTTCGGCGTTACGGGTGACCTGTCGCGCAAGAAGCTGATGCCCGCGGTCTACGACCTGGCCAACCGGGGCCTGCTTCCGCCGGGCTTCTCGCTGATCGGCTTCGCCCGCCGGGAGTGGGAGCACGAGGACTTCGCCCAGGAGGTGTACGAGGCCGTCAAGGAGCACTCGCGCACCCCGTTCCGCGAGGAGGTCTGGCAGCAGCTGGTGCAGGGCTGCCGGTTCGTGCAGGGCGACTTCGGCGACGACCAGGCGTTCGAGACGCTGAAGGCGACGATCGAGGAGCTCGACAAGCAGCAGGGAACGGGCGGCAACTTCGCCTTCTACCTGTCGGTCCCGCCGAAGTTCTTCCCCAAGGTGGTCCAGCAGCTCAAGGACCACGGTCTGGCGCAGAAGCCCGGCTCCTGGCGGCGTGCCGTCATCGAGAAGCCCTTCGGGCACGACCTGAAGAGCGCGCAGGAGCTGAACCAGGTCGTCCACGAGGTCTTCCCCCGGGACGAGGTCTTCCGCATCGACCACTACCTGGGCAAGGAGACCGTCCAGAACATCCTGGCGCTCCGCTTCGCGAACACGATGTTCGAGCCGATCTGGAACCGGTCGTACGTGGACCACGTGCAGATCACCATGGCCGAGGACATCGGCATCGGCGGCCGGGCCGGCTACTACGACGGCATCGGCGCGGCCCGCGACGTCATCCAGAACCACCTGCTCCAGCTGCTCGCGCTGACCGCGATGGAGGAGCCCGGCTCCTTCCACCCCAAGGCGCTGGTGGCGGAGAAGCTGAAGGTGCTCAGCGCCGTCCAGATCCCCGAGGAGCTGGGCAAGCACACCGTGCGCGGCCAGTACGCGGCGGCCTGGCAGGGTGGCGAGAAGGTCGTCGGGTACCTCGAAGAGGACGGCATCGACCCCAAGTCGAAGACCGACACCTACGCGGCCATCCGCCTGGAGATCAACAACCGCCGCTGGGCGGGCGTCCCGTTCTATCTGCGCACGGGCAAGCGCCTGGGCCGCCGGGTGACCGAGATCGCGGTCGTCTTCAAGCGGGCCCCCTACCTGCCGTTCGAGTCCGGCGCGACCGAGGAGCTGGGGCAGAACGCCCTGGTCATCCGGGTCCAGCCGGACGAGGGCGTCACGGTGCGCTTCGGCTCCAAGGTCCCGGGCACCTCCATGGAGGTCCGGGACGTGACGATGGACTTCGCGTACGGCGAGTCCTTCACGGAGTCGAGCCCCGAGGCGTACGAGCGGCTGATCCTCGACGTCCTGCTGGGTGACGCGAACCTCTTCCCGCGCCACCAGGAGGTCGAGCTCTCCTGGAACATCCTCGACCCGATCGAGGAGTACTGGGACAAGCACGGCAAGCCCGCGCAGTACCCGGCGGGAACCTGGGGACCGGTCGAGGCGGACGAGATGCTCGCACGAGACGGACGGAGCTGGCGCCGGCCATGAAGATCGACCTCACGGAGACCACCTCCAGCAAGATCAACTCTGCGCTGGTGCAGGCGCGCCGGGACATCGGCACGCCGGCCATCGGCATGGTGCTCACGCTGGTGATCGTGACCGACGAGGAGAACGCGTACGACGCGCTCAAGTCGGCGAACGACGCGTCCCACGAACACCCTTCGCGGATCATCGTCGTCATCAAGCGGGTCAGCCGCTCGCCGCGCAGCCGCCGCGACGCCCGCCTCGACGCGGAAGTACGCGTCGGTGCGGACGCCGGCAGCGGCGAGACGGTCGTGCTCCGCCTCCACGGTGAACTGGTCGACCACGCCCAGTCGGTGGTTCTCCCGCTGCTCCTGCCGGACGCACCCGTGGTCGTCTGGTGGCCGGAAGGCGCCCCTGCGGACCTGGCGGGCGACCCGCTCGGTGCGCTCGGGCAGCGCCGGATCACCGACACCTACTCCTGCGAGGAGCCCACCGGGGCGCTCGGCGAGCGGGCGGCGACGTACGCGCCCGGCGACACCGACCTGTCCTGGACCCGGATCACGCCGTGGCGCTCCATGCTCGCGGCGGCCCTGGACCAGCAGCCGGTCAAGGTGACCTCGGCGGTCGTCGAGGGCGAGGACGAGAACCCGAGCTGCGAGCTGCTGGCCATGTGGCTGGCGGACCGCCTCGGCGTCCCCGTCCAGCGCACCCTGTCCTCGGGCCCCGGCCTGACGGCGGTCCGCCTGGAGACCAAGGACGGCGAGATCGTCCTGGACCGGGCGGACGGCCTGCTGGCCACGCTGTCCATGCCGGGCCAGCCCGACCGTGCGGTGGCGCTCAAGCGCCGCGAGACGGCCGAGCTGCTGGCGGAGGAGCTGCGCCGGCTCGACCCGGACAACATCTACGCCGAGGCGCTGAAGTTCGGCGTGGCGAAGCTGGAACAGGTGAAGTCGCCGCAGGCCGAGCCGGCTGCGGCAGCGGAGCCGGCCGAGCAGGCGGCGCCCGCTGCGGCGGCGCCGAAGCCGGGCGCGAAGGCGGCCGGCAAGAAGTCCTCGACCCCGGCCAAGCAGTGACGCGCTGACGCAGTGACACGGTGACACGATGACACCGTGAAGCATCCTGGCCGCCGGCCGGCTCCGCACCCCTCCCGGGTCCGGGCCGACCGGCGGCCGAGCCATTTCCCGACCAAGAAGGCGGCAACAACATGGGTATGACGACTCCTCAGGTCGTCGTCCACCGGGACAAGGAGCTGATGGCCCAGTCCGCGGCGGCCCGGCTCATCACGAAGATCGTGGACGCGCAGGCCGCCCGGGGCAGCGCCTCGGTCGTCCTCACCGGCGGCCGCAACGGCAACGGGCTGCTCGCCGCGCTGGCCGCCGCGCCGGCCCGCGACGCGATCGACTGGGCCCGGCTGGACCTGTGGTGGGGCGACGAGCGCTACGTCCCGGCGGACGACCCCGAGCGCAACCACGTCCAGGCGCGGGAGGCGCTGCTGGACTCCGTCCCGGTGGACCCGGCGCGGGTGCACGTGATGCCGGCCTCGGACGGGCCGTACGGGGCCGACGCGGACGCGGCGGCCGAGGCGTACGCGGCGGAGCTGCGCAAGGCGGCCGGGCCGGAGGACCACGGGCCGGTGCCGCGGTTCGACGTGCTGATGCTGGGCGTCGGGCCCGACACCCACGTGGCCTCGCTCTTCCCGGAGCACCCGGCGGCGCGGGAGACCGAGCGCACGGTCGTCGGCGTCCACGGGGCCCCGAAGCCGCCGCCCACCCGTATCTCCCTCACCCTGCCAGCGATCCGCGCGGCCCGCGAGGTCTGGCTCCTCGCGGCGGGCGAGGACAAGGCCGGCGCCGTGGCGATCGCCCTGGGGGGTGCCGGCGAGGTCCAGGCCCCTGCCGCTGCGGCGTACGGCCGGTCCCGGACGCTGTGGCTCCTGGACCGCGCCGCAGCCGCCAAACTCCCCCCGGCCCTGTACCCCCCGGCCTCGGCCTGACCGTCCCGCCCCACGGGCCCGCGCTCACCCGAGCGCGGGCCCGTTGCCGCTGCGCGGAGCCGTTTCCCCCACCCCGCCCCTTCCCGATACGCCTCAAACGCCGGCGAGGCTGGAAGATCCAGCCTCGCCGGCGTTGGAGCACCGGGCGCGCAGCGGAACAGGGCAGGCCCCACGCGGCGGCGGCGCACAGGGCGGGCCGCCGCCCGGGCGGGTCAGCTGCGGCCGCGCAGGGTGCGGTACGTGGAGACCAGGGCCGCGGTGGAGGCGTCGAGGCCTCCCACCTCGGCCCCCGACACGAGCGCCGGCTCGATCCGCTTGGCGAGGACCTTGCCGAGCTCGACGCCCCACTGGTCGAAGGAGTCGATGTTCCACACCGCGCCCTGGACGAACACCTTGTGCTCGTAGAGGGCGATCAGCTGGCCGAGGACCGAGGGGGTCAGCTCCGCCGCCAGGACCGTGGTCGTCGGGTGGTTACCCCGGAAGGTCTTGTGGGGGACCAGCTCCTCCGCCACGCCCTCCGCCCGGACCTCCTCCGCCGTCTTGCCGAAGGCCAGCGCCTGCGTCTGGGCGAAGAAGTTGGCCATCAGCAGGTCGTGCTGGGCGGCCAGCCGCGGCGAGAGCTCGCCCACCGGCCGGGCGAAGCCGATGAAGTCCGCCGGGATCACCTTGGTGCCCTGGTGGATCAACTGGTAGTACGCGTGCTGCCCGTTGGTGCCGGGAGTGCCCCACACCACCGGCCCGGTCTGCCAGTCCACCGGCCGCCCGTCGCGGTCCACCGACTTGCCGTTGGACTCCATGTCCAGCTGCTGGAGGTACGCCGTGAACCGCGAGAGGTAGTGGCTGTAGGGCAGCACGGCGTGCGACTGCGCGTCGTGGAAGCCCCCGTACCAGATCCCGAGGAGCCCCATCAGCAGCGGCGCGTTCCGCTCGGCCGGCGCGGTGCGGAAGTGCTCGTCCATCAGCCGGAAGCCGCGCAGGAGTTCGCGGAAGGCGTCCGGTCCGATCGCGATCATCAGGGACAGGCCGATGGCCGAGTCGAAGGAGTAGCGGCCGCCGACCCAGTCCCAGAACTCGAACATGTTGGCCGGGTCGATGCCGAAGTCGGCGACCTTCTCCGCGTTGGTCGACAGGGCGACGAAGTGCCGTGCGACGGCGGCCTGGTCGCCTCCGAGGCCCGCGAGGAGCCAGGCGCGCGCCGACTCGGCGTTGGTGATGGTCTCGATGGTGGTGAAGGTCTTGGAGGCGATGATGAACAGCGTCCGCGCCGGGTCGAGGTCGCGGACCGCCTCGTGCAGGTCGGCGCCGTCCACGTTGGAGACGAACCGCACCGTCAGGCCGCGGTCGGTGAAGGCCCGCAGCGCGTCGTAGGCCATGGCGGGGCCGAGGTCGGAACCGCCGATGCCGATGTTGACGACGTTGGTGATGCGCTCGCCGGTGAAGCCGGTCCACTCCCCCGAGCGGATCCGCTCGCTGAAGTCGGCCATCTTATCCAGGACCGCGTGCACGGCGGGGACGACGTTCTCCCCGTCGACCTCGACGACGGCGTCCGGCGCCGCCCGCAGCGCGGTGTGCAGGACCGCCCTGTCCTCGGTGGTGTTGATCTTCTCGCCGCGGAACATCGCCTCGCGCAGCCCGGCGACGTCCGTCGCCTCGGCCAGCTCGCGCAGCAGCGTCAGCGTCTCGTCCGTCACGAGGTGCTTGGAGTAGTCGATGTGAAGGTCCCCGACTTCCAGCGTGTACCGCGTGGCCCGCTGCGGATCCGTCTCGAACAGCTCGCGCAGGTGCGTCTGTCCCAGCTCCTCCCGGTGCTTGCCGAGGGCAAGCCACTCGGGGGTCCGGTTGAGCCTCACACGGCCGTCTGCGTTCATCTCGGACATCAACCCGTTTCTTCCGTCCTGTCGTGCCCCGCCGATCACCAACTTAAGGGATGGGACGGGCACACCGTACGCAAAGGGGCCCGGCCCGCGGAGAGTACTCCTGCGGGCCGGGCCCTTCGTCACGCGTCGCGCGGTCGCCCCGCGCGTGGTCAGATCTCGCCGCGCAGCTTGGCGAGCGCCTCGGCGAGGATCGCCTCGCCGTCGGCGTCGGTGCGCCGCTCGCGCACGTACGCCAGGTGCGTCTTGTACGGCTCGGTGCGGGGCGGCGCCGGGGGGTTGTCCCGGTCCTGGCCGGCCGGGAACCCGCAGCGCGGGCAGTCCCAGGTGTCCGGGACCTGCGCGTCGCTGGCGAAGCTCGGCTGCGTCTCGTGCCCGTTCGAGCACCAGAAGGAGATGCGCAGGCGGGGCGCGGACTCGCCGCGCTCGGCCTCGCCCATCGGCCCCGCTCCGACCCGGCTACCACGGATCGCGTTGCCACTTGCCACGGTCGTAACTCCCTGCGTGATGGTGCCGCGAAGCGTGAGTGGATTTCCGTCGCGGGCGCCCCAGTCTACGTAAGGCCCAACGTACGTCCAGCAAATGGAGTTACTCACTCCAGGGGCTGGACGCCGTTCCTCATGATAGGCAGGGCCGGGCCGGCCGGACGGCCCGATTGGCGAGAACCGTGGGCGGGGTCCGTCAGCTGCCGGACTTGGTCAGCAGGCCGAGCACGACGATGGACGCGAACCACAGCAGACCCACCACGACGGTGATGCGGTCCAGGTTCCGCTCCGCGACCGAGGAGCCGCCGACCGACGACTGCATGCCGCCGCCGAACATGTCCGAAAGGCCGCCGCCCTTGCCCTTGTGCATCAGCACGAGCAGCATCAGCAGGGCGCTGAAGACGATCAGGGCGATCGAGAACCCGATAACCACGCTGGTTCCTACTTTCTGGCTTCTCTGGCTTTCCGGCTGTGCTGGATGGCGCGGGGGCCAGCGGCTGCTGGTTCAGCCTCTGGCCCCCGCAAGGGTACGACGGATCCGCGCCGCCGCATACTCGCTGCCGCGAGCGTGCGGTCTACTGGTCGCGGAACCGGACGATCTTGACGAACTCGTCCGCGTCGAGGGCGGCGCCGCCGATCAGGGCGCCGTCGACGTCGGGCTGGGCCATGATCGCCGCGATGTTGCCGGCCTTGACCGAGCCGCCGTACTGGATGCGGACCTTGTCGGCCAGCTCCTGGGAGTACAGCTCGGCGAGGCGGCCGCGGATCGCCCCGCAGACCTCCTGCGCGTCCTCGGGGGTGGCGACCTCGCCGGTGCCGATCGCCCAGACGGGCTCGTACGCGATCACGATGGACTCGACCTGCTCGGCCGGGATGTCCTTCAGGCCCCCGTCGACCTGGGCGAGGGTGTGGGGGACCTGCTCGCCGGCCTTGCGGACGTCCAGGCCCTCGCCCACGCAGAGGATCGGGGTGAGCCCGTGCCGGTAGGCGGCCTTGACCTTGGCGTTGCACAGCTCGTCGGACTCGCCGTGGTACTGGCGGCGCTCGCTGTGGCCGACGGCCACGTACGTGCACTTCAGCTTGGCCAGCATCGCGCCGGAGATCTCGCCGGTGTACGCGCCGGAGTCCTGCGCCGAGAGGTCCTGGGCGCCGTACTTGATCTTCAGCTTGTCGCCGTCGACGAGGGTCTGCACGGAGCGCAGGTCGGTGAAGGGCGGCAGGACCGCGACCTCGACCGCGTCGTAGTCCTTGTCGTTGAGCGCGAAGGCGAGCTTCTGGACGTGCGCGATGGCCTCGAGGTGGTTGAGGTTCATCTTCCAGTTGCCCGCCATGAGCGGGGTGCGGGTGGTCATGCGGGTTCAGCCCTCCAGGGCGGCGAGGCCGGGGAGCGTCTTGCCCTCGAGGTATTCGAGGCTGGCGCCACCACCGGTGGAAATGTGGCCGAATGCGTTCTCGTCGAAGCCCAGGATGCGGACCGCGGCGGCGCTGTCGCCGCCGCCGACGACGGTGAACGCGTCGGAGTCGACGAGAGCCTGCGCGATGGCGCGGGTGCCGCCGGCGTAGTCGGGGTGCTCGAAGACGCCGACGGGGCCGTTCCAGAAGACGGTCTCCGCGTCCGCGATCTTCGACGCGTACAGCTCGCGGGTCTTCGGGCCGATGTCGAGGCCCTCCTTGTCGGCGGGGATCTTGTCCGCGTCGACGGTGGTGTACTCGGCCGGGGTCTTGCCCTTGAGGTCGGGGAAGTCCGCGGAGGCGAGGACGTCGACCGGGAGCACGAGCTCCACGCCGGTGGCCTCGGCGCGCGCCATGTACTCCTTGACCTTCTCCACCTGGTCCTTCTGGAGCAGGGAGATGCCGACCTCGTAGCCCTTGGCGTAGAGGAAGGTGTAGGCCATGCCGCCGCCGATCAGGATGCGGTCGGCCTTGCCGAGGAGCTCGTCGATGACGGCGAGCTTGTCGGAGACCTTGGCGCCGCCCAGGACGACCACGTAGGGCCGCTTGACCTCGGCGGTCAGCTGCTTGAGGACGCCGACCTCGGTGGCGATCAGGTAGCCGGCCACGTGCGGGAGGCGCGCGGGCAGGTCGAAGACCGAGGCGTGCTTGCGGTGGACGGCGCCGAAGCCGTCGCCGACGTAGAGGTCGGCGAGCTCCGCGAGCCGGTCGGCGAAGGCGCCGCGCTCGGCGTCGTCCTTGGAGGTCTCGCCGGCGTTGAAACGGAGGTTCTCCAGGACGGCGACCTGTCCGTCGGCGAGGGCGGCGACGGTCTCCTTGGCGGAGGAGCCGACGGTGTCCGTGGCGAACGCGACCTCGGCGCCCAGCAGTTCGCCGAGCCGCGCGGCGGCGGGGGCGAGGGAGAAGGCCGGGTCCGGCTCGCCCTTGGGGCGGCCCAGGTGCGAGGCGACGACCACGCGGGCGCCGGCCTCGGCGAGCTTCGCGATGGTCGGCTGGACGGCGCGGATGCGGCCGTCGTCGGTGATCTTGCCGTCGGCGAGCGGCACGTTGAGGTCCGCGCGGACGAAGACCCGCTTGCCGGCGACGCCCTCGGCGAGAAGTTCGTCGATCGTCTTCATGTGTATTTTGACTCCTTTGGCGCCCAAGTCGGGGCGAAGAACGACAGGAAAGCTACAGGGTCCGTTCGGCGCCTCGTCGCGCCGCCCGGACCCTGTGCTTCACATCGTGGTGTCTGCCCTGCTGATCAGAGCCGGCCGCCGACGAAGACCGTGAGGTCGACGAGGCGGTTGGAGTAGCCCCACTCGTTGTCGTACCAGCCGACGACCTTGACCTGCTTGCCCTGGACCATCGTCAGGGAGGAGTCGAAGGTGCAGGAGGCCGGCCAGTTCACGATGTCGGAGGAGACGATCGCGTCCTCGGTGTAGTCGAGGATGCCCTTGAGCTGGCCCTCGGAGGCCTTCTGGAAGGCGGCGTTGATCTCGTCCTTGGTGACCTCGCGGTCGAGCTCCAGGACGAGGTCGGTGACCGAGCCGGTCGGGACGGGGACGCGCATGGCGATGCCGTCCAGCTTGCCCTTGAGCTGCGGGAGGACCAGGGCGGTGGCCTTGGCGGCACCGGTCGAGGTCGGGATGATGTTCTCGGCGGCGGCGCGGGCGCGGCGCAGGTCCGAGTGCGGGAAGTCCAGGATGCGCTGGTCGTTCGTGTACGCGTGGACCGTGGTCATCATGCCCTTGACGATGCCGAAGCTCTCGTCGAGGACCTTGGCCATCGGCGCCACGCAGTTGGTGGTGCAGGAGGCGTTGGAGATGACGTGGTGGTTGGCCGCGTCGTACTTGTCCTGGTTGACGCCCATCACGATGGTGATGTCCTCGTCCTTGGCGGGGGCCGAGATGAGGACCTTCTTCGCGCCGGCCGCGAGGTGCTTGGCGGCGTCGGCCTTCTTCGTGAAGATGCCGGTCGACTCGATCACGATGTCGGCGCCCAGCTCGCCCCAGGGGAGGTTGGCGGGGTCGCGCTCGGCAAAGGTCTTGAAGGTGTTGCCGCCGACGGTGATGGTGTCGTCGGTGTGCGTCACCTCCTGCTGGAGGCGGCCGAGGATGGTGTCGTACTTCAGCAGGTGCACCAGGGTGGCGTTGTCCGTCAGGTCGTTGACCCCGACGACCTCGATGTCCGCCCCCTGCTCCAGGAGAGCTCGGAAGTAGTTGCGGCCAATGCGGCCAAAACCGTTGATTCCTACGCGGATCGTCACGAACCGATCTCCTCGTTGGTACGCCGGTCTGTGCGCCGGCGAGCTGTAAATGGGATGTCCCCGACCGCTTACGACCCTACCTCTCCGTGAGCTCGTGAGTGACATCGTCCGGACCGGACACACCCCGGGTCCCGCACCGGCGCGGCCGGTGCGGGACCTGTCGGGACCCGGTCCCCTTCACTCAGGGTGAGCGGCTGCGGGGCGTCTGATCAGCGGTTCAGCGCGCGCAGCGCCTTACCGACGAGTACGGCGCGGTCCTCGGCCCTCGCCAGGTGTTCCAGGCCGAAGCCGAGCAGGACGGTGTTACGCGTGGTGACCGACGCATAGGACCTGAACAGCTCGCCGGAGCGGGCCCAGTCACCGGGGATCTCGGGGCTTCCGGCCGGCGCGGGCTGCGCGGTCCACGCCCCCAGCGAGGTCTCGAAGCCCTCCGTGGTCTGGTCCACTCCCCCGACGGACAGGCGTGCCTCGTCCGCGAAGACGCCGCGTCCGCCGGCGCCCCCGTCCGTGACGTACGCCAGGGAGACCTCGACGGTGCGGCCCGCGTACGCGCTCAGGTCGAAGGAGACCTGCTTCCAGCCCTCGGAAGAGCCGGTGAAGCTGTTCCACGTGCCGCTGGTGCCCTGCGCGGAGCAGCCCGCGCTGCCCACGGTCAGGTAGTGGCGCAGGAACGGGTGGCCGTTCACGTAGAACCCGGCCTCGCACTCCGCCGGGACGTCCGTGCTGCTCAGGCCGCCCGCCTCGGGGAGCGTGGTCCAGTCCTCGGCACCCGTGGTGCGGGCCTCCAGGAGCGCGTGGTCGTAGCCCTGCTCGGTGTCCCAGTTGAGGGCCATTTTCAGCTGCGGCCGGTCGGCAGCGGTGACCTTGGTCAGGTCCAGGGTGCGGGTCAGGCGCTTGTAGTCGTTGTCCGCGTGCAGGGCCGCGGCCATGCCGGCGCCGGCGTAGGGGGCGTACGGGTTGGCGATCCCGGCGTACGAACCGCCCTGCGCGCTCTTGAACTGCGGGAACTGCGCCGGGGGCAGGGCCTCGGAGGTCAGCGCGAAGGACCCGGGCGTATCGAGCGGATTGCCCTCCGCGCCGCCCAGGGCGCCGCCGGCTCCGGCCAGCGCGCCGGTGCCGGTGAAGCCGGTGGCGCCGCGGGCGGTGGTGCGGCCGTAGGCGCCGAGCCAGTACTGGCTGAAGTCGTCGGTCACGGCGGGCCCGACCCTGGCGTTGCCGCCGGCGAGCTCGCCGGCCTCGATCAGCTTGCCGCCCTCGTTGAGGAAGTCGCGCAGGGCGAGCTGGGTGGGTCCGCCGGGGGCGGCGGCTCCGGTGGAGTGGACGGCCGTACGGAAGTGCGAGAGCACGCCGAGGTGGTGCGGGGCGCCCTGGACGGCGACGTCCCAGACGGCGGCCGACGTGCCGTTGGCGCGCAGGGCGTCGACGTACTCCTGCGCGTGCTTGGCCTGTGCGCCCTCCTCGGCGATCACGAGGACGTCGGCTCGGGGCCGCTGGGCGACCGTGTACGTGAAGTGCTCGCTGGAGACCTCCTTGCCGGCGCCGTCGCGGCCGGTGAACCAGGCCTCGACCCGGTCGCCGGGGCGGGCGCCGTCCACCTTCGCGCGGTACTCGTCGAACCAGTTGTTGTCGTCGCCGCCGTAGACGGACCCGCCCTTCCAGGGCTTCAGGCCCTCGTCGTGGGTGCGGCCGCCGTTGATGCGGAACCTGAGCCTCTTGTCCTTCAGGGCCTTGCGGGCCGTGACGGAGACGGTCTGGTCCTCGCCCTTGGCCGCGTACGAGGTGGTGAAGGGGTCGACGGTGAAGTCGGCGGCCTTCAGGCCGACCGGGGAGACCGGCCGGTCCGGGTGGGCGGCGCTCTCGCCGACGGCGAGCGCGAAGGGGACGTTCTTGGCGAACTCGGCCTGGATCAGCTTCTCGTCGTCCGGGAAGTTGAAGCCGGAGCGGCAGTCCTCGGGCTTCCAGCGGTCGTTCGGGTCGATCGCCGAGGCCGTCTGGCAGGTCGTCATCTCCGGCGTGAACATCATGATGCCGTTGACGTTGGACGCGTGGCCGTCGGCCTCGCCGTTGGTGGTGTACAGCTCCGAGGAGACCTGCGGGTGGTAGCCCGGGACGGCCGGGTTCTCCGGGGTGCCGGCGAGCGCCTTGTAGGCGATGTCGTCCGGGGTGGGGGTGGCCACCTGCCAGCCGACGCCGTAGAGCAGCAGCTCCGCCGCGGAGTGGTAGTTGACGGCGTACCGGAAGCCGATGCGCTTCTCGAAGCGGTCGAGGGCGACGGTCTCGGGCTCGGAGGAGGCGGCGGGGCCCCGGTAGGTCTCGCTCGACGGGTCCGGGGAGGAACCCTCGTCGTCGTAGCCCCACTTGTAGGCGAAGTTGCGGTTGAGGTCGACGCCGTCGCCGGCGGTGATCTTCCCGTCGCCGTTGTTGTCGCGCAGGTTCTTGCGCCACAGCCGGTTGCCGTCCGCGGCGTGCGTGTAGTCGTAGCCGTCGGGGTTGGCGGAGAGCAGGAACCACAGCTCGGTGGAGTCCACGAGGCCGGTGATCCGGGGGTCCTTGCCGTAGTTGTCCAGGGTGTGGTGCATCAGCCGCCGGGTCATCTCGGGGGTGATCCACTCGCGGGCGTG
This sequence comes from Streptomyces sp. NPDC046866, assembly GCF_040704625.1. Taxonomy (NCBI): domain Bacteria; kingdom Bacillati; phylum Actinomycetota; class Actinomycetes; order Kitasatosporales; family Streptomycetaceae; genus Streptomyces; species Streptomyces sp. NPDC046866. The sequence continues at coordinate 126,000 of NZ_JBEYXN010000012.1, forward strand.
CTGGTTGGACATGTAGAGCACGGCCGGCTTCCCGCCGTCGCGGGTGGTGCGGGCGTTCTTGGTGACCTTCAGCGCGAGGATGTCCTTGCCCTGGACCGTCTTGCCGATGGAGACGACCTTGGCCAGGCCCGGGTGGTCCCGGGCGGTCTTGAGGATCTCCTCCTGCAGGCCCCCCTTGCCGCTGTACGGGCGGAACACCCCGTCGCCGGGCGCCTGGGTCCGGGCACCCTCGCGGACCCGGCGCTCGGCGAGCTTCACGCCGCGGGCGGCGAGGGCGTCCGCCTGGGCGCCGGTGAGGATCAGCTCGACCCTGGCGGTGCCGTTCTGCGGGGCGCGCTCGGTCAGTTCGTGGGCGTCCTGGCCGGCGGCGAGGACGAGCGGGACCTGTTCCCTGGTGATCTCCGCGTCGTAGACCCGTACCTCGTCGGCGTCGGCGCCGGATGCGGCGCCTCCGGCGGGGCGGGCGTGGGCCGTCGCCGGAAGGGCGGCGGCAGTGGTTCCGATGAGCAGTGCAGTGGCGGCGAGGATCAGTCTCGCGCGGTGCCTCATGTGCCCCCCTGGGCGTCGACTGCCACGAAAGCGTTGCACGACAGGCTCACGATCACCCCGTGTCCATGTCAATGGGGCGGTACCGGGAACCGGTCGCCGGGCGGCCGCAGCGGAAAGGGGCCCGCACGCGGCGCGCTGCTGCGCCGTGTGCGGGCCCCCCTGTGCGGCGTACGGTGCCGCGGCCCGGCCGCTGCGGGCCGCCGGCCGACCGAGGAGCGGACGGCGGGCGGCCGTCAGGCAACCGTCAGCCGACCATGTTGTCGGCCATCTCCTCGCTGAGGTTCGATTCCGTGCCCGGGATGCCGAGGTCCTGGGCCCGCTTGTCGGCCATCGCCAGCAGGCGCCTGATCCGGCCGGCGACCGCGTCCTTGGTCAGCGGCGGGTCGGCCAGGGCGCCCAGCTCCTCCAGGGAGGCCTGCTTGTGCTCCATGCGCAGCCGGCCGGCGGCCGCCAGGTGCTCGGGAACCTCCTCGCCGAGGATCTCCAGGGCGCGCTGGACGCGGGCCCCCGCGGCCACCGCGGCCCGGGCCGAGCGGCGCAGGTTCGCGTCGTCGAAGTTGGCCAGGCGGTTGGCGGTGGCGCGCACCTCGCGCCGCATCCGCCGCTCCTCCCACGCCAGTACCGACTCGTGGGCGCCGAGCCGGGTCAGCAGCGCGCCGATCGCGTCGCCGTCGCGGACCACGACGCGGTCCACCCCGCGGACCTCGCGCGCCTTGGCGGCGATGGAGAGCCGACGGGCGGCGCCCACCAGGGCCAGGGCCGCCTCCGGACCGGGGCAGGTGACCTCCAGGGAGGAGGACCGGCCCGGCTCGGTGAGCGAGCCGTGGGCCAGGAAGGCGCCGCGCCAGGCCGCCTCGGCGTCACAGGTGGCCCCGGAGACCACCTGCGGGGGAAGACCGCGGATGGGGCGGCCGCGGCCGTCCACGAGCCCCGTCTGGCGCGCCAGCTGGTCGCCTCCGGCCACGACCCGGACCACGTAGCGGCTGCCGCGGCGCAGCCCGCCGGGCGCCATGACCACCAGGTCCGAGGAGTGTCCGAAAATCTCCAGGATGTCCTTGCGCAGGCGCCGGGCAGCGATCCCGGTGTCCAGCTCCGCCTCGATGACGATCCGGCCGCTCACCAGGTGCAGGCCGCCCGCGAACCGAAGGATCGCCGAGACCTCCGCCTTCCTGCAGCAGGTCCGGGTGACGGGGAGCCGGGAGATCTCATCCTTCACCGCTGGCGTCATCGCCATGGGCCGATCCTTCCATGCATCCGAAAAATACGGTCGTACGCGGCGGCGAGCAGCTCCGGGTCGTGCTTGGGCGAGCCGTCTTCCCTGGCCACCGGCGCCAGCTCGACCGCGGCGCCGAAGCGCTGGGCGGCATCGGCGAGGGACTCGCGGTCGGGCACGGCGGCCTGGTCGGCCAGCACCACGTCCAGGGCGAGTTTAGGGGCGTGTCGGGCCAAAACCTCCAAATGACGCTGCGGAGAGAAGCCCTCGGTTTCGCCGGGCTGCGGGGCCAGGTTCAACGACAGGACCCGCCGGGCCTTGGTCTCCATCAGCGCATCGAGGAGTTCCGGCACCAGCAGGTGCGGGATCACCGAGGAGAACCAGGACCCGGGACCGAGCACCACCCAGTCGGCGTCCAGGACCGCGGCCACCGCCTCCGGCACCGCCGGCGGGTCGCCCGGCACGACGTGCACGGACAGCACCTCGCCGGGGGTGGTCGCCACGGTGGCCTGCCCGCGGACGGTGTCCACGTCTCCCGGGCGCGCCGGGTCGTGGCCGCGGACGAGGGCCTGCAGCTCCAGCGGCACCGCGGACATCGGCAGCACCCGGCCCTGCGCACCGAGCAGCCGGCCGACCAGGTCCAGGGCCTGGACCGGGTCGCCGAGCTGCTCCCACAGGGCCACGATCAGCAGGTTGCCCACGGCGTGCTCGTGCAGGGCGCCCGCCGACTGGAAGCGGTGCTGGATGACGCGCGCCCAGGTCTGGCCCCAGTCGTCGTCCCCGCACAGCGCGGCCAGAGCCTTGCGCAGGTCGCCGGGCGGGAGCACCCCGAGCTCCTCGCGCAGCCGGCCGCTGGAGCCGCCGTCGTCGGCGACGGTGACCACGGCGGTCAGCTCGCCGGTGATCCGGCGCAGGGCCGCCAGCGAGGCCGACAGGCCCATGCCGCCGCCGAGCGCGACGACCTTGGGCGCGGCCGCCTGGGGGGCTGCGCCGCGGCGCAGCCCGGTGCGTTCCGCGCCGTCCGCGGCCCGCCCCGAGGTGAGGCGGCGCAGGCGGCGCAGGCGCAGGGTCCGTCCGGTCACTCGCGCCCCATGTCCCGGTGGACCACGACGGTCTCGACTCCCTCGGAGGCGAGGCGGGCGGCCAGCTTCTCGGACATGGCGACGCTGCGGTGCTTGCCGCCGGTGCAGCCGACGGCGATGGTCACGTACCGCTTGCCCTCACGGCGGTAGCCGGTGGCGATGAGCTGGAGCAGCTCCGTGTACCGGTCCAGGAACTCCTTGGCGCCGGGCTGGCTGAAGACGTACCCCGAGACCTCCGGGTTCAGACCGGTGAAGGGGCGCAGCTCGGGGACCCAGTGCGGGTTCGGGATGAAGCGGCAGTCGACGACGAGGTCGGCGTCGACGGGCAGGCCGTACTTGTACCCGAAGGACATGACGGTGGCCCGCAGCTCGGGCTCCTCGTCGCCCGCGAACTGGGCGTCCATCTTGGCGCGCAGCTCGTGCACGTTCAGGCTGGAGGTGTCGATCACGAGGTCGGCGTCGCCGCGCAGCTCGCGCAGCAGGTCGCGCTCGGCGGCGATGCCGTCGACGATGCGCCCGTCGCCCTGGAGGGGGTGCGGGCGGCGCACCGACTCGAAGCGGCGCACCAGCGCGTCGTCGGAGGACTCCAGGAACACGATGCGCCGCGTGACGCCGCGCAGCTCCAGGTCGGCGAGGGACTCGCGCAGGGCGTCGAAGAACTGCCGGCCGCGGACGTCGACGACCACCGCGATGCGGGCCACGTTGCCCTGGGAGCGGGCGCCGAGCTCCACCATGGTGGGGATCAGCGCGGGCGGGAGGTTGTCGACGACGAACCAGCCGAGGTCCTCCAGACACTTGGCCGCCGTGCTGCGGCCGGCCCCGGACATCCCGGAGATGATCACCAGTTCGGGGATCGCGGCCTCGGCGCTCTCGCCGGGCTCCAGTGTCGTGCCCGTACTCACCTGTGCTCCGTCTCGGTCGTACTCGGTCTCGTGCTCGGTCATGGCGCGGTCCCCCGTTCGGACGACGTCCCCGCGGGTGCGGGGGTCTCATCCTCAATGATCTCTCCTGTCGCCGTGTTGACGGCAGGAGCGGCGGGGGCCGCCTGGGCGAGGGCCGCGGCCACGGTCTCGGCCGTCTTGCGTCCTATGCCCGGGACCTCGCAGATCTGGTCGATTGTCGCCTGTCTCAGCTTCTTCACCGAACCGAAGTGTTTGACCAGCGCCTGCTTGCGGCTCTCGCCGAGCCCGGGCACCTCGTCCAGCGGGCCGGCCTTGAGCCGCTTGCCGCGCTTGTTGCGCTGGTACTGGATGGCGAACCGGTGGGCCTCGTCACGGACCCGCTGGAGCAGGTACAGGCCCTCGCTGGTGCGGGGCAGCACCACCGGGTCGTCCTCGCCGGGCAGCCAGACCTCCTCCAGCCTCTTGGCCAGGCCGCACACGGCCACGTCGTCGATCCCGAGCTCCTGCAGGGCGCGCTGCGCGGCCGCCACCTGCGGCTGCCCGCCGTCGACCACCACGAGCTGCGGCGGGTACGCGAACCGCTTGGGCCGCCCGTCGTCGGCGGCCGCCTCGGCGGGAACCTCCCCGGAAACCCCCCCGTCGGCGTCCTGGGGCTCCCACTCCCCCGTCTTCAGCTTCTCCTGCAGATAGCGGCGGAAGCGCCGGGAGACCACCTCGTGCATGGAGCGGACGTCGTCCTGGCCCTCGAAGGACTTGATCTGGAAGCGCCGGTACTCGCTCTTGCGGGCGAGCCCGTCCTCGAAGACGACCATCGAGGCCACGACGTCCTCGCCCTGGAGGTGGGAGATGTCGAAGCACTCGATGCGCAGCGGCGCGCTGTCCAGGTCCAGGGCCTCGGCGATCTCCTCCAGGGCCCGGGAGCGGGTGGTGAGGTCGGCGGCCCGCTTGGTCTTGTGCAGGGCGAGGGACTGCTGGGCGTTGCGGTGGACGGTCTCCATCAGCGCCTTCTTGTCCCCGCGCTGCGGCACCCGCAGGCTGACCTGCGCCCCGCGCCGCCCGGCGAGCCACTGCCCGAGGGCGGCGGAGTCCTCCGGCACCACCGGGACCAGCACCTCCTTGGGCACGGACTCGCCGCTCTCCTCCCCGTACAGCTGTTGCAGGGCGTGCTCGACGAGTCCGGCGGTGTCGACCGCCTCGACCTTGTCGGTGACCCAGCCGCGCTGGCCGCGGACCCGGCCGCCGCGGACGTGGAAGATCTGCACCGCGGCCTCCAGCTCGTCCTCGGCCACGGCGATCAGGTCCGCGTCCGTGGCGTCGGCCAGCACGACCGCGTTCTTCTCCATGGCCCGGCGCAGGGCCCCTATGTCGTCGCGCAGCCGGGCGGCCTTCTCGTACTCCATCTCCTCGGCGGCGTCGTGCATCTGCCGCTCCAGGCGGGAGAGGTACGCACCCGTCCGGCCGGCCATGAAGTCGCAGAAGTCCTCGGCGAGTTCGCGGTGCTCCTCGGGGGTGACACGGCCCACGCAGGGCGCGGAGCACTTGCCGATGTAGCCGAGCAGGCAGGGGCGGCCGATCTGCGCCGACCGCTTGAACACCCCGGCGGAGCAGGTCCGCACCGGGAACACGCGCAGCATCAGGTCGACGGTCTCCCGGATGGCCCAGGCGTGCGCGTACGGCCCGAAGTACCGCACGCCCTTCTTCTTGGGCCCGCGCATGACCTGGACCCGGGGGTACTCCTCGTTCAGCGTCACGGCGAGGGACGGGTAGCTCTTGTCGTCCCGGTACTTCACGTTGAACCGGGGGTCGTACTCCTTGATCCAGGAGTACTCCAGCTGGAGCGCCTCGACCTCGGTGGACACCACCGTCCACTCGACCGAGGCCGCCGTGGTCACCATGGTGGCGGTACGGGGGTGCAGGCCGGCGATGTCCTGGAAGTAGTTGGCCAGGCGCTGGCGCAGGCTCTTGGCCTTCCCGACGTAGATCACCCGGCGGTGCTCGTCGCGGAAGCGGTAGACCCCCGGGGAGTCGGGGATCTGCCCCGGCTGGGGGCGGTAGCTGGAAGGGTCGGCCATGCCGCCCACCCTACTGTCGCCGACCGACAACAAGCCGCGTCCCCACCCCGCCCCGCACCTCCCCGCGCCCCTCACCGGCGGACCGCGGACGGTCGCCCGCGCAGTTCCCCGCACCCCTACCGGGGCCCACGCCGTCCCCCACCTGCGGACCGTGGGTGGCTGATCGCGCAGTTCCCCGCGCCCCTGGGGTACCACTGCGGTCCGCCGGGTGCGGCAATACGTGCGGTCCGGCAAGCCGGCGCAAGACGAGCGCCCCCGCCGGGGGCGCGAGGAACGGCGCGAGCAACCAGCAACAGCCCGTAGAGGACCGACAGACCAGCCCCGCAAGGGGCGCGAGGAACTGCGCGACCAGCCACCCACGACCCGCAGACGACCGACCACGCCGCCCCCCAGGGGCGCGAGGAACTGCGCGACCAGCCACCCACGACCCGCAGACGACCGACCACCCCACCCCCCAGGGGCGCGAGGAACTGCGCGACCAGCCACCCACGACCCGCAGACGACCGACCACCCCACCCGCCGGGGGCGCGAGGAACTGCGCGGCCAGCCACCCACGACCCGCAGACGACCGACCACGCCGCCCGCCAGGGGCGCGGGGAACTGCGCGGCCGGTCACCCACGGTCCGCAGGCGGCCGGAGACGGGCCGATGCCCCGGGGGCGCGGGGACTGTGGCGTCGGTGGACCGCGGACGCCGACCGCGCCGGGCCCGCCGGGGGCGCGGGCTGCGCGAGCCGGGTCCGCGGGGCCGGGGTCAGGCCGGGTGGCGGCGGGTGCGGCGGACGGCCGCGGCGCCGACCCCGGCCAGGGCAAGGGCAAGGGCGACGGCCGCGCCCCCGACCATCACCGGAGCCCCGCCCGCCGCAGCGGCCGGCACCCCCTCGGCATACCCCCCGGCCCGCCCCGCTTCGGCGTACGCCGACCCCGGCAGCTTGTCCCCGTACGCGGCGACCACCCGCGCCCGGTACCCGCCGAGACTGGTGCCCCCCGCACCCACGGCCCGCACCGCGTCCTCGTCCAGCGGCAGCACCCGCCCGCCCCCGGCGACGTACCACGCGTCGATCTGAGGCTCCCGGAACACCACGCCCCCCGGCAGCTTCTCGGCACCGAGCTGCGCGTAGCGGAACTCGTCGTCGCCGGTGGCGATGTTCACCACCTGCCAGCCCGCCTCGGTCCGGGCGGTCCACAGCGCGGCCACCTGCCCGTCGGAGGAGACGGCCTTGCTGGCGAGGAACTCCAGCCGCGCCACGTCCGCCCCCGCCTTGCCCGCGACGAAGTCGGGCGAGAGGTGGTGGACGGGAACGGCCTCGCCCTCGATCCGCGGCTGCGCGGCGGCCGCGCCGACCCTGCCCTCGCGGGCGAAGAACCGGGCCACCGTGGCCAGCGTCTCCGGCGTGCCGGCCGCCCGCGCGGCGGCGGCCCTGACCTCGGCGGTCGCCGCGGCCGGCTGCGGCACGGGCGCCGCCCCGGCCGACGGGGCCGGTACGAGAACGGCGGCGGCCGCCGCAAGGAGCACCGCACCGGCGGCAGCAGAGCGCTTCCTCGTCGCGGTCACGGCGTCACGCTCCGATCCGGTAGAGCGAGTGGGTCCAGGAGAAGGTGCTGTTGTCCACGTACCAGGCGTGCGAGGCCCAGTTGTAGCGGTCGCTGGAGGGCCAGGGGTCGCCCCAGTAGATCCAGCTGTTCGCGGTGTCGTAGCCGTAGACGACGTGCATGTGGCCCCCGCCGCCGGACCACTGGATCCGGGTCTCGACGGGCCGGTCGGCGTTGATCTCGCTCTGGACGGTGGAGTACCGCAGCCAGCCGTTCACGTACGAGCCGGGGTTGATGCCGGCCCAGTCCAGGGCGGTCTGGACGTTGCCGAGGGTGGCCTGGTTGTTGGGGCAGTCGTAGCCCTGCGGCCGGTCGAAGGCGGCGTTGCAGAACTGGTTCTGGGTGTAGGTGCGGCCGAACCAGGTGGCGATGGTGTTGCCGCCGGCGGCCCAGCACCAGTTGGTCTTCTGCTGGGCCTGCATGGTGATGCCCAGCCGCTTGTACGCCAGTGCGGCGCTGCCGGAGCTGCCGGAGCTGTCGGCGGTGACAGCAGCAGCGGCGGGGCCGGCGGCAGCGGCGGTGTCACCGGCATCCGCGGCGGTTGCGGTGCCGGTGGGCAGGGCGAAGAGCACGGCGATCACGACGGCGGCCGGGGACAGCCGCCGGTTTCGGTTGCGCATCGCGTTCCTCCCGTGGGGATGTGGGGATCGGAGGAGCGCGTCCGGACGCTGTGGAGGAGCATCAGGGTGTTGTCGCGACCAGGTCAACAGGCTTCAATACGCGGTGACATTGCAGTGTGAACGGCGGGATCGCAGTGTGAACGGCTGCCGTCCTTCGCACCTGGACTCACCCGGCCCCACCTGGCCTCCCCCGGCCCCCGCGGGCCACCCGCGAGCTCCCCCGCCCCACCACGCGTGAACGTTCACAGGAGGGAGCCGTCATGCCGTCGACCGGTCACAGCGCGCAGGAGCAGCTCCCCCGCCTGCTGCACTCGGGGCCCTTCCACCTCGCGCTGCGCGCCGCGCTCGCGGCGCGCGGCCTGCCCCTGCACCGCGTACAGCACCGGCTCGCCGCCCGCGGCATCCGGATCGGCGTCACCAGCCTCAGCTACTGGCAGCAGGGCGCCCGCCGGCCGCGCCGGCCCGAGTCCCTGCGGGCCGTGGTCGCCCTGGAGCAGATCCTGGAGCTGCCGCAGGGCACCCTGCTGCGGCTGCTGTCCGCGCCCGGGGGCCCCGGGGAGGGGGCGGCCCGCCCGCCGGCCCGCTCCTACCGGGCCCTGGTCAGCGTGGGTGCGGCCGTGGAGGAGCTGCTGGCCGGCATGGAGCTGCCCGCGGACGGCGGCCTGCACACGGTGGGCCACCACGAGCGGGTGCGGATCGGGGCGGGCGGGGAGCTGCTGGGCCGCGAGTCGCAGCACGTCGTACGGGCCCACCGCGACGGGGTGGACCGCTACGTGGCCGTCCACCACGGCGATCCGGGCTGCGACCCGGCCCGGGTCCGCGTCCGGGCGGTGGAGAACTGCCGCACCGGGCGCGTCCGGTGGCACCGGGAGGCCGAGGTGCTGGTGGCGGAGCTGCTGTTCGACGCGCGGTTACGGGCCGGGGAGACCTATGTCTTCGGCTACGGCTTCGAGGACGGCACCGGCGCCCGCTGCACCGAGTACGTCCGCGGGTTCAGCTACACCGGCGGCCAGTACGTCCTGCAGGTCCGCTTCGACGAGGCGGCGCTGCCGGTGCGCTGCCGGCGCTTCAGCAGATCCGGTCCGTCGGCGCCCCGCAGCGGTCTGGCGGACCTCACACCGAGCGGCCGCCACCGGGCGGTGCACCTGGTCGAACAGGCCGTCCACCGCGGCATTCTGGGCATCACCTGGGACTGGGCGTAGCCCCTCCCCGGCACCGGGGAGGGGCCCGCGCAGCCAGCCCGGTCCGGCAATCGGGGCACCGGGGGGCCCGGGCGGAGCCCCGGCAGCCCGGCCGGCCGGGTCAGCCCGCGATCAGCTTGCCGCCCTCGGCCCGCACCGGCACGGCCGGCAGCGGCTCGGCGGCCGGCCCGCGGAGCACCTTGCCGGTGTTCACGTCGAAGCGGCTGCCGTGGCAGGGGCAGTTGCCCTCCCCCTCGACGATCTTGTCCAGGACGCAGCCGGCGTGCGTGCACTGCGCGCTGAACGCCTTGTACTGCCCCGCCGCGGGGCAGCTCACGACGAGCTTCTGCTCCCGGTACAGCTTCGCGCCGCCCACCGGCACCTCGGACGCGGCTCCCAGCTCCACCGGCTGCTCCGGCACCGCGCGGCTGCCGGAGCCGCCCGCGGCCTCGGCGGAGCAGGCGGTGAGCGCCGTCCCGCCCCCGGCGGCGCCCACGATCGCGGCGGCGCCCTTGAGCACGGTACGGCGGGCGGCGGACTGCGGCGAGGACATGCGGGTTCTCCTGGCGTGTGACGGTGCTCCGCCGGCGGGCGCCGGGCGGCCCGACCGACGATACCCGCGCCCCGTGGGGTACCTTCCCCCGCGTGATCGTCGTCGGCGGAGAAGCCCTGATCGACCTGGTGCCCGTGGCGCAGCCGCCGGGCGCGCTGCTGCCGCGGCCGGGCGGAGGACCGTACAACACCGCGCTCGCGCTGGGCCGCCTCGGCGCCGAGACGGCCTTCTGCTCCCGCGTCTCCACGGACGGCTTCGGCGAGCAGCTGCTGGCCGGGCTCCGGGGGGCCGGGGTGGACCTGTCGCTGGTGCAGCGGGGCCCGGAGCCGACGACGCTGGCCGTGGCCTCGCTGGGCCCGGACGGCTCGGCGGCGTACGGCTTCTACGTGGAGGGCACGGCGGACCGCCTGTTCACCCTGCCCGACGCGCTGCCGCCGGAAGCCCGGGCCCTGGCGCTGGGCACCTGCTCGCTGGCGCTGGAGCCGGGCGCGAGCGCCTACGAGGCCCTGCTGCGCCGGGAGTCCGCGCGCGGGCTGCTGACCCTGCTGGACCCCAACATCCGCCCGGCGCTGATCGCCGATCCGGCGGCGTACCGGGCCCGCTTCCTCGGCTGGCTGCCCTCGGTGTCGGTGCTGAAGCTGTCGGAGGAGGACGCGGACTGGCTCGGCGGCCGGGTGGAGGACTGGCTGGCGGCGGGTCCGTCGGCGGTGGTCCTCACCCGGGGCGCTGCGGGGCTGACGGTGCGGACGCGGGAGGGCGCCGAGCACGCGGTGCCCGCGCCGGCGGTGGCCGTGGCGGACACGATCGGGGCGGGCGACACGGTCAACGCGGCGCTGCTGCACCGCCTCGCCGGACCGGACCGGGCGCCGGGCGGTGAGGTCGACTGGCCCGGGGTGCTGGCCTTCGCCGCCCGGGCGGCGGCACTGACCTGCACCCGCACCGGCGCGGAGCCTCCGTACGCGGCCGAGCTCAGCCGATAGCGGCCCAGAGGGTCCGGGCCACGGCGGGGGCGAACTCCTCGACCGGGGTGACCACGTCCTCGCCGGAGAAGTGCAGGAAGAACGCCCGCTGGAAGCAGGCGCCGAGGAGCAGGGCGGCGGCGGCCTCGGGATCGGCGCCGGGGCGCAGCCGTCCGGCGTCGAGCTGGCGGCGCAGGTGGCGGGCGAGGGCGTCGCGTACGACGTGCGGGCCGGTCCCGATCCGGCGGACGCCCTCGCGGTGGCGGGTCAGCAGCGCGGGCTCGGCGAAGAGCGAGGCGGCCAGGGGCATGGCGTCGGCGTAGAAGTGCGCGGCGTGCCGGGCGATGGCGGTCAGGCCCTCCGGCACGGGGCGCTCGGGGTGCTCGCCGGAGAGCTCGGCCATGAGGGGGCCGGCGTTGGGGGTGCGCTCCATGAGGACCCGGACGAAGAGCTCCTCCTTGTTGGCGTAGTGCTTGTAGAGCGCGGCCTCCGAGCAGCCTGCCTCGCGTGCGATGGCCTTGGTGGTCGTGTTGGCCAGGCCGACGGTGCGCATCAGCTTCTCGGCGGCGTCGAGGAGCCGCTCGGGCGTGGGCCGGCTTGACTTCGAGGTAAGCATTCACTCACCCTAAGGCACAGGAGGGTGAGTGAATACTCACCCACCCGCTTCACGGGGACGGGACGGATGAGGAGGTCGACGATGGCGGCGAGGGAATCCATGAGGCTGACGGTGTTCGGCGCCACGGGCGGGGTGGGCCGCGAGGTGGTGCGGCAGGCGCTGGAGGCAGGCCACGAGGTCACGGCCGTCGTCCGCGACCCGGCCCGGCTGGGCGTGCCGGCCCACGACCGGCTCCGGGTGGCGGTCGTGGCCGACCTGACCGACGCGGATGCGCTGGTGCCGGTCCTGGCGGGGCGGGACGCGGTCGTCTCGGCGCTGGGCGCCGCGAGCAACAGGCAGGCGCGGCTCAGCCCGGTGACGGGGCCGGCCGTGCAGGCCGTCCTGTCGGCCATGGACCGGGCCGGGGTGAGCCGCCTCGCGGCGGTGAGTGCGGCGCCGGTCGGACCGGACGTGCCGAGTGACGGCGTGGTGACCCGCAGGGTGTTCCTGCCGCTGCTGCGGCGGGCGCTGCGGGATCTGTACGCGGACCTGGAGGTCATGGAGGCGGAGCTCCGGGCGAGCGGGGCGCAGTGGACGGTGATCCGGCCGCCGCGGCTGCTGAACCGGCCCCGCACCGGGGCCTACCGGCGGGTCGTCGGTGCGAACGTCCCCCGGGGCCGGGTCATCGCCCGGGGCGATGTCGCGGACGCCCTCCTGGCGTCCCTGACCGACCCGGCCACCGCCCGCCGCGCGGTAGGCGTAGCCGCCTGACCTCGGCTCCGGCCATCCCGACTCCGCCGAGCCCCGGGCCCCGCCCAAACCCGCGCCTCAAACGCCGGCGGGGCTGGATGTGCCGACCCCGGCTCCGGGACGGGGGCGGAGCTCCAGAAATCCCGGCTCCGCCGAGCCCCGGGCCCCGCCCAGACCCGCGCCTCAAACGCCGGCGGGGCTGAACTTGCCGGACCTCGGCTTCGAACGCCAGCAAGGCTGCGTCCTGTCGCCCCCCGGCTTCGACGCCGACGAGGCGTGGACCGTGCCCGCCCGCCTTCGAAGCGGGGGTGGGACATTTCAGCCTCGCCGGCGTTTGAGGCGCGGGGTTTGGGGCGAAGCCCCAAGGAACCCGGCCCGCCGGGCACTGGGCTCCGCCCGGACGCGGGCCTCGCACACCGGCGGGGCTGGATGTGCCGGACCCCGGCTTCGAACGCAGGGCCCGAGGGCGGGGGCGGGGCCCCGAGGGCGGTGGCCCCAAGGGGTGGGTGCCCCCAGGGGTGGTGCTGCCCGCGGCCGGTGGCGCACCCGGGAGGGGCCCGGCCTGGCGGCGGGGGCCCTCCCGGGGCGGCGTCAGGCCTTGCGGGCCCGGGTCGCGGTCTTCTTCGGCGCGGCCGCCTTCTTGGCCGGGGTCTTCGCGGCAGCCGCCTTGCGCGCCGCCGTCTTGCGGGCCGGGGCCGGGACCAGGGCCGCCGCGTCCGAGATCCGGTCGGCGCCCAGGATGTCGCGCAGGAACTTGCCCGTGTGGCTGGCGCCCACCGCCGCGACCTGCTCCGGCGTGCCCTCGGCGACGACGAGGCCGCCCCCGTAGCCGCCTTCCGGGCCCATGTCGATGACCCAGTCCGCGGTCTTGATGACGTCGAGGTTGTGCTCGATGACGATCACCGAGTTGCCCTTGTCCACCAGCCCCGACAGGACCTTGATCAGCTTCGAGATGTCCTCGAAGTGCAGACCGGTCGTCGGCTCGTCCAGCACGTACACCGTGCGGCCCGTCGACCGCTTCTGGAGCTCGGAGGCCAGCTTCACGCGCTGCGCCTCACCGCCCGACAGCGTCGGCGCGGACTGCCCGAGGCGGACGTACCCCAGGCCGACCTCGGTCAGGGTCTTCAGGTGCCGGGAGATCGTCGGCACCGCCTCGAAGAACTCCAGCGCCTCCTCGATCGGCATGTTGAGGACGTCCGCGATGGACTTGCCCTTGTAGTGGACCTCCAGCGTCTCGCGGTTGTACCGGTCGCCGTGGCAGACCTCGCACGGGACGTAGACGTCCGGCAGGAAGTTCATCTCGATCTTGATGGTGCCGTCGCCGGAGCAGTTCTCGCAGCGGCCGCCCTTGACGTTGAAGGAGAAGCGGCCCGGCAGGTAGCCGCGGACCTTCGCCTCCATCGTCTCCGCGAAGAGCTTGCGGATGTTGTCGAAGACGCCCGTGTACGTGGCCGGGTTGGACCGCGGCGTCCGGCCGATCGGCGACTGGTCGACGTGGACCACCTTGTCGACCAGGTCGTCGCCGTCGACCCGGGTGTGGCGGCCCGGAACCGAGCGGGCACCGTTCAGCTCGCGCGCCAAGTGCGTGTACAGGATGTCGTTGACCAGCGTGGACTTGCCCGAGCCGGACACGCCCGTCACCGCCGTCAGCACGCCCAGCGGGAACGAGACGTCGATGTCGCGGAGGTTGTTCTCCTTGGCCCCGTGGACCGTGAGCTTGCGGTCCCCGTTGACGGGCCGGCGCATCTCCGGTACCGCGATGGACTTCTTGCCGGACAGGTACTGCCCGGTCATCGACTCGCCGTTCTTCAGCAGCTCCTTCAGCGAGCCGCTGTGCACGACCTTGCCGCCGTGCTCACCGGCGCCCGGGCCGATGTCGACGACCCAGTCCGCGACCTTGATGGTGTCCTCGTCGTGCTCGACCACGATCAGGGTGTTGCCCATGTCGCGCAGCCGCACCAGCGTCTCGATGAGGCGGTGGTTGTCGCGCTGGTGCAGGCCGATGGAGGGCTCGTCCAGCACGTACAGCACGCCGACCAGGCCGGAGCCGATCTGCGTGGCCAGCCGGATGCGCTGGGCCTCGCCGCCGGACAGGGTGCCCGCGGCACGGTTCAGCGAGAGGTAGTCCAGGCCGACGTCGACGAGGAAGCGGAGCCGCTCGTTGACCTCCTTCAGGACGCGCTCGGCGATCTTCTTGTCGCGGGCGTCGAGCCGCAGCTGCCCGAGGAACTCGGCGCACTCGCTGATCGACATCGCGGCGACCTCGGCGATGGACCGCTCCATCACCGTCACCGCGAGCACGATCGGCTTGAGCCTGGTCCCCTCACAGGTCGGGCAGGGCACCTCGCGCATGTAGCCCTCGAAGCGCTCGCGGCTGGCGTCGCTCTCGGACTCCGCGTGCCGGCGCTTGACGAACGGCACGGCGCCCTCGAAGGCGGTGGTGTAGGCCCGCTCGCGCCCGTACCGGTTGCGGTAGCGGACCTCGATCTGCGTCCGGTGCCCGTACAGCAGGGCTTTCTTCGCCCGCTGCGGCAGCCCGGCCCACGGGATGTCCGTACGGAAGCCCAGCTCCTCGGCGAGCGCGCCGATCAGCCGCTGGAAGTAGTCCTTGGTGTGGCCGAGCGACCACGGGGAGACCGCGCCCTCGTCGAGCGACTTCTCCTCGTCCGGGACGATCAGCTCCGGGTCGACCTCCATGCGCGTACCGATGCCGGTGCACTCGGGGCAGGCGCCGAACGGCGAGTTGAAGGAGAAGGAGCGCGGCTCCAGCTCCTCGAAGGAGAGGTCGTCGTACGGGCAGTACAGATGCTCGGAGTACATCCGCTCGCGCTCGGGGTCGTCCTCGGCGAGATCGACGAAGTCGAGGATGACCATGCCGCCGGAGAGGCCGAGGGCGGTCTCCACCGAGTCGGTCAGGCGGCGCTTGGCGCTGTCCTTGACGGTGAGGCGGTCGACGACCACCTCGATCGTGTGCTTCTCCTGCTTCTTCAGCACCGGCGGCTCGGAGAGCTGGACCGTCTGCCCGTCCACCCGGGCGCGGCTGTAGCCCTTGGTCTGGAGGTCGGCGAAGAGGTCGACGAACTCGCCCTTGCGCTCGCGGACCAGCGGCGAGAGCACCTGGAAGCGGCTGCCCTCGGGGAGCGAGAGCACCTTGTCGACGATGGCCTGCGGCGACTGCCGCGAGATCGGACGGCTGCACTCGGGGCAGTGGGGCTTGCCGATGCGCGCGAAGAGCAGGCGCAGGTAGTCGTAGACCTCGGTGATGGTGCCGACCGTGGAGCGCGGGTTGCGCGAGGTCGACTTCTGGTCGATCGAGACGGCCGGGGAGAGGCCCTCGATGAAGTCCACGTCGGGCTTGTCCATCTGCCCCAGGAACTGGCGGGCGTACGACGAGAGCGACTCGACGTAGCGGCGCTGGCCCTCGGCGAAGATCGTGTCGAAGGCCAGGGAGGACTTGCCCGACCCGGAGAGTCCGGTGAAGACGATGAGTGAGTCGCGGGGCAGGTCGAGCGAGACGTTCTTGAGGTTGTGCTCGCGAGCGCCACGAACGATGAGACGGTCGGTCACGCCGGTCCGCACCTTTCTTGAGAGAGCGGGGGGCACGGGCCCCCGTCCCAGGGTATGGGGGGCGCCTCTGCAATGGAGTGGAGCTGGACTTCCGAGCGTATAGCACGCGCATTCGATTTACGGCACTACGCCGTCCGCTTCACCCGTTCGTGTGGCCCCGGCGCCCGCCCACTAGGCTCGGCCGCATGACTGATCATGTGCACGACCTGCGATCTGTACGTGAAGCCACGGACCGGCTGCTGACCGCGGTCGCGAACCTGGACAACGCCGCCCTCGCCGAGGAGTCACTCCTCCCCGGCTGGACGCGGGGCCACGTCCTGGCCCACCTCGCCCGCAACGCCGACGCCCTCGTCAACGTGCTCGCCGGCCGGCCGATGTACGAGAGCGGCGAGGCCCGCGACGCGGACATCGAGCGCGACGCCCCGCGCCCGCTCGACGCCCAGCTCGCCGACCTGCGCGCCACCCACGAGGGCTTCCTCGCCGAGACGGACCGGGACCAGGACTGGTCCCGCACCGTCGAACTGCGCAACGGGGTCACCGACCTCGCCTCGAACGTGCCGTTCCGCCGCCTCGTCGAGGTCGAACTGCACCACGTCGACCTGAACATCGGCTACGGGCTCCACGACCTGCCGCAGGAGTTCACCGACCGGGAGATCGCCTTCCTCGCCGAGCGCTGGACCGGCCGCCCCGGCGTCCCGCCGGTCACGCTCAAGACGTCCGAGGGCGTGCCGGTCGCGCAGACCGGCGGCACCGAGGGGACCCCGGTCACCCTCAGCGGCCCCAAGGACGAGCTGCTCGGCTGGCTGGCCGGCCGCGGCGCGAAGGGCGCCCACCTCGCCGTCGAGGCCGGCGGCGGCCTGCCCGAGCTCCCCCCGCTCTAGGATCGGGACATGACGTACAGCGGAGCGGTGAAGGTCGGCGGTCCCGCCGACGTGCATGAACTCGCGGA
This sequence comes from Streptomyces sp. NPDC046866, assembly GCF_040704625.1. Lineage (NCBI taxonomy): Bacteria > Bacillati > Actinomycetota > Actinomycetes > Kitasatosporales > Streptomycetaceae > Streptomyces > Streptomyces sp. NPDC046866. The sequence goes on from NZ_JBEYXN010000012.1 coordinate 142,583, forward strand.
CCTGATGATTTCCAAGGTCGCCGTGGGCCCGATGGACAACAACGCCTACCTGCTGCGCTGCCGGGCCACCGGCGAGCAGCTGCTGATCGACGCGGCCGCCGAGGCGGACACGCTGCTGAACCTGATCGGGGACGACGGCATCGCGTCCGTCGTGACCACCCACCGCCACGGCGACCACTGGGGCGCGCTCCAGGCCGTGGTCGACGCGACCGGCGCGCGGACCTACGCGGGCGCCCTGGACGCCGAGGGCATCCCGGTCGCGACCGACGTGCCCGTCGCCGACGGGGACACGATCACGGTCGGGCGGGTCTCGCTGACCGCCCGCCACCTGGTCGGACACACCCCCGGCTCGATCGCCCTGATCTACGACGACCCGCACGGGCACCCGCACGTGTTCACCGGGGACTGCCTCTTCCCCGGCGGTCCTGGACGGACAACACAGCCGGAGGAGTTCAACTCCCTGATGGACGACTTGGAGGCCAAGGTGTTCGGCGTCCTGCCGGATGAGACCTGGGTCTACCCCGGCCACGGCAATGACACCACCCTCGGCAAGGAGCGGCCCCACCTCGCTGAGTGGCGCGCGCGAGGCTGGTAGCCACGGCACGTCCTGCACAGCCGACCGCACCCGTGCGCGTCGGCGTCCGCGGGAACGTCGGCGCAGCCGCTAGCCCCCTCACCCGTCCGGTGTGGGGGCGCGCGGCAAAGCTCCCGGCACCCCTCGATCGGCGACTGCCCGAGGGTCGGCCGCAGCCCCGGCGCAGCAGAGGACCCGTACGACCGCACAGGTCGGCGGATCCTCGGCTGTCACTACGATTTCCGGGCTTTTCTGCCCATGGATGGCCTGAACGCTGATTCAGGACCGTTTGGGCAGAAATCCAGCCAGAGGCACAACTCCCCGTGACGGCGCATGTGCTGTCCGCATAGGTTCAGCCGTGGTTCGGGCGCTCCACAGCGGCCCGAGCCGAAGGCCCATTCACCGGACCGAAGGGGGAAGTCGCATGGCTGACATCGATCTCGGAGTGGCGACGGATTGGGACGAGGGGGACACCCACGGCCGCATCAAGCTGCGGCAGAACCAGGTCTACCCGAACTCGCCCAAGAAGGACGTGCTCATCAGCTCCCCCGTGAGCATCGAGCTGTCCGTGAACTCGAACTACTCCTCCTCGCAGGAGGCGGACAAGATCTACTTCACGACCCATCACGGCTCGACGAAGAAGATCATCGCGGTGCTCGACTCCGACGGAAACCTGCACATCGCCGGGCGCCTGATCACCGAGCAGAAGGACCTCCGCTACTAGCGGCTGCCCTCCCCCCGCGGCGGGCGACGAGGCGGGCCCCCGGGTGAGCCGACCCGTCCCCCTCCGCACAGTACAAGGGCCCGTACGACCCGAGACCGGTCGTGCGGGCCCTTTCCGGTCTGGAGACCAGTCGCGGCCTGCACGACAGACGGCCCGGTAGCCACTTCCGCTCCGCTACCTCCGAGGCCCGCGCCCGCAGGGCGGGCCCAGCTCAGCCTGCCCTTGCGGCCCCGCCCGTGCCGCCTCGGTGGAGGTTGACACGGAAGCGCTCGTTCCCGGGCGGCATCGGCAACACGCGGGGCGACGCGAAGGCCTTCGCGAGCCTCATCGACGACGTGGAGACCAAGCTGTTCGCGCCGCTGCCCGACGAGACCTGGGTCTACCCGGGGCACGGCAACGACACCACCCTCGGCGCCGAGCGGCCGCATCTGGCCGAGTGGCGCGAGCGCGGCTGGTAGGTCTCGGTCATCTCCGGGGCGCCGTGCACTCGTTCCGGTCGAAGATGACCGAACGCACGTCCCGGGGCCGCGGGGAGGGGTAACTGCTGCACCATGCAACACGACCCCTCCCCGCCCCCGTCCCCGACCTCTCCTCCCGCTCCTCCCGCCGCCACGGCCTCCTCCCCGTCCGGCGCGGCCCCCTCCTCCCCCGCCGGCGCAGGCTCCCCCGCCTCCCCCGCCGGACCCTCGATGCTGCGGCTGGCGTCGGCCTCGCTCGCCGGGACCGCCATCGAGTTCTACGACTTCTTCGTCTACGGCACGGCCGCCGCACTCGTCCTCGGCCCGCTGTTCTTCCCGTCCTTCTCCCCGCTCGCCGGAACCCTCGCCGCCTTCGGCACCTTCGGCGTCGGCTTCCTCGCCCGGCCGCTGGGCTCCGCGCTCTTCGGGCACATCGGCGACCGCTACGGCCGCCGCCCCGTGCTGCTGGCCTCGCTGCTGCTCACGGGCTTGGCCACGGTGGCCGTCGGCTTCGTGCCCACGTACGCCTCGATCGGCCTGGCCGCGCCGGTCCTGCTGCTCGTGCTGCGCTTCCTGCAGGGCCTCGGCCTCGGCGGCGAGTGGGGCGGCGCGGTCCTGCTGACCGCCGAGCACGCCCCGGAGGGCCGGCGCGGGCTGTGGGCGAGCTTCCCGCAGGTCGGCCCCTCGGTGGGCTTCCTGCTGGCCAACGGCATGACCCTCACCCTGTCGGCGACGCTGACGGAGGCACAGTTCGCCTCCTGGGGCTGGCGCCTGCCCTTCTGGGCGGCGGGCGTGCTGGCCCTGGGCGGGCTGTGGCTGCGCCGCTCGGTCGAGGAGACCCCGCACTTCCGCGCGCTCACCGAGACGGATCGGCGGGCCGACGCCCCGCTGGCGGAGGTGGTCCGGGGGCACTGGCGGCTGCTCCTGCTGACCGGCGGGGCGCTGGCCGCCGCGTACGCGGTCTTCTACGGGGTCACCACCTGGGCCCTGGCGTTCGCAACCGAGCACCTGCGCATGGAGCGCACCACCATGCTGGCCTGCGTGCTGACCGGGGTCGGGATCATGGCCCTGTGGACCCCGGTGGCCGCGGTCCTCGGCGACCGCTTCGGCCGGCGCCCGCTGTGCCTGGCGGGCTGTGCGCTGTGCGCGGTGTGGATGTTCCCGTTCGTCGGGCTGCTCGGCACGGCGCGTCCGCTCCTGGTGGCCGTGGGCGCGGTGGGTGCGCTGCTGTGCATCGGCACGGTGCTGTCGGTGATCGGCGCGTACCTGCCCGAGCTGTACGCCCCGCGGATCCGCTGCACCGGTGCGGCCGTCGGCTACAACCTGGGCGGGGTCCTCGGCGGGGCGCTGACCCCGATCGTGGCGACGGCGCTGGCGGACGGCTCCGGACCGCCGTGGGGGGTGGCCGCGTACCTCACCGGGGTGGCGGTGGTGAGCCTGGGCTGCTTCGCGCTGCTGCCGGAGACCCATCCGGGGCTCTCCCGCCGGCCGGCGGACGCGGCGGGAGCGGACGCCGAGGCGGGGGCGGCCGGGGCGACCGCCCCCGTGTAGCACCGCGGCCCTGCGGGGCCGGCGGAGCCAAGTACGCCGGTTACGCCTCGACGCTCTGCGGGCGGGCGGCGGCCTCGGCCGCCGCCTGCTTCTTCGAGGCGATCAGGCTGGTGATCGTGGTGATCGCCAGGACGCCGCAGATGACGCCCAGGGAGACCGGGACGGAGATCTGCGGGACGTGGACGCCCGACTCGTGCAGGGCGTGCAGGACCAGCTTGACGCCGATGAAGCCGAGGATGACGGACAGGCCGTAGCTGAGGTGGACCAGCTTCTTGAGCAGGCCGCCGATGAGGAAGTACAGCTGGCGCAGGCCCATCAGGGCGAAGGCGTTGGCGGTGAAGACGATGTACGGGTCCTGGGTGAGCCCGAAGATCGCGGGGATCGAGTCCAGCGCGAAGAGCACGTCGGTGGTGCCGATGGCGAGCATGACGACCATCAGCGGGGTCAGGACGCGCTTGCCGTTGGTGCGCAGGAAGAGCTTGGTGCCGTGGTACCTGTCGGCGACGCCGAACTTCTTCTCGATGGACTTCAGGAGGCGGTTCTCCTCGAACTCCTCTTCCTCCTCGCCGGCGCGGGCCTCCTGGATCAGCTTCCAGGCGGTGTAGATCAGGAACGCGCCGAAGAGGTAGAAGACCCACGAGAAGGTGGTGATGATCGCGGCGCCGGCGGCGATGAAGACCGCCCGCAGCACCAAGGCGATGAGGACGCCGACGAGCAGGACGCGCTGCTGGAGGTGGGAGGGCACCGAGAACTTCGCCATGATGAGGACGAAGACGAAGAGGTTGTCGACGCTGAGCGACTTCTCGGTGATGAAGCCGGCGAAGAACTCCTGCGAGGCCTGGCCGTGGCCGGAGACCAGCAGGCCCAGTCCGAAGAGCGCGGCGAGGACGATCCAGACGACGGTCCAGATGCCCGCTTCCTTGACCGATACGTCGTGCGGCTTGCGGCCGATGACGAAGTCGGCGCCGATGAGGATGCACAGACCGAGAACGGTCAGCACCCACAGGTTCAGGGAAACATCCATGGTTTGGCCTCCGGCAGATGGCTCAGCACACAGGTCAGCGTCATCGCTGCCGGAGGTCTCTTCCACCCCGGGCGGCCTGGAGGCCGGGGGCCGGCGCCCCGGGACCGCAGTGGTCCGTACTGACGGGAACGCCGTAGCAGGAAAGCAGGAATACTCCCCTCCGCGGTCACCAGGGTACCCGTCAGAGGCGGAAAAGGTAAAGGGAAGACCAAGAGTCGGTCATGGGCGGGCATGGCGGCGGGCCCGGGCGGCCCGCTCCAGCGCCTCCTCCAGCGCCAGGCCGCCCGGCGGCGGCAGGTCCGGGGAGAAGGTCCAGGCGTGCCCGACCCACGGGTCGGCGAGGTGGTCGTCGGGCACCGGGGAGAGCCGCATCAGCGAGCGCCAGAGCGGATCGAGCAGCGGCCCGTACGCGGAGGCCTCCTCGCGGTCGGCGACCATCAGCAGGTGGACCCCAACCGCCGGGCCCTCGTCGGCCAGGTAGCGCAGCTGGGTGACCGCGCGGTCGTCGAAGCCGTGCGGGAAGTCGTGCACGATCAGCAGCTGCTCGGCCGTGTCCAGGTCGGGCGGCAGGTCCTCGGGCGCGCCGGCCCGCACCGCCATCTGTACGAGGTCCACCCGGCGGGTCAGCCGCGCGAGGGTCTCGGCGACCCCGGCGGCCCCCACGGCCGGCGGGGCGGCCAGCACCCCGGCGTGGACGAGCGGGGCCAGGGCTGCGGCACCGGCCCCGGCCGCGTCGATGACGTGGACGGAGAACCGGCCGGGCGGGTGCACGGCGAGCATCCGCGCCGCATGGGCGACGGCCGTGTCCATGGCGGCCCGGCGCAGCCGGTCGGTGTCCATGGCCATCGCCGCCTCCGAACCGGTGCGGCCGTTGTCGATCCACAGGCCCCGCTCCAGCGGGAGCCGCACCAGCATGGGGATCCGCAGCCCGGGCCGCTCCGGAAGGTGCAGGTCGCCCAGGCGCAGGGCCATGGGGGCCTCCTCGGGCACCCGGTGGCCCTGCCAGACCGGGGCCGCCCAGCGGGCGTACGCGGCCGGCAGCGCGGGCTCGACCACCTCGGCCTCGGCGGCCAGCTGGGCGAGGTCCCGGTCGAGCGCGGCCCGGGCCTGGGCGACGAGCTCCTCGCGGCGGGCCCGGGCGGTGGCACGGGCGGCGTCGCCGGAGCCGGCCAGGCGGTGGCGGTGGTCGGAGAGGACCTCGTCGAGCTCGCGCTCGAGGCGGGAGTCGGCGAAGTCGCACGCGCTGCGGTAGGCGGCGACGGTGCGGGCCAGGTCCTCGAACATGCCCCAGACCTGGTTGTAGAGCCGCTCGTCCATGGACCAGCCGGTGGCGTCCCCCGCGACGCGGGCGGGCGGCTCCCCGGGCGCCGGCGGCGCTGCGGCCGCCGGGGCGGGCTCGGGCGGCTCGGAGGTGGTGCGGCGGCGGCGCGGGTGCACGTAGTCGACGGTCGGCGGGCCGCCGGCGGCGTCCGCGGGCGCGGGGCCGGGCGTACCGGGGTACGGGACGCCCGGGACGGGTACCGGGCCCGGCTCCGCGACGGGCTCCGGCGGGCCGGCGGGGGCCGGGGTCCCGGCGGGTGGCGTGGGCTGCGCGGCCGCGGGCGCGGGCCCGGCATCCCGCGGGCCGGGCAGCGCCTGCGTGGCGCCCGTCGCGGCGGCGGCCGGGACGGGGGCGAGGCCGTGCCCCTCGCGCGCGGCGCCACCCGACACGGCCGCGGCGAGCGCCGTCGCGTCCGCGGCGGGCAGGCCCGCGTCGGCGAGCAGGGCGGCGAGCCCGTCGGCGTACCCCTGGCCGACGGCGCGGACCTTCCAGGCGCCCTGGCGCCGGTACAGCTCCAGGGAGACGAGCGCGGTCTCGGCATCCAGCCCGGTCAGCGTGTACCCGGCGAGCTCGGCGCCCTCCGGGTCGGCCACGGCCAGGCGTGGGGCGGGTACGGCGCCGAAGCGCGCCGGGCCGCCGGGCGGCAGCACGAGCACCACCCGGACCTGCTGCACGGCCGGCCCGACGGCGTCGAGGTCGACGGCGAAGCGGTGCTCGGCCGCCGCCGCCCCCGGCACCGTGAGCCCGGGCAGGGCCGGGGCGGCGGGATGGGCCAGCGCGTCGGGGCCGGTCAGCCGGCCCTCGTCGTCGCAGGCGCAGGCCAGGGCGAGCACGTCGGTGCCCGCCGAGACCCTGATCTCCACCCTGCTCAGGGACAGGGGGTGGTTCTGCCCCCGGACCAGTTCGGCCGTCATCGTGCAGCCCTCCCCCGTGGCCTTGCCGCGCCGTGCGCTGCTGTGCCGTGTGCTGCTGCTTGTTTCTCTTCCTGCGGTCCCGCGCCGGGCCTACAGGTGCGGCAGGATCGCCGGCATCAGGTCCTGGAAGGTCCGGCCGTTGGCCGGGGTGCCCAGGGCCGTCATCTGCCAGCCGGCGCCGGCGCGCGAGACCTTCGCCATGATCTGGGCGGTGTACTGGCCGCCGCCGTCGAGGGTGTAGCGGGCGAGCTCCTGGCCGTTGGTCTCGTCGACGAGGCGGCAGAACGCGTTCTGCACCTCCTGGAACGTCTGGCCGGTGAAGGAGTTCACCGTGAAGACGATCTGGTCGATGTGGACCGGCACCCGCTGGAGGTCGACGAGGATCGACTCGTCGTCACCACCCTGCCCGGCGCCGCCGATCAGGTTGTCGCCGGTGTGCCGCACGGAGCCGTCGTCGCTCTGCAGGTGCCGGAAGAAGACCACGTCCACGGGCTGCTTCTCGGCGAACAGCACCGCCGAGGCGTCCAGGTCGATCTCCCGGGTCCGCGAGCCGAACAGCCCGCGGCGCTTGGCCGCCTGCCAGCCGAGCCCCATGCGGACGGAGGTCAGCGTCCCCCCGTCGCCCTTCTGCAGACTGATGGCCTGCCCCTTGGACAAGTTGACCGTCACGCGCTGTCCCCTTTCATAGCCACCCCCAGGCAGCGTGTACCTGCGGCTGCCGCCAACCCTACTGACCGGCCCCCGGGTCAGGCGAGGCCCGCCTCCTTCATCTGACGCAGCTCCTTCTTGAGCTCGCTCACCTCGTCCCGGATCCGGGCCGCGACCTCGAACTGGAGCTCGGCGGCGGCCCCCCGCATCCGCTCGGTCATCTGCTCGATGAGCGCGGCCAGTTCCTCGGCCGGGCGGTCGGTGGCCACCACGGCCGCCTTGGCCCCCTTGGCCGCCTTTCCGCCCTTGGCCGCCTTTCCGCCCGCCGGGGGCTGAACGGCCGCGGAGCGCGCCCCGGTGAGCGCGGGCACGGGCGCCTTGGCCCCCTTGCCGTCCTTCCCCTGCCGGTAGCCGGTGCCGAGCAGCTGTTCGGTGTCGAGCTCCTCCCGGGCGATGGTGGCGACGATGTCGTTGATCTTCTTGCGCAGCGGCTGCGGGTCGATCCCGTTGGCCGTGTTGTACGCGATCTGCTTCTCCCGGCGCCGGTTGGTCTCCTCGATGGCCCGCTCCATCGCCGGGGTCATCTTGTCCGCGTACATGTGGACCTGGCCGGAGACGTTGCGCGCGGCGCGGCCGATGGTCTGGATCAGCGAGGTGCCCGAGCGCAGGAAGCCCTCCTTGTCGGCGTCGAGGATGGCCACCAGCGACACCTCCGGCAGGTCGAGGCCCTCGCGGAGCAGGTTGATGCCGACCAGGACGTCGTACTCGCCGGCGCGCAGCTCGCGCAGCAGCTCGATGCGGCGCAGGGTGTCGACGTCGCTGTGCAGGTAGCGGACGGCGATGCCGAGCTCCAGGAAGTAGTCGGTGAGGTCCTCGGCCATCTTCTTGGTGAGGGTGGTGACGAGGACGCGCTCGTCCTTCTCCACCCGCTGCCGGATCTCGTGCACCAGGTCGTCGATCTGGCCCTCGGTCGGCTTGACGACGACCTCGGGGTCGACGAGGCCGGTGGGGCGGATGATCTGCTCGACGAAGCCGTCGCTGCGCGAGAGCTCGTACGGGCCGGGGGTCGCCGACAGGTAGACCGTCTGGCCGACCCGCTCCAGGAACTCCTCCCACTTCAGCGGCCGGTTGTCCAGCGCGGACGGCAGGCGGAAGCCGTGGTCGACCAGGGTCCGCTTGCGCGAGGCGTCGCCCTCGTACATGGCGCCGATCTGCGGGACGGTGACGTGCGACTCGTCGATGACCAGGAGGAAGTCCTCCGGGAAGTAGTCGATGAGGGTGTTGGGCGCCGACCCGCGCTCGCGGCCGTCCATGTGGAGCGAGTAGTTCTCGATGCCCGAGCAGGAGCCGATCTGCCGCATCATCTCCAGGTCGTACGTGGTGCGCATGCGCAGGCGCTGGGCCTCCAGCAGCTTGCCCTGCTTCTCCAGCTCGGCGAGGCGCTCGGCCAGCTCGGCCTCGATGCCGCGGATCGCGCTCTCCATGCGCTCCGGGCCGGCGACGTAGTGGCTGGCGGGGAAGACATACAGCTCGCGGTCCTCGCTGATCACCTCGCCGGTCAGCGGGTGCAGGGTGGACAGGGCCTCGATCTCGTCGCCGAACATCTCGATGCGGACGGCCAGTTCCTCGTAGACGGGGAAGATCTCGATCGTGTCGCCGCGCACCCGGAAGGTGCCGCGGGTGAAGGCCACGTCGTTGCGGGTGTACTGGATGTCGACGAAGCGGCGCAGCAGCTGGTCCCGGTCGATCTCCTCGCCGACCTTGAGCGGCACCATGCGGTCGACGTACTCCTGCGGCGTACCGAGGCCGTAGATGCAGGACACGGAGGCGACCACGACGACGTCGCGCCGGGTGAGCAGCGAGTTCGTCGCGGAGTGGCGCAGCCGCTCGACCTCCTCGTTGATCGAGGAGTCCTTCTCGATGTACGTGTCGGACTGCGGGACGTACGCCTCGGGCTGATAGTAGTCGTAGTACGAGACGAAGTACTCGACCGCGTTGTTCGGCAGGAGCTCGCGGAACTCGTTCGCCAGCTGGGCGGCGAGCGTCTTGTTCGGCGCCATCACCAGGGTGGGGCGCTGGAGCTTCTCGATCATCCACGCGGTGGTCGCCGACTTGCCGGTGCCGGTCGCACCGAGCAGGACGACATCCTTCTCACCTGCACGGATGCGCTTCTCCAGCTCGGCGATGGCCGTGGGCTGGTCGCCGCTGGGCCGGTAGGGGCTGACGACCTCGAAGGGCGCCACCGTGCGTTCGATCTTGGATACAGGCCGCATGACTCCACCGTACGACCCCGCACCGACACTCACGCTCCCGCAGGGTGGGGCGCTGCCCGGGCGGCTCCGGCGGGGCCCCGCGGGTCTTCCCCCTTTCTGGTCCGTTTGTCGTAGTTCGGTGGCGGCCCGGTGATCTTCGAGCCCATGATCGCGGTAACGGACACCGTGAAGTGCATCGCGGCAAGGTCTGCCGTTCTGCGCCCGCTTGACGCAGGACCAGGGTTCACGACCCGAGGAGAACGCACATGTACGTCCGACCCGCCGCAGCGGCCGCCGCCGCCTTCCTGGGCCTGACCCTCACCGCGCTCAGCGGGACGGCGCAGGCCGCCGCTGCCGATCCCGGCGCCCCCGGCGCACCGGGGCTGCCGGGCCCCGTCGTGTACGCCCACCGGGGGGCCTCGGCGTACGCCCCGGAGAACACCCTGGCCTCGATCGACCTGGCGATGCGCCTCGGGTTCGACTGGGTCGAGAACGACGTCCAGCGCACCAAGGACGGCGAGCTGGTCGTGATCCACGACGACACCCTGGCCCGTACCACCGACGTGGAGCAGGCCTTCCCGGACCGCAAGCCGTGGAGGGTGAAGGACTTCACCGCGGCGGAGATCGCCACGCTGGACGCGGGCAGCTGGTTCGACGCCTCCTTCGCGGGCGCCCGGGTGCCGACCCTGCGGGAGTACCTCGACCGGGTACAGCGCAACCGGCAGCGGCTGCTGCTGGAGATCAAGAAGCCGGAGCTCTACCCCGGGATCGAGGAGCAGACCCTGCACGTGCTGGACGAGGAGGGCTGGCTCGACCGGGACCACGTGCGGCGCCGCCTGGTCGTGCAGAGCTTCAGCACCGACTCCGTCCGCACCGTGCACGGCCTGCGGCCGGACCTGGTGACGGCCTTCCTGGGCACCCCGGCGGTCGCGGACCTGCCGAAGTACGCGGCCTTCACCGACCGCATCAACCCCTGGCACACCACCATCTCCGCCGACTGGGTGTCGGCCGTGCACGGGCTGCGGGGGGCCCACGGCAGGGCCATGGAGGTGGACACCTGGATCGTGGACGACGCGGTGACCGCCCGGAAGGTCCAGGGGATGGGCGTGGACGGCATCATCACCAACGCCCCCGACGTCGTGCAGCGGGCGGTGATCGGGATCGGGCTCGGGCTCGGGGCGTTCGCCCGCTGAGCCGGCCGGGATGTCGGTGGCGGCCCGTACGGTGGGGGGATGGACACCACCGATCTGCCGGCCGGGCCGCACCTGGAGTGGACCGTCGCCGCCAGCGACATCGGCCCGCTGCTGCTGGCCGCGACCGGGGAGGGACTGGTCCGGGTCGGGTTCCACGCCGGTCCGGACCGGGCCGAGGAGATGGCCCGCCGGCTGGTCGAGCGGCTCGGCGCGGACGCCTGGCGGCCGCCCCCCGGCGAGGAGGTGCTGCTCGCCGAGCCGCTGCGCCAGCTCGCCGCCTACTTCGCGGGGGCGCTGCGGCGCTTCGAGCTGCCGCTGGACTGGCGGTTCAGCTCCGGCTTCCACCGCAGGGTGCTGCAGGAGCTGGACCGCTCGGTGCCGTACGGGACCGTCGTCGGGTACGGGGAGCTGGCCGCCCGCGTCGGGCAGCCGGGCGCGGCCCAGGCCGTCGGGCATGCGATGGGGTCGAATCCCCTTCCCCTCGTCGTGCCGTGCCATCGGGTGGTGGAGAACGACGGGGGAATCGGGGGCTTCGGCGGCGGCGTCGAGACCAAGCGCACCCTGCTGGCCCTGGAGGGCGTCCTGCCCCGCCCCTTGTTCTGACCCGTACCGGTGGCACCGCTGCGCGCAGCGGCAGCGGCCCGTTCCGCCGGTTCCGCCGTGCGGTAAGGGCTGCGACACTGCTGCGGTGACTACTTCCGCTGCACCAGCCCCCGCCGCCCCCCACCCACCCGCGCCGGGGGTGTCCGGCGTGAGCGCCATACCCGGCACGGGCACGGACACCGGCACGGCCCGCCCCACCCCCGACCGCGCCACCCCCGACCCGGCGGAACTGCCCCGGCTGCGCCGCCGCACCTCCGCCGTGCTGATCGCCTCCCAGATGCTGGGCGGCCTCGGGGTCCCCATCAGCATCGCCCTGGCCCCCGCCCTCGCGACCGAGATCAGCGGCACCGAGGCCCTGTCGGGCTTCGCCTCCACCGCCGCCGTCATCGGCACCGCCGCCGTCTCCCTGCCCCTCGCCGCCTTGATGACCCGCAGGGGCCGCCGCCCCGGGCTGGTCCTCGCGTACGGGATCGGCGCCGCCGGCGCGGCCCTGGTGGTGCTGGCCGCCGCGGTCAAGAGCTTCCCGCTGCTGATGCTCGGCATGGCCGCCTTCGGAGCCGCCTCCTCGGCCAACCTCCAGGCCCGGTTCGCCGCCGCCGACCTCGCCGCCCCGGACCACCGGGCCCGGGCCATCTCCGTGGTGGTGTGGGCCTCCACCCTGGGCGCGGTGCTGGGCCCCAACCTCTCGGCTCCGGCCAGCCGCAGCTTCGCCGGGACCTCCGTGCCCGAGACGGCGGGGCCCTTCGTGTGGGCCGGCGCCGTCTTCGTCCTCACCGGCACCCTGATCGCCGTCCTGCTGCGGCCCGACCCGCTGCTGACGGCCCGGGCCCTGGCCTCCCCCGCCGAGCAGGGCCGCGCCGGGCACTCGCTGGGCGCCGGGCTCGCGGCCGTCAAGGCGTCCCCGCGCGCCCGCCTCGCGCTGGCCACCGTCGCCGTGTCGCACACCACCATGGTCTCGATCATGGTGATGACCCCGGTCGACCTCGGCCACCACGGCGCCGGGCTCCAGCTGATCGGCCTGGTGATCAGCGGGCACATCGCCGGCATGTTCGCCTTCTCGCCCGTCATGGGCTGGCTCGCGGACCGACTGGGCCGGCTGTCGGTGATCGGGCTCGCGGCCGGCCTGCTGTCGCTGGCCGCGCTGCTCGCCGGCACGGCCGGGCCGGACCACGGCCAGAGCGCGCTGGGGCTGTTCCTGCTCGGCCTCGGCTGGTCGGCCGGCATGGTCTCCGGCTCGGCGCTGCTCACCGACTCGGTGCCCTCCGGGGCCCGGGCCGCCGTGCAGGGCCTGAGCGACCTCACGATGAACACCTGCGCGGGGGTGGGCGGTGCCTGCGCCGGCGTGGTGATGTCCCAGGCCGGCTACGGCTGGCTGAACGCGATCGGAGCCGCCCTGCTGCTGCCGCTGGCGGCGCTGGCGCTGGTCACCTCGCGCCGCCACCCGGCGGTCAGCAGCTGATGTGGTAGGCCTTGCGCAGCGTCTCGTGCACCGTCCAGGTGGTCCTGTCGCCCTCCCGGAGCACGCACGCCGAGCCGGGGCCGACCTCCAGGGTCGCGCCGCCCTCGACCTCGATGGTGGCGCGGCCGCTGACCACCACGAACAGCTCGTCCGCCTCCACGTCGGTGACGACGCCGGGGGTGATCTGCCAGATCCCGCGGATCTGCTTGCCGTCCGGGGACTCCCACAGCACCTTGCCGGTCACGACGGGCGCGCCGGAGAGGACCTGCCCCGGGTCGAGGTCCTCCGGCTCCAGTGCGGCGTCCGGGACGTCCGGGACGCAGACGGCGAAGGAGGCGGGGGCCGCCGCTGCGGCGGAGTGATCACTGGTGCTCATGGGGCGCCAGCGTAGTGCTGCGGGGCCGCGCCCCGGAGTGGCCACAGCGTCCAGGTTCCGCCCGCCGCAGGAGGCATCCTGTCCAGCGGGGCACCGGCGGGTTTCGGCCGGTGTGGTGCGTACGGGGCGCCCGTGAGCGGTCGTGTTCGGACGGGCGGGCGGGGAGGGCGTTTCGGGGGGCACCCTGCGTGCCATGGATGGGGACATGCCACAGCACACAGCATCCGCGTCCCCGTGCCGGTCCGCGTCCGACGGGCCCGTCGTCCTGTCCGAGGAGGTCCGCGAGGCCCTCGAACAGGGGCGGCCCGTCGTCGCACTGGAGTCCACGATCATCACCCACGGCCTGCCGAGCCCGCGCAACCTGGCGGTGGCCGCCGAACTGGAGGGGCTGGTCCGCGTCGAGGGGGCCGTCCCGGCGACGATCGCGGTGCTCGACGGCGTGGCCCACGCGGGCCTGGACAAGGAGCAGCTGGAGCGGATCGCCGGGGGTGAGGGCGTGCGCAAGCTGGGCCACCGCGATCTGGCGCCCGCTTTCGCCGCCGGTGCGACCGGGGCGACGACGGTGTCGGCGACGGCGTTCCTGGCCGCGCGGGCCGGGCTGCGCGTCTTCGCCACGGGCGGGCTGGGCGGTGTGCACCGGGAGTTCGCGCAGACCCAGGACGAGTCGGCGGACCTGGCGCTGCTGGCGCGGACCCGGATCACGGTGGTGTGCGCCGGGGTGAAGTCGATCCTGGACGTGCCGGCCACGCTGCAGCGGCTGGAGACGCTCGGGGTGACGGTCCTCGGGTACGGAACGGAACGTTTCCCCGGCTTCTACCTGGCCAGTTCGGGAGAGCCGGTGGACTGGACGGTGCACCGGCCGCAGGAGGTCGCGGCCGTGATGGCGGCCCAGGACGCGCTGGACGGCCCGGAGTCGGCGCTGCTGGTCGCCAACCCCGTCGACGAGGCGGAGCAGTTGGACCCGGCCCTGCACGACCGGGTCCTGGCCGAGGCCCTCGAGGAGTGCCGGCGGCAGGGGATCACGGGGCAGGCGGTGACCCCGTTCCTCCTGGGCTTCCTGGTACGGGCGACGGGCGGGGCCTCGCTGGAGGCCAACCTCGCGGCGGTGCGGGGCAACGTCACGCTGGGGGCCCGGATCGCGGGGGCCTGGGCGGAGCGGGCGTGACCGCGGGGGGCGGGAGTACGGGTACGCGTACGGGGGCGGGGGCGGGTTCCGGTCCCGCGGCCGGCCCGGGCGCGCTGCTGGTCGTCGGGGACGTGGTCACCGACGTCCTGGCGGTGCATCCGGAGCCGCTGGCACCGGCGACCGACACGGCCGCCCGCATCCGGACCCTGCCGGGCGGGGCCGGGGCCAACGTCGCCTGCTGGGCGGCCCGTTCCGGGGTGGCGGACGTGCGGCTGCTCGCGCGGGTGGGCACCGAAGCGGCGCAGTGGCACGAGCGGGCGCTCCTGGAGGCGGGAGTGCGGCCGCGGCTGGTGGTCGACGCGGTGGAGCCGACCGGGACGGTGGTGGCGCTGGTCGGCGAGGACGCCGAGCGGACGTTCCTGACCGACAGCGGCGCCGCCCTGCGGCTCTCCCCCGACGACTGGGCGCCGTCCCTGCTGGACGGGGCCGCCCACCTGCACCTCTCGGGCTACCTGTTCTTCGCCGACAGCAGCCGGGAGCTGGCGCAGGTCGCGCTGGCGGACGCCCGGGCCCGCGGGGTGCCGGTCAGCGTGGACCCGGCTTCCGCGGGGTTCCTGCTCACGCTCGGCCCGGGGCGCTTCCTCGATGCCGTGGCGGGGGCGGGCGTCCTGCTGCCCAACGAGGACGAGGCCCGGCTGCTGGCCGGGCTGCCGGAGCCGGCCGGGGCGGCCCGGGCGGCCGCGGTGCTGAGCGAGCGGGTGCCGCTGGTGGTGGTCACCCGGGGCGCTGCCGGGGCCCTGGTGGCGCAGGGCGGGCGGGTCACCGCCGAGGTCGCCGCGGAACCGGTGCGGGCGGTGGACTCCACCGGTGCCGGGGACGCCTTCGCCGGCGGGTTCCTGGCGGCCCGGCTCGCGGGTGCGGATCCGGAGGGGGCCGCCCGGGCGGGCTGCCGGGCAGCGGCCCTGGCGGTCACGCGGCTGGGCGGGCGGCCGTAGCGGCGGCGGGGGCGCGTACGGCACAGCCCCGGTTGCCGTGCCGGACGATCGGGCCGGCGTTGCCGCCTTCGGGCACCGGCCGGGACACGGCCGGATCCCGTTCGGCACCCGGCCGGGACCGGTCCGTTGCGGATCCTTGACGTCCGTTGCCGGACGGGGGCGCGCCGGTCAGCCGCCGAGGCCCGTCCAGGCGGGGTGGCGCGGGTCGTCGGCCCTGACGACGGTGTCGGCGAGGGCCGCGGGGTCGGTCTCGGCCTCGTAGCGGGCGAAGGCGGGCAGGGTCCAGCGGTCGGACTCCGCGGTGCGGCGCCGCAGCGCCCCCGGGGAGAGCCGGATGTGCACGCTGAGGTCGAAGGGGAACCAGCGCCCCAGCAGCAGCGGGCCGTGGACGATGACGACGCCGCCCGGCGGGAGTTCGGTGTACGGGCTGCGGGTGGCCCGGTCGGTCACCGGGTCCCACAGGTCGGGCAGGACGCGGCCGGTCCCGCCGGGGTCGGTCGGGCCGAACACCTCCCGCCACAGGGCTGCGGTGTCGTACCAGCCGCCGAGGTAGCTCTCCACGTCCTGCCGGCCGAACTCGTAGCGCAGGGAGGCGGGCCGCAGGAACCCCTCGGTCGCCACCACGAGCGCGGTGCGCCCGTTCAGCCGCAGGGCCTCGGCGAGTTGCCCGGCGAGGCCGCCGGTGTCCGCGGCCGGCGCGCCGTCGATGCCGACGCGCTGCCAGGCCCGGTCCGCGGGGTCGGGCCGGTGGTCGTCCAGGTGGCCTGCGAGCCGCTCGGCCATCCGCTGCCAGGTGATCGCTTCGAGGTGCACGGGCCCATTGTCAGTGGTCGCCCGTAGCGTTTTTCACGAGGGATCACCGGCGGGAGAGAGCCGTCGGGCCCGGCCTTGGGGAGGGGTCTGTCATGGCTCGCGAGACGACGTATCTGGAGCTGTCCCAGGAGGGCGGCGGCGCGCACAAGTTCTACGAGGTGACCGTGGACGGCACGGCCGTGACCGTGCGGTACGGGCGCATCGGCGCCGGCGGCCAGGTGCAGAGCTCGTCCTTCGCGAGCGCCGAGAAGGCCCGGGCGGCCGCCGCCAAGAAGATCGGGGAGAAGGTCCGCAAGGGGTACGCACCGGCGGTGCAGGGGCAGCGCGCGGCGCGGCCGGTGACGCGCCGGCAGGTGGCGTCCGCGCCGTCGACGGCGCGCGCGGCGGCCCCGGTGCTGTGGCGGTTCCGCACGGGCGCTGCGGCGTTCGGGATCCATGTGGACGAGGACCGCGCGTGGGTCGGCAACCAGGCGGGCGATGTGTACACGCTGAGCCACGGCGGCGAGGTGCTGGCCCGGTACTCGCTGCCGGACGGGGTGAAGTGCCTGGTCGCGGACGAGTTCTGGATCTATGCGGGCTGTGACGACGGCGCCGTGTACGACCTGTCGGCGAAGGTCCCGTTCAAGGCGTACGACATCGCGGAGGACGTGGACATCTTCTGGCTGGACATCCGCGAGGGCGTGCTCAACGTGTCGGATGCGCGCGGGGGTCTGACGGTCATCGACCACGAGGACGAGTTCCAGTGGTCGCGCCGGTCCGCCGGCTCCAACGCGTGGATGGTGCGGGCCGACGAGGACGCGGTCTACCACGGCCACACGCACGGGGTGACGGCGTACGCCCCGGACGGCAGCGGGGAGCTGTGGCACACCGCGACCAGCGGCGGGGTGCTGTTCGGCTGGCAGGAGGCCGATGCGGTCTTCGCCGGTACCGGGCGCAACGCGGTGCAGCGGCTGGCGAAGGGGACCGGGGCGATCGAGGCCACGTACCGCTGCGACGCGGCGGTGTACGCGTGCGCGACCTCGCCGGACGGGCAGCACGTCTTCGCCGGCGACTCCTCGTCGTCGGTGTACTGCTTCGCCGCGGACGGGACCCGCCTGTGGAAGCTCGGCACGGGCAGCGGCTCCGCCCTGTCGATGCAGTACCTGGACGAGCGGCTGTACCTGGTGACCACGGACGGCTCGCTGGTCTGTGTGGACGCGAGCGAGGCGGCGATCGCCGCGGCCCACCAGGGCACGGTGCCGGTGGCGGTGGACGTGAAGTCCGCGGCGGCCCTGCCGGTGGCCCGGCCGGCGGCTTCGGCCGCGGCGGTGGCGAGCGTCTCGGTGGCGGCGGCCCCCGCGGACGGCGTGGTGGTGGAGTGCGTGCAGCAGGGCGGCCGGCTGCGGGTGCAGGTCGTCTCGACCGGCTTCGAGCGCTCCTGGAACGTGCAGTTCCCGCGGGGGATCCGGGAGCCGGGTGCCCGGTACGTGGTGGACGGGCTGCATGCGGCGTCGGGCGGGTTCTACCGGGTGCGCGGGGAGATACGCCGCCTGGTCTGAGCCGGCGGCGGGCCGGCGGACGGGGGTGCGGCGGGCGGGGGTGCGGCGGGCGGAGGGTCGGCGGGTGGAGGGTCGGCGGGCAGGGAGAAGGGTTCGCCTTCGGCGAGGGTGCAGGTCACGTACAGCACGACGGGGACGGTGCCGAGGTTGCGGCCGAGGTGGACGTGGTGCAGGCCCGCGGGTTCGACGAAGCTGCTGCCGGGCCGGTGCACGACCACCGTGCGGTCGTGCAGGATGCGGGTCAGCGTCCCGGACTTGACCAGGGCGATGAGGGGGACGCGGTGGTAGTGCCAGCCGGTGCTGCCGCCGGGCTCGATGACCACCTCGCGGCCCGCGAGGTGTGCGGCGGCGTCGGCCGGCGCCGGTATCGGAGGGTGAGTCGTCGCCGTCGCGGCCTGCTGTCCACCCATGTCTTCCCCCTTCGTCACGGGCCTCACGGCCGTACCGCAGCCCCCGCAGCCACGGTAGAAGGACATCCGGACATCGAGGGAGAGTTGGCGGAACGTCAGGCGGCGCATCGAGAAAGGTGATAAAGGGGCCGGATGGCGGTATCACCAGGGCATGAGCCTGGTGGTGTTCGAGTCGGTGAAGCAGATCCACTGTGCCCGGTGCCGTCAGGGCCCGCTGCGGCTCCTGGTCCGCGAGGCCGGGGTACCGCGCTGTCTGGACTGTGCCGGTCTGGGGCACCTGGTGTACCTGCCGCGGGGTGATGCCGCTCTCACCCGGCGGGCGCGCGAGGGCAGTTCGCTGTCCGCGGTCGTCGTCCGCTTCAACCGGCGCCGCCGCCGCCACGAGCGCCAGGGCCTGCTGGTCGAGGACGCCGCCCTGGCGCGGGCGGAGCGCGCCTGTCTGGCGGATGCGGAGGCGCGGGCGCGGCGGCGGGAGCGGGACCGGGCGCGCCGCGCGGCGCAGGACGTCCGGTTCACGGCGGCCTTCGCGGCGGAGATACGCCGCCTGTTCCCCGGGTGCCCGCCGGAGCGGGCCCGGGACATCGCCGCGCACGCCTCGCTCCGCGGCAGCGGCCGGGTCGGGCGCACGGCGGCCGGCCGGGCGCTGGACGAGGCCGCGGTCTCGGTGGCGGTGCGGGCGGCGGTGCGGCACACCGACACCGAGTACGACGCACTGCTGATGGCCGGTGTCCCGCGCTTCGCGGCGCGCGCCCGCCTGGCCCCCCGCATCGACGCCGTCCTCGACGCCTGGCGCCTGCCCCCGCAGCCCCCGGCCCCCGAGCCGGAGCCCGGGTCGGGAGCCGCGGCTGCGGCCTGACCGGGGGCCGCTACTGGGTGCGGAAGCGGCGGTAGAGGAGGACGCCGCCGAGGAGGAGGGCGCCGCTGCCGGGCAGCAGGTAGCCGAGGCCCTCGGCGCCGGTGTGGGCGAGGGACGGGCCGGACTGCTGCGGCGCCGGCGGGGTGACCGGGCGCTGGGTGGCCGGGGGTCGGACCGGCTGCTGCTGCGGCGGCTGGGCCGTTGCGGGGGTCGGGGTCCGGCCGTTGACCGAGGTGTTGCCCGTGGCACTGTTGCCGACACCGACGACGCTCACCGCGTTGCCGCTGACGTTGACCGGGAGGTCGACGGGGAGCTGGATGCCGTTGCCGGACAGCACGCCGGGCGAATCCTTTCCGCTTCCTCCCGCGTGGGCGCCGCCCCCGTTGCCGGAGGCGGGTTGCGCGGGACGGGAGGGTCCCGACCCGGTGTGCGCCCCGCCCCCGCCCGCCCCGTTCGTACAGCGGTTCCCGGCGGCCGGGTTGAGCAGTCCGGCGACGCTCACCGTGTTGCCGCACACGTTCACCGGCACGTGCACCGGCAGCTGCACCAGGTTCCCGGACAGCAGACCGGGCGACCGCTCGGCCGTCCCGCCCGCGTCCGCGTCGGCGTACGCGAACGCGCCCACGCCCGCGACCGCGAGTCCGCCGCCCGCAACCACCGCTGCGATGAAGCCATTCCGGCGACTGTGACGCATCAGTTTTCCTGCTTTCCGGAGGAGTTCACGGGTGTTGCACCCGCACCGGAACCAACGCGGTAAGCCCATTCGGGTTATAGAGCAGATAGGCATTTCACTCCATCGTGTACTGGGTAGTGCCTCTTCCATGACCGATCGCCCGCTGCTCCTCCTCGACGTGGACGGCCCCCTCAACCCCTTCCGCTCCCGCCTCGCGGGGCTGCGCGGATACACCAGCCACCGGATGCACCCCTCGGTCTGGATGTCCTACCGGTCCCCCGGTTCGCGCAGGGCGCGGCGGGGGTTGCGGGTCCGCCTGCACCCCTCCCACGGCGCCCGGCTCCAGGCGCTGCCCTTCGAGCTGGCCTGGGCCACCACCTGGATGCACGAGGCCAACACCCTCATCGCCCCGCACATCGGACTCCCCGGCGATCTTCCTGTGATCGAGTGGCCGGAACTCTTCGCCCGCGATCCCGACGGACTGTCCTGGAAGACCCGGCCGCTGCTCGACTGGGCCGCGGGCCGCCCCTTCGCCTGGGTCGACGACATGATCAACCCGCGGGACCGGGCCTGGGTCGAGGCCCACCACCCGGCGCCCGCCCTGCTGCTGCGCATCCACCCCCGCCACGGGCTGCGCGCCCGCGACTTCGCGGCCCTGTCCGCCTGGGCGGCCGGCGTCAGCCCCGCAGGGCGGTGACCGGGTCCGGGGACGGGCTGCCGGTGGGCCACCAGTCCTCGGTGTCCGGACGCGACTCGTAGGCGTACCAGAGGTTGTCGCGGCCCAGCCGGAGCTGGCGGGTGCGCGCCGTGAGCCGGTTGCGCTCGGGGCGGAAGGGGCCGAGGGAGGCGGCCAGGAGCGCGGGACGGGCCCGGTCGAAGGGGCCGGCCGGCGGGTCCCAGGGCTCCTCCAGCGCGGCGAGCGCGGGGGGGCCGCCCTGCCGCCAGGCCGCCGCGGCGCGGGCCAGGTCGGTGGTGGTGCGGCCGGTGGCCCGGGCCAGGTCCCGGAACAGCGTGCGGGCCGCGCCGGTGAGGCCCGCCGTGTGGTGCGCGGAGGCCAGCCGGACGGCGTCCTGCCACAGCGTGAGCCCGCCGAGGGGGTCCTCCCCCGTGGTGAGCAGGGCGAAGGCCCGGGCCGCGGCATCGCCGGCGAGCTGGTCCAGGGCGAGCGGGTCCGGGGCGCCGCCGTCGCCGGGGTCACCCGGGCAGGCGGGCGGCAGCCCCGGGGACGCGGGCAGCGGGAGCGGCGCGGGCAGCGGCGGCAGCACCCTCCGCGCGAGCGCGGCACGCGCCGGGACACCGGGGAAGGCGTCGTCCGCGGCGGGCTGCTCCCGGGCGGCGTGCGCGGCGTTGCGGCGGGTCAGCTCGTCGAGGAGCTCCCGCTCGCCGCGGCCCCGCAGGAGCAGCAGCAGGAACGGGTCCTCGTCCAGGAGGCGGGCCGCCCGGTAGCAGAGGGCGGCGGCGTGCTTGCACGGCGGCCGGGCCGTGTCCGGGCAGGAGCAGCGCGGGACGAGCTCGCCCGCCCTCGGCAGGACCGTCCCGGCCAGCGCCTGGGGGACCTCCCGCTCCAGCAGCGCGGCCAGCGCCGCCGGGTCGCCGGCCACGGCCTCCAGCAGCCCGTCCCACTCGGCGCCGTCCAGGGGGGCCAGGAGCAGTTCGGTGCGGTACGGGCGGGCCCGGCTGCCCCGCACGTATGCCACGAGCCGGCCGGGCGTGACGGTGACCGCGTCGACGTGCCCCTCGGCGGCGTAGGCGCGCCCGCGGGCCAGCCGGGCCGCATCGCCGGCGGCGGCCTCGAGGGCCGAAACCCAGGCCCGGCCCCACCAGCTGGCGGCCTCCGCGCCGGCGGGCACGGTCTCGAAGGTGCGGCGGCGGTCGTCCCGCGCGGTGATCATGCGGGCCTCCGCAGCGAGACGAGGTCGGCCAGCTCGCGGTCGGTCAGCTCGGTCAGGGCCGCCTCCCCCGCGCCGAGGACGGCTTCGGCCAGCGCCCGCTTGGCCTCCAGCAGCTCGGCGATCCGGTCCTCCACGGTGCCCTCGGCGATGATCCGGTGGACCTGGACGGGCTGGTCCTGCCCGATGCGGTAGGCGCGGTCGGTGGCCTGCTCCTCCACGGCCGGGTTCCACCACCGGTCGAAGTGGATCACATGCCCGGCCCGGGTCAGGTTCAACCCCGTCCCGGCGGCCTTCAGCGACAGCAGGAAGACGGGGACCTCGCCGGACTGGAAGCGGTCCACGAGCTCCTCCCGTCGCGCGACCGGGGTCCCGCCGTGCAGGAACTGGTGGGAGATGCCCCGCGCCGACAGGTGCCGCTCGATGATCCGCGCCATCGTCACGTACTGGGTGAACACCAGCACCGAGCCGTCCTCCGCGAGGATCGTGTCCAGCAGCTCGTCCAGCAGGGCGAGCTTGCCCGAGCGGTGCGCGATCCGCGGCTGCTCCTCCTTCAGGTACTGCGCCGGGTGGTTGCATATCTGCTTCAGCGACGCCAGCAGCTTCATGATCATGCCGCGCCGCGCCATGCCCTCGCTGCCCTCGATCACGGCCATCGCCTCGTCCACGGCGGCCTGGTACAGGGAGGCCTGCTCGCGGGTGAGGGCCACCGGATGGTCGGTCTCGGTCTTCGGGGGCAGTTCGGGCGCGATGCCCGGGTCGGACTTCCGGCGCCGCAGCAGGAACGGCCGCACGAGCGCCGCCAGCCGGGCGACCGCCGCCTCGTTCCCGCCGTCCTCCTCCTGCTGGTGCTCCACCGGGCGGGCGTGGCGGGCCCGGAAGGTGGTCAGCGGGCCCAGCAGACCGGGCGTGGTCCAGTCGAGCAGCGCCCACAGCTCCGAGAGGTTGTTCTCCACCGGGGTCCCGGTCAGCGCCACCCGCGCCGGCGCCGGGATGGTGCGCAGCGCCTTCGCGGTGGCCGAGTGCGGGTTCTTCACGTGCTGCGCCTCGTCGGCGACGACCATGCCCCAGGGCTGTGCGGCCAGCCGGGCGGCGCTGGCGCGCATCGTCCCGTACGTGGTGAGCACGAAGCCCCCGGCCAGTCCGTCGAGGCTGCGGCCGCCGCCGTGGAAGCGGCGCACCGGGACTCCGGGCGCGAACCTCTCGATCTCCCGCTGCCAGTTGCCCAGCAGCGAGGCCGGGCAGACGACGAGGGTCGGCTCGGGCCGGTCGCGGTGCAGGTGGAGCGCGATGAGGGTGACGGTCTTGCCCAGGCCCATGTCGTCGGCGAGGCAGCCGCCGAGGCCGAGCGAGGTCATCAGGTCCAGCCAGGCCAGGCCGCGGGCCTGGTAGTCGCGCAAGGTCGCCTTGAGCGCGGCGGGCTGCGGCAGCGGGGCGAGTTCACCGGTCAGCCGCTCCCGCAGCGCGGCCAGCGCGCCGACCGGGACCGCCTCCACCTGCTCGCCGTCGACCTCTGCGGCGCCCGTCAGTACGGTCGCCAGCGCGTCCACCGGGTCCAGCAGGCCCAGGTCCCGCCGGCGCGCCTTGCGCACCAGCTCGGGGTCGACGCGGACCCACTGGTCGCGCAGCCGCACGATCGGCCGGTGGGCCTGGGCGAGCGCGTCCATCTCGCCCGGGGTCAGCCGGTCGCCGCCGAGTGCGAGCTCCCAGGAGAACGCGAACAGCCGGCCGGAGTCGAAGAAGGCGGTGCCGTCGGTGGCCGAGCCGGGTGCGGTGGAACGGACGACGGCGGTCGCGGACAGGCTGCGGGCGAGCTCGCGGGGCCAGTGCACCGGGACCCCGGCGGCGGCCAGCCGCGTCGCCGCCGTGCCCAGCAGCTCTTCGAGCTCCGGGTCGGACAGGGCGAGGACGTCGGGGACCGGCCGGTCCAGCAGGCGCATCAGCGGGGGCCAGACCCGGGCGGCGCGGCGCAGGGCGAGCACCGCGTCGATGCGGGCGCGCGGCCCGAAGCCGGTGGGCGCGGCGCCGGCCCACAGCAGGGAGGCGTCGGTGAGCAGGGTCGGATCGGCGAGGCTGTGCACCTGGACGACGGCGGCACCGGCCCGCCGCAGCTCCGCTCCCGCCTGCGCGCCCTCGGCCCCGCCCCCGGCGCCGGTCCGGTCGGTGCCGGCGTCGCCGCTTCCTCCGTCGCCGTCGCCGTCACTGTCGAAGAGGCGGAACGAGGACAGGTCGAGCCTCAGCGAGATCCCGACGCCCGCATCGGCGCCGGCGGCCACCTGGGCGGCCCAGTCCCGCATCTGCGGCACCCGCTGCGGCTCCTGCGCGGCGAACGGCAGCCCGGCGGCGACGGGTGCGGCTGGAGTGCGGGGCAGGCAGTCGGCGACGGCGTCGAGGAACGCCCGCACCAGCGTCTCCGGTTCCGGCAGCTGTAGCGGACGGCGGCCCGGCAGGGGCGTGGCGTACCCCTCGTGGGGCAGGGCGGCGGCCACCGCGCGCAGGTGCCCGACGTCGGCCGGGTCGAGGGGGCCCGCCCGCCAGGCGTCCACGTCCCCGGCGGTGAGCCCGGGCAGCAGGCGGCCGCGCGCGAGGAGGGAGAGGGCGTGCACGGCGGCGGCGCCCCAGGCGCGGGTGGCCGGGTGCGCGGCGGCGCCCTGCCCGGCACGGGCCAGCAGCGCCACGGCGTCGCCCACGGCCAGGGTCACGGCGGGGACGGTCCGGGTCCGCCCCGCGCTGCCGTACGGGCGCACCACGTCGATCCGGGCCGCGGTCCCGCCCGGCACCTCGGGCAGCGGTCCGCCGTCCTCCGCCCAGAAGGCGATGCGGCCCCGGCGCGGGACGGGGTCGGGCAGGAAGACGGCCGGGTGCCGCAGCAGGGCGTGCGGGGCGGGCTGCGCGGGGGCGAGCGGCGCGTGCTGCGGCGGCTGCAACGGCTGTGCTGGCACCATGCCCCCTTCGCTTTCCTCTCGCTGGCTGCCGGCTGCCTTCCCGGCGGCGGTCGGACGTACCCCGCCTCCCCGTCGAGTCTAGGCGCGGGCTCTGACAACCGGCGCTGAGCTGCGCGTTCGAGGGCTTCGGGGCGCCGGTGGGACCATGGGGGGAGGGGCTGGACGGAGGCGATGAGGCCATGCGTTCCGGGAACGAGCCGGTGACCGCCCGCAGTGCGCTGCGGCTGCGGTTCTGGCTGAGTGTGTGGGGGCTGCTGTGGGCGGCCCTGGGCACCGCGCTGTTCTCCCTGACGGACCACCCCGGGTGGGCCGCGGCCTGCGGGGCGCTCGCGGTGCTCGCGACCGTGGACCTGGGGGTGGTGCTCCACCACATCCACCAGGGCCCGCACTACCAGCCCGGCCCTGACGTCCCCCCGTACGAGCCGCCCCGGCACTGACCGGCTCCCCGGCTCCGGGCGTCCCGGCAGCCGATGCGCCGCTATGCGTCGAAGCGTGCGGCCGCGACGTAGTCGGGCTGGGGGTCGAGCGCCGCGGCGAGGCGGAAGTGCCGGCGTGCCCGGTCGGGCCGGCCGGAGCGCTCGTGGGTGCGGGCCAGCGCGAAGTGCGCGAACGCGTTGTCCGGCTCGCGCTCCAGTACGAGCTCGAACTCCGCGGCAGCCGACCGCAGTTGGGCCGAGGCGAAGAACGCGCGGGCGCGCAGCAGCCGGGCCGACATGCTCTCGGGGTGGGCGGCTATGACCGAGTCGAGCAGCTTCAGGGCGCCGCGGGGGTCGCGCGCGGCCAGCAACTGCTCTGCGGCGCGGAAGTCGATGACGTGCGTCGCCGGGGAGGCACCGGGGGACGGCGCCTGCGGGGTGGTGTCGGACACGGTCTGCTCCTTCCCTTTTCCCGGCGCGTTCAACGCACCGGCCCGGGCTCGCTATTCCACGGGGCGCCGCGCCCGGCCGGTGCACCGTGACCGCCCCGCGTACCGCCCCGCGTACCGGCCCGCCCACGCGGCGTGGCGAGCGCGCGCACGCCCCGTGACAAGCGGGCGTACGCCCCGTACCCCCCGGACTGCCCCTGTCCGTCAGGCCTGCGGGGCAGCGGTGGCCGCCCGCGCGATGAGTTCCTTCCACACCGCGCGCACCTGCGGCTCCAGGGCCTCCAGCGGCCCGTCGTTGTCGATCACGAGGGTGGCCACGGCGAGGCGCTGCTCGCGGGTGGCCTGGGCGGCCATCCGGGCCCGGGCCTCGTGCTCCGGCATCCCGCGCAGCGCGGTCAGCCGGGCGAGCTGGGTCTGCGGCGATGCGTCGACCACGACGACCAGGTCGTACAGCGGCGCCAGTCCGTTCTCGGCGAGCAGCGGCACGTCGTGTACGACGATCGCCCCGTCCCCGGCGGCGGCCTCCAGCTCGGCGGAGCGGGCCCGGACCAGCGGGTGCACGATCGCGTTGAGGGTCTTCAGCTTCTCCTGGTCGGCGAAGACGATCGACCCGAGCCGGGGCCGGTCGAGCGCCCCCTCGGGGGTCAGGACGGACTCCCCGAACGCCTCCACCACGGCCGTGAGGCCGGGCGTGCCGGGCTCCACGACCTCCCGTGCGATGCGGTCGGAGTCCACGACGACCGCCCCGTACCCTGCCAGCAGCCGCGAGACCTCGCTCTTGCCGGCACCGATTCCGCCTGTCAGGCCCACCCTCAGCATGCCCAGCAGACTAGACCCTGCTCCCGGGGCCCGGTACGGCCGGGGCGCCGAACGACAAGCCCCGGCTCCCGGGGCCCCGGCCCTACCCCTCGCCCTCCCGCTCGGCGAGGAACCGCTCGAACTCGCGGCCGATCTCGTCCGCGGAGGGGATCTCCGCCGGCTCGGCGATCATGTTGCCCCGCGTCTCGGCCCCGGCGGCCGCGTCGTACTGGTGCTCCAGGCCCTGGACCAGGGAGACGAGCTCGTCGTCGCCCTCCCGGATCTGCCGGTCGATCTCCGTCTGGGTGCGGTACGCCTCGGTGCGCAGTGCGTGCGCCACGCCCGGCAGGACCAGGCCGGTCGCCGCCGTGATCGCCTCCAGCACGGTGAGGGCCGCGTCCGGGTACGGGGAGCGGGCGATGTAGTGCGGTACGTGCGCCGCGACGCCCAGCACGTCGTGTCCGGCCTGGGCCAGGCGGAACTCGACGAGTGATTCGGCGCTGCCGGGCACCTGGGCCTCGTCGAACGGGCTGCGGTGGCCCGGCATGAGGTCGGTGCGGTTGCCGTGCGGGGTGATGCCCACGGGGCGGGTGTGCGGGACGCCCATGGGGATGCCGTGGAAGTTGACCGAGAGGCGGACGCCGAGGCGTTCGACGATCTGCCGGACGGCGACGGCGAAGCGCTCCCACTCGACGTCGGGCTCGGGACCGGACAGCAGCAGGAACGGTGCGCCGGTGGCGTCCTGCACGAGGCGGACCTCCAGGCGGGGCTCCTCGAACTCGGTCCAGTGGTCGCGCCGGAAGGTCAGCAGCGGGCGCCGGGCCCGGTAGTCGACGAGGCGGTCGGCGTCGAAGCGGGCCACCACCTGGTGGGGCAGGGTGTCGAGGAGCCGCTCGACGATCTGCTCCCCGGTCTCACCGGCGTCGATGTACCCCTCGAAGTGGTAGAGCATGACCAGCCCGGCCGAGTCCTGGGCGAGCGCCAGGTCCGCCACTGCCAGGCCCTTGGCGTCCCATTCGTACAAACCCTGTGGATCAAGCACCGTCACCACTCCTCCTCGCCGTGATCTCTCCGGAGAACGTGCGAGGGGGCCGGGCCATTCCCCGTTCGGCGGCATTCACAGGAACGCGGCCCGTGCGCCGCGCACGCCGCACCGTGCGAACGCGGCAAGGCCCCCCTGAACGCAGCAAGGCCCGCCCCCTTGCGGGGACGGGCCTTGCGTTCAGCTCAGCTCACACCGGAGTGCGAGTGGTGCTGCGGTCCTGCGATCAGCTCTGGCCGCCGGCCAGCTTCTCGCGGAGCGCGGCCAGGGCCTCGTCGGAGGCCAGGGCGCCCGAGGTCTCGTCCGACTCCGAGGAGTAGGAACCACCCGAGATGCCCGCACCGGCGTTGCCGGCGGCCGGGGCGGACTCGCCCGCGGCAGCGGCGGCCTCGTCGGCCTCGCGGCTCTTGATGACCTGGGCCTGGTGCTGCTCGAAGCGGACCTGCGCCTCGGCGTACTGGCGCTCCCACGTCTCGCGCTGGGTCTCGTAGCCCTCGAGCCAGTCGTTGGTCTCGGGGTCGAAGCCCTCGGGGTAGATGTAGTTGCCCTGGTCGTCGTAGGACGCGGCCATGCCGTACAGGGTCGGGTCGAACTCGACCGACGCCGGGTCGGCACCGAAGGACTCGTTGGCCTGCTTGAGGGACAGCGAGATCCGGCGACGCTCGAGGTCGATGTCGATGACCTTGACGAAGATCTCGTCGTTGACCTGGACGACCTGCTCCGGGATCTCCACGTGGCGCTCGGCCAGCTCGGAGATGTGGACCAGACCCTCGATGCCCTCGTCCACGCGGACGAACGCACCGAACGGAACCAGCTTGGTGACCTTACCCGGAACGACCTGGCCGATCTGGTGGGTACGGGCGAACTGCTGCCACGGGTCCTCCTGCGTCGCCTTCAGCGACAGGGAGACACGCTCGCGGTCCATGTCGACGTCGAGGACCTCGACGGTGACCTCCTGGCCGACCTCGACGACCTCGGACGGGTGGTCGATGTGCTTCCAGGACAGCTCGGAGACGTGGACCAGACCGTCGACGCCACCCAGGTCCACGAAGGCACCGAAGTTGACGATCGAGGAGACGACGCCGGAGCGGACCTGACCCTTCTGCAGGGTGGTGAGGAACGTCTGGCGGACCTCGGACTGGGTCTGCTCGAGCCAGGCACGGCGGGACAGGACCACGTTGTTGCGGTTCTTGTCCAGCTCGATGATCTTGGCCTCGAGCTCCTTGCCCACGTAGGGCTGGAGGTCGCGGACGCGGCGCATCTCGACCAGGGAGGCCGGGAGGAAGCCGCGGAGGCCGATGTCGAGGATGAGACCACCCTTGACGACCTCGATGACGGTACCGGTGACGATGCCGTCCTCTTCCTTGATCTTCTCGATGGTGCCCCAGGCACGCTCGTACTGGGCGCGCTTCTTCGAGAGGATCAGGCGGCCTTCCTTGTCCTCCTTCTGGAGGACCAGGGCCTCGATCTCGTCGCCGACCTTGACGACCTCGTTCGGGTCGACGTCGTGCTTGATCGAGAGCTCACGGCTCGGGATGACGCCTTCGGTCTTGTAACCGATGTCGAGCAGGACCTCGTCCCGGTCGACCTTCACGATGACGCCGTCGACGATGTCGCCGTCGTTGAAGTACTTGATCGTCTCGTCGATCGCGGCGAGGAAGGCTTCCTCGTTACCGATGTCGTTGACCGCAACCTGCGGAGTGGTGGCGGTGGTCTCGGTGCTGCTCGTCATGTGGGAAAGGGCTCCGGTACGGACATTGAAGTCGTAGGTACTGCTACGCCGGGAGCCCTTATCGGCATCTGCCGAAGAAGCCGGACAGCCAAGGAAGCCCCAAGCCGCCGGAAGCAGCAGGGCCTCGAGAACCGAGGGGACATCAACAGATGCAAGCGCAGCCTGCTAGGTCTGAGGAGCACAGGCTCGCAGCGCAACTTGTAGCATACGGGGGCAGCCGGACACGGTCAATGCGCGAAGGCGCACACCGCGGGCGGATCACCGCACAACCGGCACAATTCATGGGCGGGGGGACCCTGATGGCCCTCCGACCTCTTCCGCAGACTACGACGACGGGCCCCATGAACCAAGAGGACTACGTCCCCGAAGACGCGTACGACGCCCTCGGCGGCCCCGCCGGGGCCGAGGACGACGCCGAGGCCACGCGCCGTGACGCCGACGACGCGGAGAGCAGCCGCGCCAACCGCGGGTGGTGGGACCGCAACGCCGACGAGTACCAGAGCGAGCACGGCGCCTTCCTCGGCGACGACCGCTTCGTCTGGGGCCCCGAGGGCCTGGACGAGGCCGAGGCCGGCCTCCTCGGCCCGGCCGACTCCCTCAAGGGCAAGGACGTCCTGGAGATCGGCGCCGGCGCCGCCCAGTGCTCCCGCTGGCTCGCCGCCCGCGGCGCCCGCCCCGTCGCCCTGGACCTCTCCCACCGCCAGCTCCAGCACGCCCTGCGCATCGACGGCGGCGCCGTGCCGCTGGTCGAGGCCGACGCCGGGCGGCTGCCCTTCCGCGACGGCTCCTTCGACCTCGCCTGCTCCGCCTACGGCGCCGTCCCCTTCGTCGCCGACCCGGTGAACGTGATGCGAGAGGTCCACCGGGTGCTGCGCCCCGGCGGGCGGTGGGTCTTCTCCGTCACCCACCCCATCCGCTGGGCGTTCCCCGACGAGCCCGGCCCGGAGGGGCTCTCCGTCTCCGCCTCCTACTTCGACCGGACCCCGTACGTGGAGCAGGACGAGCAGGGGCGCGCCGTGTACGTGGAGCACCACCGCACCCTCGGCGACCGGGTCCGCGACGTGGTCGCCGGCGGCTTCCGGCTGCTGGACCTGGTCGAGCCGGAGTGGCCCGCCTGGAACCGCCAGGAGTGGGGCGGCTGGTCCCCGCTGCGGGGCCGGCTGATCCCCGGCACCGCGATCTTCGTGTGCGAGCGGGCGGACGGGGTCTGAGCCGTGGCCGGCCCCCTGCGCACCGCCGCCCTGGACGCCCTTCCCGTACGGGAGGCGGTGCCCGCGCTGCTGTCCGCGCTGGACGGCCACGGGACCGCTGTTCTGTGCGCCCCGCCCGGCACCGGCAAGACCACGCTGGTGCCGCTGGTCCTGGCGGGGCTCGTCGGCGACGGCCCGCGCCGCCGGGTGGTCGTCGCCGAGCCGCGACGGATCGCCGCCCGGGCCGCGGCGCGGCGGATGGCGTGGCTGCTGGGCGAGCAGGTGGGCGGCCGGGTCGGCTTCACGGTGCGCGGCGAGCGGAAGGCCGGGCCCGGCACGGTGGTCGAGGTGGTCACCACCGGGGTGCTGCTGCAGCGGCTGCAGCGGGACCAGGAGCTGGCCGGGGTCGACGTGGTCGTCCTCGACGAGTGCCACGAGCGGCATCTGGACGCCGACACCGCGGCCGCCTTCCTGCTGGACGTACGGGAGGCCCTGCGGCCGGAGCTGCGGCTGGTCGCGGCGTCGGCGACCACCGACGCGGCGGGCTGGGCCCGGCTGCTCGGCGGGGCTCCGGTGGTCGAGGCCTCCGGGGTGTCGTACCCGGTGGAGACCGTCTGGGCCCCGCCGGCCCGGCCCGTGCGCCCGCCGCACGGGATGCGCGTGGACCCCGCGCAGCTGGCGCACGTGGCCGCGGTGGTGCGGCGGGCGCTGGCGGAGCGGGCGGGGGACGTGCTGTGCTTCCTGCCCGGCGTGGGGGAGATCGCGCGGGTCGCCGCCCTGCTGGGCGGCGTGGCCGGTGCGGCCGGTGCGTCGGGTGAGTCCGGTGAGTCCGGTGATTCCGGTGAGGGTGCCGTCGACCTTCTCCAGGTCCACGGCCGGGCGCCGGCCGCGGTCCAGGACGCCGCGCTCACGCCCCCGGCCCCGGGCCGCCGGCGGGTCATCCTCGCCACCGCCGTCGCCGAGTCCAGCCTGACCGTGCCCGGGGTGCGGGTGGTGGTGGACTCCGGGCTCGCGCGCGAGCCGCGGACCGACCATGCGCGGGGGCTCGGGACGCTGACCACCGTACGGGCCTCGCGGGCCGCCGCCCGGCAGCGGGCCGGAAGGGCCGGGCGGGAGGCCCCGGGCGTGGTGTACCGGTGCTGGGCCGAGGCCGAGCACGACCGCCTGCCGGCCTTCCCCGCGCCCGAGATCAAGCTGGCGGACCTGACCGCCTTCGCGCTGCACTCCGCCTGCTGGGGGGACCCCGACGCATCGGGCCTGGCTCTGCTGGACGCGCCGCCGGCGGGGGCGATGGCCGCAGCGCGGTCGGTGCTGGCCTCGATCGGTGCGGTGGACGCGGCCGGGCGGGTCACGCCGCGCGGGACCGTGATGTCCCGCCTGGGCCTCCACCCCCGCCTCTCCCGGGCGCTCCTGGACGGCACGTCCGCCCTGTCGGCGGCCGCCGACCCCGCCGGGGTGGCGCGGCGGGTGGCCGAGGTGGTGGCGCTGCTGAGCGAGGAGACGCCGCGGGCGTACGGGGACGACCTCGTCGCGGCGTGGCGGGCGGCGCGGGCGGGGGGCGATGCGTATGCAGCGCGGTGGCGGGCCGAGGCCAAGCGGCTGGCCGCGGCGCTGGCCGGCGCCGAGCCGTCCCCCACCCCGCCCCTTCCCGAAACCGGGGATCGCGGCCCCGGCCGCCGCCCGTCGGCGGGCGCTGCGCGCCCGACCCCCCGGGGCTCCGCCCCGGACCCCGCTCCTCAAACGCCGGAGGGGCTGATTTTCCCCGCCCCGGCACTCGAACCCCCAGGTCACAACCGTTCAGCCCACCCGGTCCACCCAGCCCCGCCGGCGTTTGAGGCGCGGGGGTACGGGGGCGGAGACCCCGGAACGGGGCCGGGCGGAGTCCGGGGAACGCGGGAAGGGCGGGGCGGGGAGCATCAGGCCCCGGCCGGCGAAGCCGGGCGGCACGGTCCGGCCGACGACCACGTCGCCGGTGTCGTCGCCGCGCTCGCGTTCCCGGAGCGCGTGGCGCGGCGCCGCGGCCCCGGCCAGTACCTCATGGCCTCGGGGACGGGGGCCGGCCTCGCCGAGGGCTCCCGGCTCGGCGACGCCCCCTGGCTGGCCGTCGCGGTCGCCGACCGCGGAACGGGGGCCGGCTCCGCCGACGCCCGCATCCGGCTCGCCGCCGTCCTCGACGAGCAGACGGCCCTGGCGGCGGCCGAGCACCTGCGGACCTCCGCGGAGGAGGTCCACTGGGAGGCCGGCGACGTGGTGGCCCGCGCAGCGGACCGCCTCGGCGCCATCCCCCTGCGCACGCGCCCCCTGCCCTCCCCCGCCCCGGCCCTGGTCCGCGCCGCCCTCCTGGAGGGCCTCGCCGCCGAGGGCCCGGCCGCGCTGCTGCGCTGGCCTCCGGACGCCGTCGCGCTGCGCGAGCGCCTCGCCTTCCTGCACCGCACCCTCGGCACGCCCTGGCCGGACGTCTCCGACGAGGCCCTGCTCGCCCGCCCGGAGGACTGGCTGGAGCCGGAGCTCTCCACCGCCCGCCGCCGCGCCGACCTCGCCCGGCTGGACGCCGGCCAGGCCCTGCGCCGCCTGCTGCCCTGGGCCACCGGCGAGGCCGCCCGCCTCGACGAGCTGGCCCCGGAGCGGATCGAGGTGCCGAGCGGCTCCCGCATCCGGCTGGACTACTCCGCGGACCAGCCGGTGCTCGCCGTGAAGCTCCAGGAGCTGTTCGGCCTGGCCGAGACCCCCCGGGTGGCGGGGGTGCCCGTCCTGGTGCACCTGCTATCGCCGGCCGGCCGTCCCGCCGCCGTCACCGCCGACCTGGCCTCCTTCTGGCAGGGCGGCTACCGGGCGGTCCGCGCCGAGCTCCGCGGCCGCTACCCCAGGCACCCCTGGCCGGAGGACCCCTCGACGGCCGAGCCGACCCGGCACACCAACGCCCGCCTCAGGCGGTAGGGCGGCGGCGGCCGCGCGCCTCCAGCCACAGCGCCAGCCCCAGCAGGACGAGCCCGCCGGCCGCCAGTGCGGCGGGCGCGTACGTGTGCAGGGCGAGCACCTTCGTCCGGTTGGACTTCACCAGCGCGACGGTGTGCCGGCTGTAGTCCTCCCGCATGGTCACGTGCCCGGCGAACACGGTCAGCCGCCCCTCCGGCGCCCCGGCCGCGATGCCGCCGCGCATCTCCTGCTCGATGACCTGCTCGGCGTTGACGGGCGCCCCGGTCACCGGGTCGACCCAGAACATCGCCTTGGTCCGGTACCAGAGGCTCGTGCCGGTGCTCTGCTCGAAGGTCGCCGGGTCGATGCCCTCGATCGGCATCTTCTTCGGCAGGGACACCTTCGTCCAGGGCACGTCCTGCTCGTAGTAGTAGACGTCCATCCCCCGGAAGCGGCGCGGCCCGACGTAGTGGACGGGTGCGGAGGTGCGGGTCTGCGCGTCGAAGTAGAGGTAGTCGCGGGGCTCGGTGAAGAAGGGCCACTTGAACTCGATGCCCTCGCGCCGGACCGGGTCCCCGTCCACCGACTCCCCGGTGGCGTGGATCGGGGCCTGGGTGTGGGCGTCGAAGACGTAGCGTTCGGGGATCTGGGAGACCATCTTCCCGTCCGGGCCGACGATGTGGGTCAGGGTGTCCCACACCACCACGTCCCGGCCGGCGCTCGCCTCGATCTCCCGAGACGCCTCGACGTTGCCCTTGAGGGTCTGGATGATCGTCACCTTGTCGACCTTCTTCGGCTGCATGCCGCCGGTGTAGTCGAGCAGGGTCGCGTCCTTGGCCTCCAGGACCACTTCCTGGTACTGGTTCGGCGGGATCTTGGCGAGCCGCGGGTAGGCGTACCAGCGCAGCAGCGGCGCGAGGGCCGCGCAGAACACCGCCGCGGCGAGGAGGACCAGGCTCGCTCTGCGTCGCACGGCCGGGCCCCCTACTCCTGTCCGGGCGCGGTGGGCGCGGTGGTGAGCAGCGGCTTGGGCGAGGTCGCGCCTTCGGGCGCCCCGAGCGCCGTGACGGCGAGGACGAGGGCGAGCGCGGCGGCCAGCCCGATCGCGGCGGCGGCGAATGCGCGCATGCCGGTACCTCCTGATCTGATGGGGCGTCAGGCGGGGGCACCGTAGCAATGCGCGGCCGAGATGAGAACCGTTCGCCTACGGCGTTCGCAGGGAGGCGGCCGGCGCCGGCACCCCACCGCCCGCACCTGGGCTGGGCTTCGCGCTCGGCCCCGTGCTCGGACTCCCGCTGGGCTTCGGCGTGGGGGTGGGAGTGGGCTTGGGGCTCGGCGTCGGTGTCGGCGTGGGCTTCGGGCTCGGCGTGGGGGTCGGCGTCGGACTCGGCTTCGGCGTGGGACTCGGCGTCGGGCTCGGCTTCGGCGCAGGGCTCGGAGTCGGAGTCGGCGTCGGCGTCGGCGTCGGCGTCGGGCTCGGCTTCGCCGGGGTGCCCGGGCCGGTCCCGTCCGGGATCTCGTGCGCGCCCGTGAGGTAGTACGCGTACCAGGACCGCACCGTCCTCAGGTACTCCGCGGACCGGTTGTACGAGAGCACCGCCCGGTCCAGGTCCGCGCCCGCCCGGAGGTCCCGGGTGCCGGCGCACAGATAGCGCCCGGCCGCGAGCGCCGCGTCGTGGACGTTGTTCGGGTTGCGCCGTCCGTCGCCGTCGGCGTCCTGGCCCCACGCCGCCCAGGTGGACGGGATGAACTGCATCGGCCCGACGGCCCGGTCGTGGACCGTGTCCCCGTCGTAGGCACCGCCGTCGGTGTCGCGGATGGCGGCGAAGCCGTTGCCGTCGAGGACGGGGCCCAGGATCGGCCGCAGCGTGGTCCCGGCGGCGTCGACCCGGCCGCCGCCCGCGTGCCCGGACTCGACCTTCCCAATCGCCGCGAGCAGTTGCCAGCGCAGCCCGCACCCCGGATCGCTCTGCCCGGTCCGCCGCTCCGCCAGCCGGTACGCGGCCAGCACGGTCGCGGGGATCCCCTGCGCCCCTTCCTCCCCGCCCATGGCGACGGGCTGGTGGGCGGCTGCGGCGCCTGCGGCGGACGGCTCGCTCCCGGCCCCGTCGGGAAGCGGTGACGCGGACGGCTCGAGGCCGGCCGGCGGCGGGAGTTCGGCGGACCAGGCACCGGCCCCGCCGGCTGCGCCCACCGGGGCCGGGGCGGCCTGCGTGCCGGCGCCGCTCTCGCCGGCCGCAGCGATCCGGTCGGGGAACGGGCCCTGAGAGGCCGTCAGCGCGGCGGCCACGACCGCCGACACCACGGCGGTCGCCGCGCCCCTGGCGAGCACACGCACGCCACGCTTCGATATCCGAGCCGACATGGAGCCGGGTCCCCTCCCCCTCGACGTCGGCGTGACCCTACGTCAGCTCCCTTCACCCTGCCACCGCTCGGCGCCCAGGCTTCACCACTTCCCCACGCCTCGTGCAGCTCACGCATACTGTCGGGACCGTTCGGGGCGCATTGGCCCGAAGTAAGGGAAGCGTGACCCGACTTCCTCCGACCGTCTCCGAGTTCCCCGCGAGGTGCCGTGCCGTTCACTCTCAGCCATGCCGCCGCAGTCCTGCCGGCGGTCCGCCGGTCCGGGCGGGCGCGCGGTCCTCTGATCGCGTCGGCGCTCGTCCTCGGCTCGTTCGCGCCGGACACCTGCTACTTCGGGGACGCCGTGGTCTCCGGCGTCATGCGGTACGGGGCGTTCACGCACTCCCTGGCCGGCGTGTTCACCGCCGACGCCGTGCTGACGGCCGGGCTCGCGGCCTGCTGGCTGCTGCTGCGCGAGCCGCTGGTGGCGCTGGTGCCGCGGGCCCGCCAGGGCCGCGTCCACGCCCTGGTCCGCGGCGAGCGCTGGCACGGCGGCCGCCGCAGGCCGGCCGTGCTCGCGCTGTGGTTCTACCTGTCGGCGGTGGCGGGCTCCCTGACCCACGTGGTGTGGGACAGCTTCACGCACATGGACCGGTGGGGGACGAACGCGCTGCCGTGGCTGGGCGAGCCGATCGCCTTCGGCCTGCCGCTGTACACGTACGTGCAGTACGGGTCGTCGGCGCTGGCGGCCGGGGTGCTGCTCTGGTTCTCGGTGACGGCCCTGCGCCGGCAGCCCGACCGGCCGGCGCCCGCGGCCGTGCCGGTCCTCGGGCGTGCGGGGATCCTGTACGCGGTCGCCCTGCTCGCGGCGGGCATGGCGGTCGGGACCACGCTGCGGGTGATGCGGTTCTTCACCTTCTACGACCGGATCCGCTCGCCGCTCGACATCATCCCCACCGTCTGCTTCGGCGCGGGCGCCGGCCTCGCCGTGGCCCTGGTCCTGTACGGGGTCCTGGTCCGGCTCCGCCACCGGGGCGCCGGCCGCCCGGCGGCCGAGGAATCCCGGACGCCCGTCCCCGCCCCTTGACGCGGCCGACCCCCGCCGGGCCCGGGTGCCGGGCCCGACGGGGGTCGGGTGCGGGTCGCGGGCGGCCGTCAGTGGGCCGCGGACTCCCAGTCGGGGCCGACGCCCACCGAGACGTCCAGCGGGGCGCGCAGTTCGACGGCGTGGGCCATCTCGTGGCGGACCAGCTCCTCCACCCGCTCGCGCTCGCCGGGGGCGATCTCCAGGACGATTTCGTCGTGGACCTGGAGCAGCATCCGCGAGGCCAGGCCGGCGTCGGCGATGGCCTTGTCGACGCGGAGCATGGCGACCTTGACGATGTCGGCGGCGGTGCCCTGGATCGGCGCGTTCAGCGCCATCCGCTCGGCGGCCTCACGGCGCTGGCGGTTGTCGCTGTTGAGGTCGGGCAGGTAGCGGCGGCGGCCGAAGATCGTCGCCGTGTACCCGGTGGCGCGGGCCTCGTCGACCACCCGCTGCAGGTAGTCGCGCACTCCGCCGAACCGCTCGAAGAAGGTCTCCATCAGGCCGCGCGCCTCGGCGGGCTCCACGCCCAGCTGCTGGGCGAGGCCGAAGGCGGAGAGCCCGTAGGCGAGCCCGTACGACATTGCCTTGATCTTGCGGCGCATCTCGGCGTCGACCTCGGAGCGCTCCACCGAGAACACCTGGGAGGCGACGGTGGTGTGCAGGTCCTCGCCGGAGGCGAAGGCCTCGATCAGGCCCTCGTCCTCGGAGAGGTGCGCCATGACGCGCAGCTCGATCTGGCTGTAGTCGGCGGTCATCAGCGACTCGTACCCCTCGCCGACGACGAAGCCGCGGCGGATGGCGCGGCCCTCGTCGGTGCGCACCGGCACGTTCTGCAGGTTGGGGTCGGTGGAGGACAGGCGGCCGGTCGCGGCGACGGTCTGGCTGAAGCTGGTGTGCACCCGGCCGTCGGCGGCGATCGTCTTGACCAGGCCCTCGACGGTGACGCGCAGCTTGGCCTGCTCCCGGTGGCGCAGCATGATCACCGGCAGTTCGTGGTCGGTCTGGGTCGCGAGCCAGGCCAGGGCGTCGGCGTCGGTGGTGTAGCCGGTCTTGGTCTTCTTCGTCTTCGGCAGGTCCAGCTCGCCGAAGAAGACCTCCTGGAGCTGCTTGGGCGAGCCGAGGTTGAACTCGTGGCCCACCGCCGCGTGCGCCTCCTTCACCGCCTGCTGCACGGCGCCCGCGAACTGCTGCTCCATGGCCTCCAGGTGGTCGCGGTCGGCACCGATGCCGGCCCGCTCCATCCGGGCCAGCAGCTCGGACGTCGGCAGCTCCATGTCGTGGAGCAGCTCGGCGGCGCCCACCTCGGCGAGCTTGCCGGTGAAGGCCTCGCCGAGGTCGAGGACGGCGCGGGCCTGCGCCATCAGCGCATCGGCCTCGGCGCTGTCGTCGGCGCCGAAGGCGAGCTGGCCGGCGGCGGCCGGCGGCTGCAGCTCACGGCCCAGGTACTCCACCGACAGCACGTCCAGGGCGAAGGAGCGGCGGCCCGGCTTGACCAGGTAGGCGGCGAGCGCGGTGTCCATGGTGACGCCGGCCAGGCTCCAGCCGTGCTCGGGGAAGACCCGCATCAGGCCCTTGGCGTTGTGCACGGTCTTGGGCCGGGCCGGGTCGGCGGCCCAGGCCGCGAAGGCCCTCTCGTCGGCCTCGTCCAGCTCGGACGGGTCGAACCAGGCGGCCGCCCCGCCGGCCGCGGCCAGTGCGACCTCGCTCACACTGCCCTGTCCCAGCGCCCAGCTGTCCACCGTGGAGACGCCGAGCGGGCCGCCCGCGTGGGCCTCCAGCCACGGCGCGAGCTCGCCCGCGCCCAGCACCGTGCCGTCGACCTCGACGCCGGCCGCCGGGGCCGGGGCCTGCTCCTGCTCCGCGCCCGGGTCCACCGCGAGCAGCCGCTCGCGCAGCGAGGCGTTGCGGATCTCCAGCACGTCCAGCACGCCCGTCAGCGCGGAGCGGTCGTACGGGGCGCGGACCAGGTCGGCGGGGGTCTTGGGCAGCTCGACGTCCTTGACCATCTCGGTCAGGACCCGGTTGAGCTTCACGGCCTCCAGGTGGTCGCGGAAGTTCTGCCCGGCCTTGCCCTTGACCTCCTCGGCCCGCTCCACCAGCTGCGCGAACGACCCGAACTGGGTGATCCACTTGGCGGCGGTCTTCTCGCCGACGCCCGGGATGCCGGGCAGGTTGTCGGACGGGTCGCCGCGCAGCGCCGCGAAGTCCGGGTACTGCTGCGGGGTCAGCCCGTACTTCTCCTCGACCTTCTCCGGCGTGAAGCGGGTCAGCTCCGAGACGCCCTTGGTCGGGTACAGCACGGTGGTGTGCTCGGAGACCAGCTGGAAGGAGTCCCGGTCCCCGGTGACGATGAGCACCTCGAAGCCGAGCGCCTCCGCCTGCGTGGCGAGCGTCGCGATCACGTCGTCGGCCTCGAAGCCGTCGACGGCGAACCGCGGCACGTTCATCGCGTCCAGGAGCTCGCCGATCAGCTCCACCTGCCCCTTGAACTCGTCGGGGGT
Source organism: Streptomyces sp. NPDC046866 (assembly GCF_040704625.1). Lineage (NCBI taxonomy): Bacteria > Bacillati > Actinomycetota > Actinomycetes > Kitasatosporales > Streptomycetaceae > Streptomyces > Streptomyces sp. NPDC046866. The sequence continues at coordinate 181,399 of NZ_JBEYXN010000012.1, forward strand.
CTTGGAGCGGTTCGCCTTGTACTCGGGGAACTCCGTCGAGCGCCACGTCTTGCGGGAGACGTCGAACGCCACCGCGAAGTGCGTGGGCGCCTCGTCGCGCAGCGTGTTCGCGAGCATGGACGCGAAGCCGTAGATCGCGTTCGTCGTCTGCCCGGAGGCCGTGGTGAAGTTCTCCGCGGGCAGCGCGAAGAACGCCCGGTACGCCAGGGAGTGCCCGTCCATGAGCATCAGGCGGGGGCGGTCCGCTGCGGTCGTCTGGTCGGTCTTCTTCGATGCGTTCTCTGCCACGCCCCCGATCCTAGGCGGCCCCGCCGACAATTCCGGCGTCGGCGATGTCCCGGCAGGCGTGACAGGATCGGACGCGTACGCGGATGCGCGCCGGCCCGGGCCGGCGCGCACTGTTTCGACTGCTCGAAGGGGAGCGACATGGCCACCAAGCCGCCCGCAGGTGATCCCGTCCAGGACGCGCCGCAGGTGACGCCTCCCCGGCATGCAGCCGCCGGCCTCCCGGCGATCAAGCACACCCTGCAGATCGCGCAGGCGCAGATGGGCCTGGCCCGCACCGCCCGCACCCTGCTCAAGGTCAACCAGAAGGACGGCTTCGACTGCCCCGGCTGCGCCTGGCCCGAGGGAGACAAGCGGCACACCGCCGAGTTCTGCGAGAACGGGGCGAAGGCCGTCGCCGAGGAGGCCACCCTGCGCCGCGTCACCCCGGACTTCTTCGCCGCGCACCCGGTGTCCGACCTGGCCGGACGCTCCGGGTACTGGCTCGGCCAGCAGGGCCGCATCACCCAGCCCATGTACCTGGCCGAGGGCGCCGAGCACTACGAGGCGGTCAGCTGGGAGCGGGCCTTCGCGATCATCGCCGAGGAGCTGCGCGCCCTGGCCTCCCCCGACGAGGCCCTCTTCTACACCTCGGGCCGCACCAGCAACGAGGCCGCGTTCCTCTTCCAGCTGTTCGCCCGCGAATTCGGCACCAACAACCTGCCCGACTGCTCCAACATGTGCCACGAGTCCTCCGGCTCGGCCCTGAACGAGACCATCGGCATCGGCAAGGGCAGCGTCACCCTGGAGGACCTCCACCAGGCCGACCTGATCATCGTCGCCGGGCAGAACCCGGGCACCAACCACCCGCGCATGCTCTCCGCCCTGGAGAAGGCCAAGGCGGGCGGAGCGAAGATCATCTCGGTGAATCCGCTGCCCGAGGCCGGCATGGAGCGGTTCAAGAACCCGCAGACCCCGCTCGGCATGCTCCGCGGCACCGCCCTCAACGACCTGTTCCTGCAGATCCGCATCGGCGGCGACCAGGCCCTCTTCCGCCTGCTGAACAAGCTGGTCATCGAGACCGAAGGCGCCCTCGACGAGGAGTTCATCGCCGAGCACACCCACGGCTTCGACGCCCTGCGCGCCGCCGCCGCCGAGGCCGACTGGCACGAGACCCTCACCGCCACCGGCCTGACCCGCCCCGAGATCGAGCGCGCCCTGGCCATGATCCTGGCCTCGAAGCGCACCATCGTCTGCTGGGCGATGGGCCTGACCCAGCACAAGCACGGCGTCGCCACCATCCGCGAGGTCGTCAACCTGCTCCTGCTGCGCGGCAACATCGGCCGCCCCGGCGCCGGCGTCTGCCCCGTGCGCGGCCACTCCAACGTCCAGGGCGACCGCACCATGGGCATCTTCGAGCGCCCCGCCCCCGCCTTCCTCGACGCCCTGGACCGCGAGTTCGGCATCACCTCGCCCCGCCACCACGGCTACGACGTGGTCCGCTCCATCGAGGCCCTGCGCGACGGCAGGGCCAAGGTCCTCTTCGCCATGGGCGGCAACTTCGTCGGCGCGACCCCCGACACCGAGGTCACCGAGGCCGCGATCCGCCGCGCCTCCCTGACGGTGCACGTCTCCACCAAGCTCAACCGCTCCCACGCGGTCACCGGCCGGCGCGCCCTGATCCTGCCGACCCTGGGGCGCACCGACAAGGACGTCCAGGCCACGGGCCGGCAGTTCGTCACCGTCGAGGACTCCATGGGCATGGTCCACGCCTCCCGCGGCAACCTCGCCCCCGCCTCCCCGCACCTGCTCTCCGAGCCGGCGATCGTGGCCCGCATGGCGCGCGCCGTCCTCGGCGAGGCCTCCGCCACCCCGTGGGAGGAGTTCGAGCGCGACTACGGCGCCATCCGCGACCGCATCGCCCGCGTCGTCCCCGGCTTCGAGGACTTCAACGCCCGCGCCGCCCGCCCCGAGGGCTTCCGCCTCCCGCACGCCCCGCGCGACGAGCGCCGCTTCCCCACCAAGACCGGCAAGGCGAACTTCACCGCCGCACCCGTGGAGTACCCCGAGCTCCCCGAGGGCCGGCTGCTGCTGCAGACCCTGCGCAGCCACGACCAGTACAACACCACCATCTACGGCCTCGACGACCGCTACCGCGGCATCACCGGCGGCCGCCGCGTCGTCCTGGTCCACCCCGAGGACGCGGCCCTGCTCGGGCTCGCCGACGGCGCGTACACCGACCTGGTCGGCGAGTGGAAGGACGGCGTCGAGCGGCGCGCCCCCGGCTTCCGCGTCGTGCACTACCCCACCGCCCGCGGCTGCGCCGCCGCCTACTACCCCGAGACCAACGTGCTGGTCCCGCTGGACTCCACCGCGGACACCAGCAACACCCCTGCGAGCAAGTCCGTCGTCGTGCGCTTCGAACCGGCCTGATAGAACGACATCAGGACAAGAAGGTTAACGAGCGTTGACGAACGGAGCCGGCCCATGGGCGAGCAGCACGCTGTGAAGTTCCCGCAGGAGGTCCTCGAGGAGTACGCGGCCCTGGGCATCGACCTGCCCGCGCTGTTCTCGGCGGGCCACCTCGGCGAGCGGATGGACATCCGCATCCTGGAGGCCTCCGCGGACCGGGTGGTCGGCACCATGCCGGTCGAGGGCAACACCCAGCCCTACGGACTGCTGCACGGCGGGGCCTCCGCCGTCCTGGCCGAGACGCTCGGCTCGGTCGGCGCGATGCTCCACGGCGGCATCGGCAAGATCGCCGTCGGCGTGGACCTCAACTGCACCCACCACCGCGGGGTCCGCTCCGGCCTGGTCACCGGCACCGCCACGCCCGTCCACCGCGGCCGCTCCACCGCCACGTACGAGATCGTCATCACGGACGAGCAGGACCGCCGGGTGTGCAGCGCCCGCCTGACCTGCCTGCTGCGCGACGGCGGCGCCGCGGCCCCGGCCTCCGGGGCCTGACCCGCCCGGCGCCCGGCACCCCGCCCCGCGCACCGTGCCCTCGGCACCGCCCTGGGCACCGCGCCCTGCGCGCCCACACGCCGCGCCCGCCGCAGTGCTCCGGCCGGACGCCCGCCCCGGCCCGCCCGGACCCGCAGGCCCGGACCCCGCCCCGCCGCCGCGGGCGGGGTCCGGGCCTGACGCGCTCCCCGCGCCGCGCCCCGGCCCGTGCGCAACCGCCCGGAATCCGCCAGTCCGCACCCGGTCCCGTCCCGGCCGTTGTGTCACCCAAGGTGACGGCCTACCGTCCCCGACATGGCTACGCAGTCACGCAGCACGGCCCGCCACGGCGCCGCCGCCCTCGTCGCGGCGCTCGCCCTGTCCGCAGGAACCTCCTGCACCGCACCCGCCCCCGGCTCTACCGCGGAAACGGCACCCAGCCCGTCCTCTCCTGCCCAGATATGCACGAATCTGGTCGCCTACTGGGCGAAAGAGACCCTGAAGGGCAGTAAGTGGGCCGGCCTCGACTGGGAGCAGAAGGGCATGTCGAACGAGCAGTACGCGATCCACGAGGACGCCGTCACCGCAGGCCGCGCGGAGGAGCGAACTCACGGGTTGGACAAGGCACTTGAGCTCGTGGACCGGTTCGTGGCGCAGCGCTGCGCCGAGCAGAACGGGGCCACCTGGAGCTCGGAGAACTGGCGGCCGCCGAGCCCGGCCGGGTGACCGGAATCCCGCGCGCCGTGTCCGCCTTCCGGGCACCGGGCGCGGCGGGGCACCCGCGCAGGTCGGGGGCGTTCCGGACCCGCCGGCCAAGATCCAATCGTACGAAGTGGATCAAGAAGCGTCTTTACCCTCAGTAATGCCCACGCCCCACAGAATCCCCTTTTTCCCGCGTGGAATGCCACCCGGGGGATTGTTTCGGACACGGGCTGCGACATTGGACCGGTTTTGATCGGTGACAGGAGCATGAGGCCCTCAAGCCCCTTAGAGATCCGGGGAATTCTCGCGATGTGGACGTTCTCCGACGTCGCCAAACGTCCGATCTGTCCGAACTCTCACGACGCATTCTTGTCTTTGGCATAACAAGACAGTCACATCCTCCTTTGCCCGCTCCCCGCGCTCGCCACCTCGGGCCTAGAGTCACGGCCAGTCACCGCGCCAATCGGCGCAACCCAGCACGGCCGTGGAACTCCCAGTGCGGCCCGGCGACCCATCGGCACCTCAACTGAGGCGGCCGCGCCAGGGAAAGGAAGAATCGTGCGACACCGTTCTCTGCTTGTCCTCACCACCGTGATCACCACGGGAGCACTGACCCTCACCGCCTGCGGATCGCGCGACGCGGGGAAGACCGGGGACAAGGCCGACGGTTCCAAGACCGTCGTCGTCATCGGCGTGGACGCCCCCCTGACCGGTTCCCTCTCGGCCCTCGGCCAGGGCATCAAGAACTCGGTCGACCTCGCGGCAAAGACCGCCAACAAGAACAATGAGGTCCCCGGCGTCGAATTCAAGGTCGAAGCGCTCGACGACCAGGCAGTTCCTGCGTCCGGACAGGCAAATGCCACCAAGCTCGTAGGCAACAAGGACGTTCTCGGCGTCGTCGGCCCCCTGAACTCCGGCGTCGCCCAGCAGATGCAGGGCGTCTTCGCCTCCGCCAACCTCGCGCAGGTCTCCCCCGCCAACACCAACCCCGCCCTCAGCCAGGGCGACAACTGGGGCAAGGGCGAGTTCAAGCGCCCCTTCAAGACCTACTTCCGCACCGCCGCCACCGACGTCGTCCAGGGCAAGTTCGCCGCCCAGTACCTCTTCAAGGACGCCGGCAAGAAGAAGGTCTTCGTCGTCGACGACAAGCAGACCTACGGCGCCGGCCTCGCCGGCATCTTCTCCGAGGAGTTCAAGAAGCTCGGCGGCGAGGTCGTCGGCACCGACCACGTCACCGTGAAGGAGACCGACTTCTCCTCCACCGCCGACAAGGTCAAGTCCTCCGGCGCCGACTCCGTCTACTTCGGCGGCCAGTACCCCGAGGGCGGCCTCCTCTCCGACCAGATCAAGAAGACCGGCGCCAACGTCCCGCTCTTCGGCGGCGACGGCATCTACGACCCCGCCTTCATCTCCGCCTCCGCCGAGGCCAACGACGGCGACCTCGCCACCTCCATCGGCGCCCCCGTCGAGAAGCTCGACACCGCCAAGAAGTTCATCGAGGACTACAAGGCCGGCGGCTACAAGGACCCCTACGCCGCCTACGGCGGTTACTCCTACGACGCCGGCTGGGCCGTCATCCAGGCCGTCAAGGCCGTCGTCGCCGCCAACGGCGGCAAGGTCCCGACCGACGCCCGCGCCAAGGTCGTCGACGCCCTCGGCAAGGTCTCCTTCGACGGCGTGACCGGCAAGGTCTCCTTCGACGAGAACGGCGACACCACCAACAAGCAGCTCACGGTCTACAAGGTCGAGGGCGGCAAGTGGATCGACGTCAAGAGCGACACCTTCAACCAGTAGTCGCCACGCCTGACGGCGGCCACACCTGACCCACCCCAAGAACCAAGCCGCGCGAGGGCGCAAACAGCGCCCTCGCGCGGACTCTTATCCGACACGCACATCGGAGGCCCTGCGGTGCACGAACTGCCGCAACAGCTGGCCAACGGCCTGTCCCTCGGTGCCCTTTACGGCCTCATCGCCATCGGGTACACCATGGTCTACGGCATAGTCCAGCTCATCAACTTCGCCCACGGCGAGATCTTCATGATCGGGGGCTTCGGCGCCCTCACCACCTACACCGCACTCCCGAGCGGAACCTCGCTCCTGGTGGCGATACCCCTCATGATCCTCGGAGGCGCACTCGCCTCCGTCGCCGTGGCGACCGCTGCCGAACGCTTCGCCTACCGCCCCCTGCGCAGCGCCCCCCGGCTGGCACCCCTCATCACCGCCATCGGCCTCTCGATCGCGCTCCAGCAACTCGTCTGGCAGTTCTACCCGAACGCCAAGAAGGCCGTGACCTTCCCCGAGTTCACCGGCAAGGCCTTCCAGATCACCGACAACCTCGCCATCCAGCGCTCGGACGCCTTCGTCCTGGCCCTGGCCCCCCTCTGCATGCTCGCCCTCGGCCTCTTCGTCGCCAAGAGCCGCAGCGGCCGCGCCATGCAGGCCACCGCCCAGGACCCCGACACCGCCAAGCTGATGGGCATCAACACCGACCGCATCATCGTCATGGCCTTCGCCATCGGTGCCGCGTTCGCCGCCGTCGCCGCCGTCGCCTACGGCCTCGACAAGGGCCAGATCAACTTCGAGATGGGCTTCATCCTCGGACTCAAGGCCTTCACCGCAGCCGTCCTCGGCGGCATCGGCAACATCTACGGAGCCATGGTCGGCGGCGTCGTCCTCGGCCTCGCCGAGTCCCTCTCGATCGCCTACATCGAGGACATCCCGGGCATGCAGCAGCTCGGCGGCGGCGCCTGGTCCAACGTCTGGGCCTTCGTACTCCTCATCGTCGTCCTCCTCGTGCGGCCGCAAGGCCTGCTCGGCGAACGCGTCGCGGATCGGGCGTGAGAACCATGACCACCAACGAAGCCACCCTGGAACCCGGCATCGCCGAGGAGACCGACAACAGCACCGCCATGCTGTACGCCATCACCGGCGGCTCGCTCCTCACCATCGTCAGCGCCTTCACCGCCTGGACCTGGACCGCCGCCTTCCCCGGCGACCTCACCATCTACGGCAACCCGGCGCCGCTCCAGCTCCTCAGCCTCTTCGGCGCCCTCCTCACCGGCCTGTACGCCCTCAGCGCCCTCGGCGTCAAGGGCCTCGGCTGGCTCGCCCCCAAGGGCACCCGCAACGCCCTGCGGTTCCTCGCCCTCGGTGCCGCCGCCACCACCTGGTTCACCGCCATCGCCATCTCGGTCGAACTCGGCGGCGTCGTCAACCTCGAACCCGGCGCCTACCTCGCCCTCGTCGGCTCCCTGATCCCGGCCGTCGCCGCGTTCAGGCTCCCCGACGACACCCGCAAGGCCACCGCCGCCCGGAAGCTGCCCTCCTGGGCCGAAATCCTGATCATCGTCGGCGTCTACGCCTTCGCCCTGTACGTGATCACCTTCGGCATCGACACCGACGACAAGGAACCCCAGCTCTTCATCGCGTACCTGATCACGGTCAGCCTCGCCGCCACCGGACTCCTCAAGTCCGGCGTCACCGACCGCTTCGCCGAGATCACCGCGAACAACCGCCAGGTCACGCTCATCGCGACCACGGCCGCCTTCATCGCCTTCCCCTTCATCCAGCAGAGCGGCGACACCTACACCCTCATCGCGGTCAACATCCTGATCTTCGCGACCGTCGCCCTCGGCCTCAACGTCGTCGTCGGCCTCGCCGGCCTCCTCGACCTCGGCTACGTCGCCTTCCTCGGCGTCGGCGCCTACACCGCCGCCCTGGTCTCCGGAAGCACCGCCTCCGCCTTCGGCCTCCACCTCCCCTTCTGGGCCGCGGTCATCGTCGGCGCCCTCGCCTCCCTGGTCTTCGGCGTCGTCATCGGCGCCCCGACCCTCCGCCTGCGCGGCGACTACCTCGCCATCGTCACCCTCGGCTTCGGAGAAATCTTCCGCATCGCCATGGGCAACCTCGACGGCACCTCCGGCCCCCAGGTCACCAACGGCCCCAACGGCATCCCGAACATCCCCCACCTCGAACTCTTCGGCTGGAACTTCGGCGAAGCCCACAACGTCCTCGGCATCACCCTCGGCGCCTACGCCAACTACTACCTCCTGATGCTGCTGGTCATGGCCCTGGTCATCCTGGTCTTCGCCCGCGCCGGCAACAGCCGCATCGGACGCGCCTGGGTCGCCATCCGCGAGGACGAGACCGCCGCCGAAGCCATGGGCATCAACGGCTTCCGCGTCAAGCTCATCGCCTTCGCCCTCGGCGCCACCCTCGCCGGCCTCGCCGGCACCGTCCAGGCCCACGTCAACACCACCGTCGTCCCCGAGAACTACGTCTTCGCCGGACCCGTCCCGCCGAACTCCGCGTTCCTCCTCGCCGCCGTCATCCTCGGCGGCATGGGCACCATCCGCGGCCCCATCCTCGGCTCGGCGCTCCTCTTCCTCATCCCCGCGAAGCTCCAGTTCCTCCAGGACTACCAGCTCCTCGGCTTCGGCATCGCCCTCATCCTGCTCATGCGCCTGCGCCCCGAAGGCCTCATCGCCGACAAGCGTGCACAGCTCGAGTTCCACGACGAAACCGCTGACCAGGCCCCCACCGACCTGGCCACCGCCAAGGCGGGTGCGTGAACACCATGACCACCAGCACCGACACCACCACCAAGCCCGCCGCCACCCCGGCCGGCGAAACCGTCCTCGAAGCCAAGGGCGTCACCATGCGCTTCGGCGGCCTCACCGCCGTCAAGGGCGTCGACCTCCACGTCAACTCGGGCGAGATCGTCGGACTCATCGGCCCCAACGGCGCCGGCAAGACCACCTTCTTCAACTGCCTGACCGGCCTGTACGTCCCCACCGAGGGCACCGTCAGCTACAAGGGCACCGTCCTGCCGCCCAAGCCCCACCTCGTCACCAAGGCAGGCATCGCCCGCACCTTCCAGAACATCCGGCTCTTCGCCAACATGACGGTGATGGAGAACGTCCTCGTCGGACGCCACACCCGCACCAAGGAAGGCCTCTGGTCCGCCCTCCTGCGCGGCCCCGGCTTCAAGAAGGCCGAAGCCGCCTCCGAAGCCCGCGCCATGGAACTCCTCGAGTTCATCGGCCTGGAGCACAAGGCCCAGCACCTCGCGAAGAACCTCCCCTACGGCGAACAGCGCAAGCTGGAAATCGCCCGCGCCCTCGCGAGCGACCCCGGCCTGCTGCTCCTCGACGAGCCCACCGCCGGCATGAACCCGCAGGAAACCCGCGCGGCCGAGGAGCTCATCTTCGCCATCCGCGACATGGGCATCGCCGTCCTCGTCATCGAGCACGACATGCGCTTCATCTTCAACCTCTGCGACCGCGTCGCCTGCCTCGTCCAGGGCGAGAAGCTCATCGAGGGCACCGCCGGCGAGGTCCAGGGCGACGAGCGCGTCATCGCCGCCTACCTCGGCGAGCCCTTCGAAGGCGACCCGGGCGCGGCGGAGGCCGCGGATGTCGAGGCCGCCGAGGCCGCCGCCGCCGAGGCCGATGCGGAGCCCGCCGAGGCCGACGACACCCCCGACGCCGACGCCCCGAAGGCCGACGCCCCCGAGGCTGCCGCCCCCGAGGCCGACGCCCCGGAGGCGGCAGCCGCGGACGCGGACGCCACCGGCGCCGAGGCCGACACCGCGGCCGCGGACGCCGAGGCCGCGGACGCCGAGGCCGCGGACGCCGAGGCCACCGACGCCGAGGCCACCGACGCCGACCCCGAGGCCACCGAGGCCGCGGACACGGCACCGGCGGACAGCACCACCAGCAAGGACGGAGAAGCCAAGTGACCGCACTCCTCGAGGTCAACGACCTCAAGGTCGCCTACGGCAAGATCGAGGCCGTCAAGGGCATCTCCTTCACCGTCGAAGAAGGCCAGATCGTCTGCCTCGTCGGCACCAACGGCGCCGGCAAGACCACCACCCTGCGCACGCTCTCCGGACTCATCAAGCCCCGCTCCGGAAGCATCACCTTCGACGGCCAGCCCCTCGGCACCGTGCCCGCGCACAAGATCGTCTCCCTGGGCCTCGCCCACTCCCCCGAGGGACGCCACATCTTCCCCCGGCTGACGATCGCCGAGAACCTCCAGCTCGGAGCCTTCCTGCGCTCCGACAAGGACGGCATCGAGAAGGACATCCAGCGCGCCTACGAGCTCTTCCCCATCCTGGGCGAACGCCGCAAGCAGGCCGCGGGCACCCTCTCGGGCGGCGAGCAGCAGATGCTCGCCATGGGCCGGGCCCTCATGTCCCAGCCCAAGCTGCTCATGCTGGACGAGCCCTCCATGGGCCTGTCCCCGCTGATGATGCAGAAGATCATGTCCACCATCGCCGAGCTCAAGTCCACGGGCATGACCATCCTGCTCGTCGAGCAGAACGCCCAGGCGGCGCTCTCGCTGGCCGACCAGGCCCACGTGATGGAGATCGGCAAGATCGTGCTCTCCGGCACCGGCCGGGACCTCCTCCACAACGAGGACGTCCGCAAGGCCTACCTCGGCGAGGACTGACCCTCCCGAACGCCACGAGGCCCGCCACCGAACCGGTGGCGGGCCTCACGCGTACCTCGGACGCATCGGACGCCGGAAAGGGGCAGCTACCCCTTGGCGGCGTTCTTCTTCTCCTCGGCGTCCTCGATGACCGCCTCGGCGACCTGCTGCATCGACATGCGGCGGTCCATCGACGTCTTCTGGATCCAGCGGAACGCCGCCGGCTCCGTCAGCCCGTACTGCGTCTGCAGGATGCTCTTGGCCCGGTCCACCAGCTTGCGCGTCTCCAGGCGCTGCGAGAGGTCCGCGACCTCCTTCTCCAGCGCCCGCAGCTCCGCGAAGCGGGACACGGCCATCTCGATGGCCGGCACCACGTCGCTCTTGCTGAACGGCTTCACCAGGTACGCCATGGCCCCGGCATCCCGGGCCCGCTCGACCAGGTCGCGCTGCGAGAACGCGGTGAGCATCAGCACCGGGGCGATGGACTCCTCCGCGATCTTCTCCGCGGCCGAGATGCCGTCGAGCACGGGCATCTTCACGTCCAGGATCACCAGATCGGGCCGGTGCTCGCGGGCCAGCTCGACGGCGCTCTGCCCGTCCCCGGCCTCGCCGACCACGGAGTAGCCCTCCTCCTCGAGCATCTCTTTGAGGTCGAGACGGATGAGCGCCTCGTCCTCGGCGATGACGACGCGGGTCGTCAGCGGCGGAACGTGCGACTGGTCGGCGTCGGGCATGGGCGTCGACTCGTGCTCGGCGGTCACGGGTGCTCCTTCTTGCGGGGCATAACAAGCTCCCCCGAGCCTACCTAGCTACGGTATGGTGGTGTCCCGTAGGGCTCCCCCAAGCCTTCGTTTCTTAGGCCCCAGTACTCCAACTGGTTAGAGAGGCCGCTCTCAAACAGCGGACAGTGTGGGTTCGAATCCCACCTGGGGCACTTTTCTTAGATTCCATGGTCACGCGATATCGCGTGACCATCACTCGTTTCGGGGGAAGTCCGGGAAAAATCGGCAAGTCGCCCCCTCACCTGATCCAATCTCGCGCGCATGTACGACATGGCAACACGGCGCCGGGCCTTGGACCTGGTCAGACAAGGCCGCAGCTTGAACTCGGTCAGCCTCGAGACCGGAATATCGCGGTCCGCACTCCGTGCGTGGCAGGCGCGGATCGAACCGTCGCCCCGCATGAAGGCCGGCTCCTCCTGCGCGGGCCCGGCGGATCCGCTGGCCTACGCCTACTTGCTGGGCCTCTACCTGGGCGACGGCTGCATCAGCGCGCACCCGCGAGGCGGCCACCTCCTACGGATCGCCTGCGCCGACGAATGGCCCGGACTGATCGAGCAGTGCCGCGCGGCGATAACGGCGGTACGGCCGCAGGAGAAGGTCTACCTACTGCAGCGCCAGGGCTGCGTGGCCGTCACCAGCTACGGGCGGCACTGGCCCTGCCTGTTCCCCCAGCACGGGCCGGGCAAGAAGCACGAGCGCCGCATCGCGCTCGAACCCTGGCAGCAGGAGATCGTCGACGCGCACCCCTGGGAGTTCGTCCGGGGGCTGATCCACTCGGACGGTTGCCGGATCACCAACTGGTCCACTCGCACCGTCGGCGGGGTCAAGAAGCGCTACGAGTACCCCCGGTACTTCTTCACCAACAAGTCGGCCGACATCACCGGCCTGCTGACCTCCACCCTGGACCGCCTCGGCGTTGCCTGGACCCAGGCCAACCGTCAGAACACCTCGGTCGCCCGAAAGGAATCCGTGGCATTGATGGATCTCCACGTAGGGCCTAAGTACTAGGGGAGCACATGGGACAACACAGTCTGTCGGTGCGGGAATCGGCCATCACCCTGCTGCGCGGCGGCACGCCGAATGCAGAGGTGGCTGCCGCCTCGGGGTTCCGGTGGGGACGATCGGCTACTGGAAGCACATGGGACCGGGCCAAGCGCGGCGAGTGCCCACTAGGCGGCCGGCGGAGTCAGGGGCGGGCGTAGGAGCCGAGGCCGATCAGGCAGTAGACGTATTCGTTGATGGGGACGCCGTTGCGGGTGTAGCGGTGGGAGAAGGCGTACTGGGTGTCCTGGTTGGCGTTGCAGCGGTTCATGTCCGAGGTGAAGGAGAAGCGCTGGATGACGCGGTAGTGGGCGTCCGAGGCGGAGCAGGGGACTTCCTTCACGCCGGTGACGCGGGTGGCGGTGGTGGAGTCGGGGAGGGTGCCGTTGAGGCAGGTGCCCTCGTCGTAGGGGCTGGGTTCGGGGGCGGCGGTGGTGGGGTCGAGGTTGAGGTCCAGGGAGGGGAGGGGGGCCGGGGAGTAGGAGAAGGTGGGGATGGCGGTGGGGCGCTTGTGGTCATCGTCGTCGTTGTTACTGAGGGCGACGATGCCGGCGATGACGGCGATGGCTATGACCAGGCCGAGGAGGCAGCCGAGGGGGTTGGTCTTGGTGGGGGCCGGGTTGGGGGCGCCGGACACCCGGACGCGGAGGAGGACTTCGCGGTCGCCGATGCGGGCGCGGACGAGGTCGCCGTTGCGGGCGGGCGGGATGCGCAGGGTGGCGTTGGTGCCGTCGGGGAGGGGGAGGGTGATGACGACGCCGGTGGCGGCTTGTTGGGGGGTGAGGGATATCGGGGTTTCCGGCGGGTTCTGCGGTCCGTCAGGTCCCTGGCCCTGCGTTTCGTGCGACGACACCGGCTGCTCCAAGTGGGGTGGGGTGGGGCGGGTGTTTCGGGCTCGGCTCCCTGGATTGTGCCGTGGGGCGGGAGGGTGACGCAGGTATTCCGGTCCGGTGCACCGGCGGTGCACGACGGCGCCCCCGGCCGGTGTGTGGTCCGGGCGGGGGCGTGCTGTGCGCTGCGGGGTGGTGCGGGGGGGGTCGGTCAGCGGACCGCGTCGCCGATGTGGTGGACGCGGACGAGGTTGGTGGAGCCGGTGACTCCGGGCGGGGAGCCGGCGGTGATGACGACGACGTCGCCGGGGACGCAGCGGCCGATCCGCAGGAGTTCTTCCTCGACTTGGGCGACCATGGCGTCGGTGGAGTCGACGTGGGGTCCGAGGAAGGTTTCCACGCCCCAGGTGAGGTTGAGCTGGGAGCGGGTGGCGGGGTCGGGGGTGAAGGCGAGGAGGGGGATGGGTGAGCGGTAGCGGGAGAGCCGGCGGACGGTGTCGCCGCTCTGGGTGAAGGCGACGAGGAATTTGGCTCCGAGGAAGTCGCCCATTTCGGCGGCGGCGCGGGCGACGGCTCCGCCTTGGGTGCGGGGCTTGCTGCGTTCGGTGAGCGGGGGGAGGCCCTTGGCGAGGATGTCCTCTTCGGCGGCTTCGACGATGCGGGACATGGTTTTGACGGTGTCGACGGGGTATTTGCCGACGCTGGTTTCGCCGGAGAGCATGACGGCGTCGGTGCCGTCGATGACGGCGTTGGCGACGTCGGAGGCTTCGGCGCGGGTGGGGCGGGAGTTGTCGATCATCGAGTCGAGCATCTGGGTGGCGACGATGACCGGTTTGGCGTTGCGCTTGGCGAGTTTGATGGCGCGCTTTTGGACGATGGGGACCTGTTCGAGTGGCATTTCGACGCCGAGGTCGCCGCGGGCGACCATGATGCCGTCGAATGCGGCGACGATGTCGTCGATGTTCTCGACGGCCTGGGGTTTTTCGACCTTGGCGATGACGGGGAGGCGGCGGCCTTCCTCGTCCATGATGCGGTGGACGTCGTCGATGTCGCGGCCGCTGCGGACGAAGGAGAGGGCGATGACGTCGGCTCCGGTGCGCAGGGCCCAGCGGAGGTCGTCGATGTCCTTGTCGGAGAGGGCGGGGACGGAGACGGCGACTCCGGGGAGGTTGAGTCCCTTGTGGTCGGAGACCATGCCGCCTTCGATGACGCGGGTGTGGACGCGGGGGCCGTCGACGGCGGTGACTTCGAGGGTGACGCGGCCGTCGTCGACGAGGATGCGTTCGCCGGTGGTGACGTCGGCGGCGAGGCCCTTGTAGGTGGTGCCGCAGGTGTGGCGGTCGCCCGGGGCGTCTTCGACGGTGATGGTGAAGGTGTCGCCGCGTTCAAGGAGTACGGGGCCTTCGGTGAAGCGGCCGAGGCGGATCTTCGGGCCTTGAAGGTCGGCGAGGACGCCGACGCTGCGGCCGGTCTCGTCGGAGGCCTTGCGCACGCGCTGGTAGCGCTCCTCGTGTTCGGCGTAGGTGCCGTGGCTGAGGTTGAGGCGGGCGATGTCCATTCCGGCTTCGACCAGGGCTTTGATCTGGTCGTATGAGTCGGTTGCGGGGCCCAGGGTGCATACGATTTTTGCTCGGCGCATGGGGCGAGCGTATGCCCCTACCGATGGGTAGGTAATTGCTTCCGAGTGTCCTCTCAACAACCTTTGAGCGAAGGCTTGTTGACAATTGTTGAATGTGCGTGGGGGTGCTCCGATGAGCACCCCCACGGGTGGTTCAGAGCTGGGGCGGCGTCATGGTGAAGCGGGCGTTGACCTGGGCGAAAACGGTCTGCCGCTGGGGTTCGAGGTCGAGGGGCGGGGCGGCGGATTCGGCGTCGCCGGCGAAGGCCATGGAGCGCATGCCGCCGCCTCCGGGCCGCCCGGCGTAGGGGGTGGCGTTCTCGGCGCCGATGTCGGCGAGCTCGACGAGGGCGGCGAGTTCGGCCCCGAGGGCGGCGGCGTATTCGCGGGCGCGCTGGACGGCTTCGAGGACGGCCTGGCGGCGGGCTTCACCGTGGGCGGGCGAGGTGGGGCGCAGGGCCCACCAGGGGCCGTCGACGCTGGTGAGGTCGAGGTCGGCGAGGCGGGTGGTGAGTTCGCCGAGGGCGGTGAAGTCGCTGAGTTCGGCGGTGACGTGGACGCGGCCGTGGTAGGCGCGGATGCGTTCGGCGCGGCCGTGGCGGGTGAGTTCGGGGGTGATGGAGAAGGCGCCGGTCTCGAGTTTTTCGATGGCTTCGCCGTAGCTCTTGACGAGTTCGAGGACGGTGGTGTTGCGGCGGGTGAGGTCCTCGAGGGCGGTGCGGCGGTCGGTGCCGCGGGCGCTGACGGTGATGCCGATGCGGGCGATTTCGGGCTCGACTTCGAGGCGGGCCTCGCCGCGGACGGAGACGCGGGGCACCTCGGGGGTGCCGTAGGGCTGGTGGGGTGCGTCCTGGGTGGTCATGGGTTCACTGTCGCACTGCTGCGCGCTGCGGTGTGGTCATCGTTTCGAAACCTGGGTGGGGGTGTTGCCGCTTGTTACCCATCGGTCAGAATCTACGCGCGTTGTAACGGCTTCAACAGGGGAGATGTACATGGGGTTCGACCGCAGGACGTTTCTGGGCACCACGGCGGCCACCGGCGCGGCCGTGGCTCTGGCGGGGGCCGCGGCCGCCCCGGCCGCGGCGGCTGATGCACCTGCCGCTTCTGCTTCCGGCACCGGTTCCAGGGCGCCGCGGACGTACGCGTTCACGGTGATGGGGACGACCGATCTGCACGGGAACGTCTTCAACTGGGATTACTTCACGGACAAGGAGTTCGACGACAAGGCGCACAACGACGTCGGCCTGGCGAAGATCTCGACGCTGGTGGAGCGGGTGCGGGCGGAGAAGGGGCGCTGCAACACCCTGCTCATCGATGCGGGCGACACCATCCAGGGCACGCAGTTGTCGTACTACTACGCGAAGGTCGACCCGATCACGGCGCGGCGCGGTCCGGTGCACCCGATGGCGCAGGCGATGAACGCGATCGGCTATGACGCGGCGGCGCTCGGGAACCACGAGTTCAACTACGGCATCCCGGTGCTGCGCAAGTTCCAGGAGCAGTGCCGTTTCCCGCTGCTGGGGGCGAACGCGCTGGACGCGAAGACGCTGCAGCCGGCGTTCCCGCCGTACAGCATGCACCGGCTGCGCACGCCGCACGGGCCGGACGTGAAGGTGGCGGTGCTGGGGCTGACGAACCCGGGTATCGCGATCTGGGACAAGGCGAACGTGCAGGGGAAGATGACGTTCCCGGGGCTGGAGGAGCAGGCGGCGAAGTACGTGCCGCGGCTGCGGTCGATGGGCGCGGACGTGGTGATCGTGTCGGCGCACTCGGGGTCGAGCGGCACGTCGTCGTACGGTGACCAGCTGCCGTACATCGAGAACGCGGCGGGTCTGGTGGCGGAGCAGGTGCCGGGGATCGACGCGATCCTGGTGGGGCACGCGCACACGGAGATCCCGGAGTACCGGGTGAAGAACAAGGCGACCGGCAAGGACGTGGTGCTGTCGGAGCCGCTGAAGTGGGGTCAGCGGCTGACGCTGTTCGACTTCGAGCTGACGTGGGAGAAGGGCCGCTGGTCGGTGGCGAAGGTGTCGGCGCAGGTGTTGAACTCCAACACGGTGGACGAGGACCCGAAGATCGTGCGGCTGCTGTCGGACGAGCACCGCAAGGTGGTGGCGTACGTCAACCAGGTGATCGGCAGCTCCACGCAGGCCATGTCGTCGGCGGACGGTCCGGTGAAGGACGTGGCGATCATCGACCTGATCAACCACGTGCAGGCGGAGACGGTGAAGGGGGCGCTGGCCGGTACGGAGTGGGCGGCGCTGCCGGTGCTGTCGCAGGCGTCGTGCTTCTCGCGTACGGCTGCCATTCCGGCGGGGCAGGTGACGATCAAGGACGCGGCGGGCCTGTACCCGTTCGAGAACACCCTTGAGGCGCGGCTGCTGACGGGGGCGCAGCTGAAAGACTACCTGGAGTATTCGGCGAAGTACTTCGTGCAGACGGCTCCGGGTGAGGTGGTGGATCCGGCGAAGATCACGAATGCGGAGGCGACTCCGGACTACAACTACGACGCGGTGTACGGGCTGTCGTACGACATCGACATCGCGCAGCCGAAGGGTTCGCGGATCTCGGGGCTGTCGTTCCGGGGCAAGCCGGTGGATCCGGCGGCGCGGTTCGTGCTGGCGGTGAACAACTACCGGGCGTCGGGTGGCGGGGCGTTCCCGCACGTGGCGCAGGCGAAGCAGCTGTGGGCGAACTCGGACGAGATCCGGAACACGATCATCCAGTGGGTGAAGGCGAAGGGGACGATCGACCCGGCGCAGTTCGCTTCGGTGGACTGGCGTCTGACGCGGGCCGGGGTGCCGGTGTTCTAGTCCGTACGCGGGTGGGGGGGCGGGGTCTGCTGGGGCGGGCCCCGCCCTTGCGCGTTCAGGGGTGGTCGACGAGGGGGCGGATGTGGACGGCGGGGCGGGGGCGGGCGGGTTCGCGGTGTTCGAGGCCGAAGGTGGTGAAGGCGGTGCGGGTGGGTTCGGGGTAGGGGTTCCGGGCGGTGAGGGTGTTGAGGATGGCGGCGCTGCGCCAGGCGGCGAGGCCGAGGTCGGGGGCGCCGACGCCGTGGGTGTGGCGTTCGCCGTTCTGGACGAAAATGCTGCCGGTGATGCCGGGGTCGGTGACCATGCGGTGGCGTTCGTCGATGCGGGGGCGGCCCGAGGAGTCCTTGCGCAGGTACGGGTCGAGGCCGGCGAGGAGCCGGGTGAGGGGGCGTTCCCGGTAGCCGGTGGCGAGGACGACGGCGTCGGTGGTGAGGCGGGAGCGGGCGTTCTGGTCGGCGTGTTCGAGGTGGAGTTCGACCTTGGTGGTGGCGACGCGGCCGGCGGTGCGGACGGTGACGCCGGGGGTCAGGACGGCGTCGGGCCAGCCGCCGTGGAGGGTGCGGGTGTAGAGCTCGTGGTGGATGGCGGCGATGGTGTCGGCGTCGATGCCCTTGTGGAGCTGCCATTGCGCGGGGACGAGCCGGTCGCGGACGGGTTCGGGCAGGGAGTGGAAGTAGCGGGTGTAGTCGGGGGTGAAGTGTTCGAGGCCGAGCTTGCTGTACTCCATGGGGGCGAAGGAGGGGGTGCGGGCGAGCCAGGTCAGGCGTTCGCGGCCGGCGGGGCGGGCGCGCAGGAGGTCGAGGAAGATCTCCGCGCCGGACTGGCCGGATCCGATGACGGTGACGTGGTCGGCGCCGAGGATGCGGGCGCGGTGGTCGAGGTAGTCGGCGGAGTGGATGACGGGGACGGTGGGGGCCTCGACGAGGGGGCGCAGGGGTTCGGGGACGTACGGGGCGGTGCCGATGCCGAGGACGAGGTGGCGGGTGTGGGTGCGGCCGAGGGCTTCGGCTTCGCCGCCGGGGTCGAGCTGGGTGAAGTCGACTTCGAAGAGGTCGTGTTCGTGGTTCCAGCGGACGGCGTCGACCTGGTGGCCGAAGTGGAGTCCGGGGAGGCGGTCGGCGACCCAGCGGCAGTAGGCGTCGTACTCGGCGCGCTGGATGTGGAACTGCTGGGCGAAGTAGAAGGGGTAGAGGCGTTCCTTGTCCTTGAGGTAGTTGAGGAAGCTCCAGGGGCTGGCGGGGTCGGCGAGGGTGACGAGGTCGGCGAGGAAGGGGACCTGGAGGGTGGTCCCGTCGATCAGGAGCCCGGGGTGCCAGCGGAAGGTGCGGCGTTCGTCGTAGAAGGCGGTGTCCAGGGGGCCGGCGCCGTGGGCGGGCAGGCCGTGGGCGAGGGCGGCGAGGGAGAGGTTGAAGGGGCCGATGCCGATTCCGACGAGGTCGTGGGGTGCATCGAGGGGGGCGGTCATCGGCGGTCGCTGCCTTCCAGGAGGGTGACGAG
This sequence comes from Streptomyces sp. NPDC046866, assembly GCF_040704625.1. Lineage (NCBI taxonomy): Bacteria > Bacillati > Actinomycetota > Actinomycetes > Kitasatosporales > Streptomycetaceae > Streptomyces > Streptomyces sp. NPDC046866. The sequence goes on from NZ_JBEYXN010000012.1 coordinate 200,324, forward strand.
GGTGTCCAGGTCCTGAGGGGTGGTGTGCGGGTTGAGGAGGGTGGCCTTGAGCCAGAGGCGGCCGTCGGCGGTGGCGCGGCCGAGGACGGCGTGGCCGGTGTGCAGGAGGGTGCGGCGCAGGTCGGCGAGGGTTTTGTCGTCGGCGTCGGTGGGGCGGAAGAGGACGGTGGTGAGGGTGGGTGGGGCGTGGAGTTCGAAGGCGGGGTGGGCGTCGAGGCGGGCGGCGAGGTGGCGGGCGAGGTCGCAGGTGCGGTCGATGAGGTGGGCGAGGCCGTCGCGGCCGAGGGCGCGCAGGGTGGCGGCGATCTTGAAGGCGTCGGGGCGGCGGGTGGTGCGCAGGGAGCGGCCGAGGAGGTCGGGGAGGCCCGCTTCGGTGTCGTCGGCGGCGTTGAGGTAGTCGGCGCGGTGGGCGAGGGGGGCCAGGAGGCGGGTGTCGGGGACGGCGAGGAGGCCGGCGGCGACGGGCTGCCAGCCGAGTTTGTGCAGGTCGACGGTGAGGGATTGGGCGCGGTGGAGGCCGGCCAGGCGCGGGCGGTGGCGGGGGCTGAGGGCGAGGAGGCCGCCGTAGGCGGCGTCGATGTGGAGCTCCGCGCCGTGCGCCGCGCAGAGGTCGGCGATGGCGTCGAGGGGGTCGATGAGGCCGGCGTCGGTGGTGCCGGCGGTGGCGGTGACGAGGGTGGGGCCGGGGGTGGCGGCGAGGGCTTCTGCGAGGCGGGCGGGGTCGAGGACGCCGGCCGGGGTGGGCAGGGCGGTGGCGGGGGGCAGTCCGAGGAGCCAGGCCGCGCGGGGGACGGAGTGGTGGGCGTTGGCGCCGTGCAGGACGGTGAGGGCGGGGCCGTGGGCTTCGCGGGCGAGGAGGACGGCGAGCTGGTTGGCTTCGGTGCCGCCGGTGGTGACGAGGGCGTCGGGGGCGGGTCCGTCCGGGTAGAACTCGGCGGCCAGGCCCCGGGTGACGAGGGCTTCGATCGCCGAGGCGGCGGGGGCCTGGTCCCAGGAGTCGAGGGAGGGGTTCAGGGCGCTCGCGGCGAGCTCGGCGGCGGTGGCGACGGCGAGGGGCGGGCCGTGCAGGTGGGCTGCGCACAGCGGCTCGGCGGGGTCGGCGGCGCCTTCGGCGAGGGTGCGGACGAGGGTGCGCAGGGCTTCGTGCGCGCCGGTGCCGTGGGCGGGGAGTACGTCGCCGAGCGCGGCGGTGACGCGGGCGGTGACGGTGTCGGGGCCGCCGGCGGGGAGCGGGCCGCCGCGGGCGGCGGCCCCGGTGGCGAGGGCGTCGAGGACGGTGTCCAGGAGGGGGCGCAGGGCGTCGGCGCCGGTGCGGCCGCCGGCGAGCGGGGGCGGCGGGGGCGGCGGGGGCGGGGCGGTCATGGTGTCCTCGGGGTGGGTCGGTGGCGGGGCCGGCCCTGTTGTGCGGGGCACCTGGCGGCGGGTGCGGTCGGCCGCGGTGGCGGCCGGGCACCCGCCGGGTACAACGACCCGACCCCGAACGGGGTAACCGCCGCCGGGGCTGCCGTCCGAGGGTGTCCGGGGGCGCGGCGTGCGAGGGGTCCGCTGCGCGGAGCCGGCTCCCCCGCCCCGCCCCTTCCCGAAACGTGCTCAATCGCCGGCGGGGCTGATTTGAGCCCGCGCGGCGTTTGAGCGCACCGGGCGCGCAGCGCCCTGGGGGTCCCCCCCCCGGACGGAGTCTGGGGGAGGGTCCGGGCGGAGCCCGGTTCGGGAAGGGGCGGGGAGGGGACAGGCTCCGCGCAGCGGAACAGCGGCAGCGGCGCCGGGTCAGGCGGTGGGCTGGTTCGGCGTGCGGATGCGCAGGGCGCGGGCGAGGTCGTCCAGCTGGTCGACGAGCCCCCGGCGCAGCCGCGGGGTCAGGTCGGGGTCGGCGAGGCAGGCCCGCCCGGCTTCGAGGTGCCCGGGGTCGATGGCGTACGCGGGGAACGCGTGGCGGGCCGCGGCTTCGGCGATGGCCGGGCCCCGCCGGGTGGCGAGGGCGGTGGCCTCGGGGTAGAAGCGGGGCACGTAGTCCCGTACGAGGTCGGCCTGTTCGGGCTGCCAGAAGCCCTGGGCGGTGGCGGTGAAGAGGTAGTTGGAGAGGCTGTCGTCGTGGAACAGGCGGGCCCAGGCGGCGGCCTTGGCCTCGGCGGTGGGCAGCGCGGCGCGGCAGCGGGCGGCGCCTTCCTCGCCGGTGGCGCTGGGGTCGGCGGCCAGGGCGGCGTCGATGTCGCGCTCGCCGACGGCGCCGAGGGCGCTGAGGCGGGCGAGGATGCGCCAGCGCAGCTCGGGGTCGAGTTCGGGGCCGCCGGGGACGGTGTCCTCGTCCAGCCAGGCGGTGAGGGTGTCGGGCTGGGTGGCGCTGTCGATGAGGGCCCGTACGGCGGCGAGCCGCATGCCGGGGTCGGTGCCGTCCTCGGTGCGGCGCAGCAGGGCGCGGGCGGTGGCGCTGAGGGTGGTGAGGGCAACGGTGCGTTCGCCGGGGGCGAGGTAGCGGTCGGCGATGTGGCGGCGGGCGAAGGCCAGGACGCCCTGGACGACGGCGAGGTCGGGCTCGTCGGGCAGGTGGGCTTCGGCGGTGGCGAGGTAGGCGGCGGGTTCGAGTTCGCCGTCGCGGACCATGTCGCGCAGGGAGTTCCAGACGACGGCGCGGGTGAGCGGGTCGGGGATGGCGGACAGGCTGCGCAGGGCGGTTTCGACGGAGGTGTCGTCGAGGCGGACCTTGGCGTAGCCGAGGTCGCCGTCGTTGAGGACGAGGAGGGCGGGGCGGGGGCCGTCGGCGGAGAGGACCTCGTCGGAGGGGACGTCGAGGGTGACGGGGCGGCGGGCGGCGAGGGTGCCGTCGGCGTCGCGGTCGTAGAGGCCGACGGCGATGTGGTGGGGACGGGTGCCCTTGTGGTCGACGGTGAGGGTCCAGCCGCCGTGGTCCTCCTCGATGCGGGGGGTGAGGGTGTCGACTCCGGTGGTGCGCAGCCAGGCGTCGGCCCAGGCGTGGACGTCGCGGTCGGTGTGGGCGGCGAGGGAGTCGACGAAGTCGGCGAGGGAGGCGTTGGCGAACTTGTGGCGGGCGAAGTGGGTGTTGATGCCGGCGAGGAAGTCCTTCTCGCCGAGCCAGGCGACGAGCTGGCGCAGGGCGGAGGCGCCCTTGGCGTAGGAGATGCCGTCGAAGTTGAGGAGGGCGGAGGCGGTGTCGGGGACGGCTTCGGCGTCGGGGGCGACGGGGTGGGTGGAGGGGCGCTGGTCGGCGTCGTATCCCCAGGGCTTGCGCTCCATGCCGAATTCGGTCCAGGTGCCGGTGAAGCGGGTGGCTTCGGCGAGGGTCTGGTAGCCCATGTACTCGGCGAAGGACTCGTTGAGCCAGATGTCGTCCCACCAGCGGAGGGTGACGAGGTCGCCGAACCACATGTGGGCCATCTCGTGGGCGATGACCATGCCGCGGCGCTGGCGTTCGGAGTCGGTGACGGCGGAGCGGAAGACGAATTCGTCGCGGAAGGTGACCAGGCCGGGGTTCTCCATGGCGCCGGCGTTGAACTCGGGGACGAAGGCCTGGTCGTAGGAGTCGAAGGGGTAGGGCTCGGTGAACTTCTCGTGGTAGCGGTCGTAGCAGGCGGTGGTGAGGGAGAGGATTTCGTCGGCGTCGGCGTCGAGGTGGGGGGCGAGGGACTTGCGGCAGTGGATGCCGAAGGGCAGGCCGGCGTGCTCGGTGCGGATGCTGTGCCAGGGGCCTGCGGCGACGGCGGCGAGGTAGGTGGAGATGACGGGGGTGGGGGCGGAGGTCCAGATGCCGGCGGCGGCACTGTCGCCGGTGGCGGGGCGGGTGCCGGTGCGGTGGGTGATGCCGTTGGCGAGGACGGTCCAGTGGGCGGGGGCGGTGACGGTGAAGGCGAAGACGGCCTTGAGGTCGGGCTGGTCGAAGGCCGCGAAGACGCGCTGGACGTCGTCCATGAACATCTGGGTGTAGACGTACGTCTCGCCGTCCGCGGGGTCGGTGAAGCGGTGCAGGCCTTCACCGGTGCGGGAGTAGCGCATGCGGGTGTCGACGCGCAGCTCGTGGGGGCCCTCGGTGAGGCCGGTGAGCGGGAGCCGGTTGCCGGTGAGGGCGGCCGGGTCGAGGGGGTGGCCGTCGAGGTGGGCGGAGCGCAGTTCGTCCGGTTTCAGCTCCACGAAGGTGTCGCCGGCGGTGCGGGCGGCGAACCGGATGACGGTGGTGGAGTCGAAGGTGTCGTCGCCGCCGGTGAGGTCGAGGGTGACCGCGTAGTGGTGGACGTCGAGGAGCCGGGCTCGGGTGTGCGCTTCGTTGCGCGTCAGTGCGGACATGGGCCCATGCTGCCCGAAGGGTGGGCCCGGGCCCTTCAGTCTTCGCGCGCAGCGATCGTCTCGTGGTGGCGGATGACCTCGGCAATGATGAAGTTGAGGAGCTTCTCGGCGAACGCGGGGTCGAGTTTGGCGTTCTCGGCGAGCTGGCGCAGACGGGCGATCTGGCTGGCCTCGCGCTGGGGGTCGGCGGGGGGCAGGTGGTGCTTGGCCTTCAGGTGGCCTACCTGCTGCGTGCACTTGAAGCGTTCGGCGAGCATGTGGACCACGGCGGCGTCGATGTTGTCGATGCTGTCGCGCAGGCGGGCGAGTTCTGCGGTGACGTTCTCGTCGGGGGCGTCGGGGTGGCTGTTGTTCATGGTGGTTGAGCTTACGTGGGAGGCGGGGGGCTGGGAGGGGGCAGCCGTCCTGTGAGACGCCATGAGCCATTTCCGGCCGCCCCGCCACCCCGACTCCACCCGCCCCGCTACCCCGACTCCACCCGCCCCGCCGCCCCGCCCCGGCCGCCACGAGCCGGTCCCCCGCCCCGGCCGCCACGAGCCGGTCCCGCCTCGGGGCCGCCGGGCCCGCCCTGGCCGTGGCCCGGCTCCACCCCGGTCCCGCCTGAGCCTTGGCCCGCCCTGGTCCCGCTCTACGGGCCTCTCTGGCCCGGGCACGCCGTGGTCCGGGCCCGCCGTGGTCCGGGCCCGCTGTGTCCGGGCCCGGTCCGCCCGCCGGATCTCTCCCGGGATCACAGGCGCGGGGTCCTCCCGCCCGCGCCGCGGGCGCCGTCCTCCTCCCCCCCGGCCGCGGCCGCGGCAGCCTCCGCGGCGTCCGCTGTCGCCCCGCCTCGCGGCTCGGGCTTCCTCGGGGGCCGGGACCGGTCAACCGGGGGCGTGGGGGTGGCGTCCTTCAGGGCGGGGGCGGATGCTTCGGCTTGGAGCGCCGCGTGGACGTGCCCGTCGAGGCCGAAGGTGGTGGCGATCACGATGCGAGGGGTGTGGTGGCCGGAGCGGCTCTTGGCCCCGGCGGTCCCGCCGTCGGCGGGTCACGGTGGCGCCGCCGCACCGCCACTACCGCCTGCTCGGACACACGGCCGCCAAAGGGCGGCAGGCCCGGCCCCGGACCGCCTGCCGAGCCGGGTACCAGTGTCGGAGCGGGTGCCTGGCTTGCGGCCGGACCGGGTGCTGAACCGAGTGCCGGCCAGCATGTCGGACCGGGTGCCGGGCCCTATGTCGGACCAAGCGCCGATGCCAGAGCTGGTACCGCACCCGGTATCGAGCCGGGGGCCGGACACGGGGCGCAGGCCGGTATCGAGCTTGGTGCCGGATCCCGTGTCCAGGCCGGTGCCGGACCGGGGGCCGGGCCCAACGCCGGACCAAGCGCCGCGGCCGATGCCGGCCCGGAAGCCGAACACAGGGCTCAGGCCGGCACCCAGGCCCGGGCCAGACCCCGTTTCGAAGCCGGACCGGGGGCCCGGCCCAACGGCGGAGCAACCGCCGGGGCAGGGGCCTGCTCAGGAGCCGAACACCGGCCTGAGGCCGGTGGCGAGCCCGGAGCCCGACCCCATGTCCAGCCCGGACGGGGTGCCGGGTCCAAGGGCGGACCGAGCGCCGGAGCCGGTGCGAGGGCTGGGGCAGGCCAAGGAGCCGACCACCGGGCCGGTGGCGAGCCCGGGGCCCGGCCCCGTGTCCCGGCCAGGCCGGGCTCCCGGCCCGGGGTCGGGCCGGGAGCCGGGGCCGGGGTCGGGCCGGGAGCCGGGGCCGGGGTCGGGCCGGGAGCCGGGGTCGGGCCGGGGGCCGGGTGGCGGGCGCCGGACGGTCGCGAGTTCGGCGCCGGAGCGGGTGTCCAGGCCGGACCGGGGGCTGGCTCCGATGCCCCGGCCCGGGTCCGGGGCGGCTGGGGAGCCGGCGTCGGCCCGAGGTCAGGGTTTCGGGCTCGGGCGGTGGTCAGAGGGTGGCTGCGGCCGCCTTGATGTCCGCGGCGAAGGTGGACACCTCGGTGTAGACGCCCGGGTAGCCGGCCCGTGCGCAGCCCTCGCCCCAGCTGACGATGCCGACCTGGATCCAGGCGTTGGTGTCGTCGCGGCGGAACATGGGGCCGCCGGAGTCGCCCTGGCAGGTGTCGACGCCGCCCTGGTCGTAGCCGGCGCAGATCTCCTCGGCGGGGACGAGGGAGCTGCCGTACGCGCTCTGGCAGGCGGCGTCGGAGACGAAGGGGACGGTGGCCTTGAGCAGGTAGCGCTGCTGGCCGCCGCCTTCGCGGGCGGCGCCCCAGCCGGCGACGGTGAAGGTGCCGTTGTCGTAGGCCTTGGTGTCCGCGATCTTGAGCGTGGGCAGGTTGACCGGCTTGGCGAGCTTGATCAGGGCCCAGTCCTTGCCCTGTCCGTTGTAGCCGGGGGCCTGGAGGACCTTGGTGGACTTGACCTTGATGGCGCTGGAGCTCTGGAGGTCGACGACTCCGGCGGTGGCGGTGATGGAGGTGTTGCTGCCGGAGCCGTTCACGCAGTGGGCGGCGGTGAGGACGATCTGCTGAGTGTAGAGGGCGCCGCCGCAGCCCATGGAGAGCCGGACCATGAAGGGGAACTCGCCCTGCGCGGCGCGCGTGCCGCCGACGACGGGGGCGGGGGCGGCGCCCGCGCTGCCGGGCTGGAGGCTGACGGCGGCGAGGGCGACGGCGCCGACGGCGAGGGCGCGCTTGAGGAGGGTGCCAAGGGTGGACACGGTCAACACACTGCCTTTCGTGGGGGGTTGGGCGGTGCATCGCGTCATCGGGTGAATGACTCGACTGACTTGTACATGTCATACCCGTGCCTGACGGGGGCTCAAGAACTCCTTTTCGGACAACCTGGCGCCGCCTGCCGTACGAGGGGGCGTGCGCGGTGAGGCGCCCGTCCGCCCGACGCCGGGGCGGGCCCGGGCCGGGGCCCGTCGAGCACGGCTTCCCGCACCTGGCGACCGTCCGCGCCGCGATCCCCGCCCTGCTGCGGCGGCTGCCGCCCGACGGGCTGCGCTCCTACGCCGCGCCGCTCTCCCCCGCCGACGCCGCCTTCACCGCCGCCGACGACCTCCACCTCGGCGCGCACCGCGTGGCCTCGGCGGTCGCGGCCGCCCTGCGGCTGCCCGACGCCAGGATGGTGGTCGCGTTCCGCGACATGCCGGAGGCGGCCACCGTCGAACTCGCCGCGGGCCCCGAGTACTTCGTCGAGGTCAACGACCGCTTCCGCACCCACCGCCGTGATCTGGCGGCCGCCCTGGCCCACGAGGCCACGCACGTCCTGCTGCACCGGCTGGGCCTGCGCTTCCCCGACACCGCCGGCAACGAGCTCCTCACCGACACCGCCGCCGCCTACCTGGGTGTCGGCTGGCTGCTCCTGGACGCCTACCGCGAGGACCGCCACAGCAGCCAGAAGCTCGGCTACCTCACCCCGGAGGAGTTCGGCTACGTCCTCGGCAAGCGCGCCCTGCTGCTCGGCGAGGACCTGTCCGCCTGGTTCACCGGCCCGCAGGCGTACGAGGCCTACGTGCGCGGGCGCGCGCTCGCGGAGCGGGACCTGCGCCGGGCCCCGCTCGCCGCCGCGGACCGCGCGCAGCGGCGCCGCTACCTGCACGACCGCGCCGCCGGGGCCGCCTCGCCCGGGGCCGGATACCGCTTCGAGCGGGACGGCGGCGGGCGGCTGCGGGTGAGCTTCTGCTGCCCGGTGTGCGAACAGCGGCTCCGCGTACCGGTCGCAGGACCCCTGCGGGCCCGGTGCGGACTGTGCCGCACGGTCCTGGACTGCGACACGTAGCAACTCGCGGCAGGAGCGCGGTTGAGCCGGTGGCCGGGGTGGGTAGTGATACCCCATCGCAGCGATGCCGGGCCGGTCCCGACCCCTCGCCAGGGGGCCGGGGCCGTTTCGCGTCCCGGCGGCCGGGGGCGTCTAGGCCGTCTCTTCCGGATCTTGCCTGACCCGCGCCGCCCGGCACCGCACCTCGCCGCGTTGGCGGTGCACCCGAGTACGTCCAGTACAAGGGCGCC